>DBFNRV010000020.1:0-37914 GCA_048421225.1 Christensenellales bacterium | reverse complement strand
GTATTCATTTATGCAGGCTATATTCATCATAAATTAACATAAATACATCCGATATATTTGAGCAAGTATCCAATTTTATATTATACTGGAGTTAAATGAAAAAACGATTGATGGAGGAAAGCGGAATGGACAGTCCTATTGGCTCCGGAGGGGATATCGGCGGCAGGCGCACAGCGGCGAAGGGCTTTGGCAAGCTAATAATAAACGTATGGATAAAAAACGGGGCGGGAGAATACCTGATGCTCAAAAGGCATCCGTGCAGGCCGTTTTCACTCTGCTGGGAGTGTATAACAGGGCCGGTAAATCCAGGCGAAAGCAGTGAATCAGGCGCGCTGCGCCTGATTCACGAGACCATAGGCCTGAACCCTAACAGGGAAAACGGAGCCCTAACCGCCTCGATGTTTGGGCATGACTCCGTAATTGACGCATGGCTGTTTGTTGAGGAGGCGGACATCTGCTCGTTGACGCTTAACACCGAGAAGGTCGTGGACGCGAGATGGATGCTGCCATTCGAGGTCAGAAGGTTATACAGGGACGGCCGCCTTGTTCCGGAGCTTTCCTACCATGACAGGGTGTTTTCATATATACGTCCGGGGAGCGTATTCTGAGCTGCTGGATTTAATACTTCGTGAGCATGTTATTTTATATGGCCTTTTTATTTTGGAATCCGCCGCTATATGTTATAATGGAACAAATAATGCAAGGACGTCTTAAATAGGATGGGGAGAAAATACCGTACAAAAGTACCCAGGAAAAGGCTTCGCAAGCTGAAGCGGTCGAATGCGGGGCCGGTATTCGCGCTTATAGGCATAATAATGGGCATTCTGGCCGTTATTGCGCTGATAGTATTCGTCGCGCTGCCGTTTTTGCTGCCAATGCTGGGGATTGATTACAAGCCGCCGTTTGCGCCCGAGCCAACCCCCGAGCCAACGCTCAGGCCTACGCCCACGCCGCATCCCATGACCAACTTTGTGCCTGAAACGGCGCAGAGCGAGATAGTATTGTCCATACCCGACGTAATGGATTACAGATGGTATGGCGATCCATTCTATCATAACGGCGAAATCGTTTTTACCGGCGGTAAGGTTGTCGACGACAAGGCGCTTATGACCAACCTGTTCTTCTACAATCCGGATACCAGGGAAGCGAGCGAACTGGATTATAACCTTCAGTATGATCATTTTCTTTTTCCGTCCATAAATGACGGCTGGCTTGTATTCGTGGACGGCAAGTTCGAAGGCGGGGGAAGGATAATGGCCATGCGGCGCGGCAGTTCATCGGGCAGGCCCCGCGTGGTTAAGGAGTTCTATGTGGGCCAGCCTGAGATAAAGCTGTACGATCACTATATCGTATGGACCGAGCGTACGGGCACGCGCATGGACAAGCTGTATATATGCGACCTTGAAACGCTTGAAAGCGCCACCCTGGCCATGTTTAACAATTCCGAATACGGGCAGAGCCTTCCTTCGTTTATGAACGGCCTTATTGTCTGGGCCGATGCCTACGGCGAGTTTTCAACACAAAGCGGCGCTACCAGCTGCATAAACTATGCGCGCCTCACAAGCCAGATATATACCTATGAGCCTGGAACATACGTGCATGATCCCGAAGGGAACGGGGCGTATTTCGCATGGCTTGATTCAAACCATGCGCCGGGCGCGAAGCTTTATGGGGCAAAGGGGCCGTCGGAACCAATCCTTATCGACGAGGGCGTCGTTGAGTTTGGCCTTGGCAGCGATTTTGTTGTATACAGCAAAGATGAAGCCATTTATGTATATGTATTTGAGGACGCGGCAAGCTACAGGATCACGCCGGAGGATGAAAAGGCCCAGTTCATGGGCGTATCGGGCGATGTAGCGTTTTGGATGGACGTTACGTCGCGGGAGCGCGATATCATGAAATTCGCGCCAATACCGAGCTAGGCGTGCGGGCTAAAGGGAGAATGGATGACAAAGCAGGTTAAAAACGTATACGTATGCGGAGAATGCGGCTATGAAAGCGGGAAATGGCTTGGGCACTGCCCGGCCTGCTCAAGCTGGAACACGATGGTGGAGATAAACGCTGTAAAGGGCAGGCGCGACGGCTCCTCTCTGGAAAGGGCAAGGCCGCTTAGGGAGCTGCCTGCTGACAGCACGCGCAGGCTTTGCACAGGCGTTGGAGAGCTCGACCGCGTGCTGGGCGGCGGCCTGGTGCCAGGCTCGGTGGTGCTGATAGGAGGCGACCCGGGCATTGGCAAATCGACGCTGCTTACGCAGGTGGCCGGAATGCTGGCCGCCTCTTTAAAGGTGCTGTATGTCACCGGCGAGGAATCGGGCGCCCAGCTGAGGCTAAGGGCTGAAAGGCTCGCGGTCTGCGGCGATATGCTTGTGATGGCGGATACGTCGCTTCAGAACATAGAGTCCGAGCTTATAAGGCTGCAGCCGTCGGTGCTGATAATCGACTCAATACAGACGATGTACGACCCCGATATACAGAGCGCCGCGGGAAGCATAACGCAGATCCGCCAGGTAACGGATTCGCTTACAAGGCACGCCAAATCCTCTGGCTGCGCCGTATTCATAGTAGGGCACGTAACCAAGGAGGGGGCGCTGGCGGGGCCGAGGATGCTGGAGCATATGGTGGACACGGTGCTGTATTTCGAGGGCGACCGTCATGATTCGTTCAGGCTGCTCAGGGCAGTGAAAAACCGTTTTGGCTCCACAAACGAGATAGGCGTATTTGAAATGCGCGATACGGGCATGGCCGAGGTTCCTGATCCGTCGATGCTGTTCCTGTCCGGCGCAAATGCGGCCGGCTGCTCCGTAACCTGCATGATGGAGGGTACGCGCCCAATGCTAGCCGAGGTGCAGGCCCTTATTTCGCCCACCCAGTTCAGCAATCCCAGGCGTATGGCCGCGGGCATGGATAACGGCAGGCTGGTGCTGCTGCTTGCGGTGCTTGAAAGAAAGGCGGGGCTTAGGGTTTGTGACCGTGATATTTACGCAAACGTCGTCGGGGGACTGAGGCTGAGCGAACGCGCGTCCGACCTGGCCATCGCGCTCTCGATAGCGTCGGCGCTTACAGAGACCGCGCTTCCAAAGTCCACGGCAGTGCTGGGCGAGGTTTCCTTGACGGGCGAGATACGCAGGATAAGCAGGCTTGAGAAGAGGGTGCAGGAGTGCCTGCGGCTGGGCTTCAGCCGCGTGATACTGCCTGAGCATGGGGAAACCGTGAACGTGCCTGGGGCGACGCTGTTAAAGGTTAAGACCATTGGCGAGGCGGTGGCGCTGGCAGGGATATATAATTAGAATGCCTTAAACCGCAAAAGCTTTGGCTTCAATACAGCCTTATTTTTAGGCTTTAGGCGCTTGTATGTTTTTTTATTACTCTTAAAATTATTGGGGCTAGAAAAGGCTTGAAAGGCGGGTGAAGGAGTGCCTGCGGCTTGGGCCTTGGCCGCGGTGATACTGCCTGAGCGTGGGGGAGCCGTGAACGCGCCCGTGGCAATGCTGTTTAAAGGTTAAGAGCATTGGCGGGGCGGGGTTTTCACGCCTGTCTGAGGCGCTTTGGACAGATCCGATCCGGATTTATACAAATCCTGTTTGCACGGCCGCCTGATAGGCGTAAAAATCAAAAATTCTGTAATTGCCCGGGCGTTTTAGCGATTTCATAAACATATAAATTGGATCAATAAGCATTTTATATTAAAATTCCGTAAAAAGCAAAAAGGCGTTGACAAGTATGTAGAATCATGGTTTAATTACGTCGCGCGGTGTTTAGCAATCATAAACATTAAGTATAGACGCTCTGTGCCAGACAGAATTGCTATACACGGGGTTAAGTATAACTTCATCTGCGCGGCAGTCAGGAGGAATCGTTAAACATGAGCATTGGCGGTAAGATCAAGCGCCTGAGGTTAAAGCTCAACCTTACCCAGGAGGAGCTGGCGAACCGGACGGAGCTGTCAAAGGGATTTATATCCCAGCTTGAGCGCGACCTGACGTCGCCGTCGATAGCCACGCTTATGGACATACTGGAGGCGCTGGGAACGAATCTTTCAGAGTTTTTTTATGAAAAACCCGAGGAAAAGCTGGCGTTTACCCCTGACGATATGTTTGTTAAAAATGACGACGAGTGCGGGTACAGCATCTGCTGGCTGGTGCCTAACGCCCAGAAGAACGCGCTTGAGCCGATTCTTATAGCGCTCAGGCCTGGCGGCGAGAGCTATATGGACGATCCGCATGAAGGCGAGGAATTCGGATATGTGCTTCAGGGCAGCGTAACGCTGTGCCTGGGCGACAGAAAATTAAAGGTAAGGCGGGGATCCAGCTTCTGTTTTAAGCCTACGGCTCCCCATCAGATAAAGAACACCGGAAACACCGCCGCAAAGGTGCTGTGGGTGGCTACGCCGCCCAGCTTCTAGGTACGGGGAGGATTTCAATGGAAAACACGCGCCTGATCGAGCTTAAAAACGTAACAAAGCTGTACGATGGCGAGCCTGCGCTTAACGACGTATCCCTTTATATCCGCGACGGCGAGTTTTTAACGCTGCTGGGGCCTTCCGGCTGCGGCAAGACCACGATGCTTAGAATAATCGCCGGCTTCACCATGCCTACGGAAGGAAAGCTCCTGATGTATGGAAAGGACATGGTGGGTATCCCTCCCCATAAGAGGAAGGTAAACACCGTGTTTCAAAAATATGCGCTGTTTCCCCATTTAAACGTGTTTGATAATATAGCGTTCGGACTGAAGATAAAAAAGCTTGCCAAAAAGGATATAGAGCTGAAGGTCAACGCCATGCTTGACCTTGTCAACCTGGCGGGCTATGGAAAAAGGTATATAGAGCAGCTTTCCGGCGGGCAGCAGCAGCGCGTGGCCATTGCGCGCGCCCTGGTAAACGAGCCGGAGGTGCTGCTGCTGGACGAACCCCTTGGCGCGCTGGACCTAAAGCTCAGGAAGGAGATGCAGGTCGAGCTTAAGCGCATGCAGCAGCGGCTGAAGATAACATTCGTATACGTCACCCATGACCAGGAGGAGGCGCTTACTATGAGCGACACCATAGCTGTCATGAACCGCGGCGTTATTCAGCAGATCGGCCAGCCGGCCGACATATACAACGAACCCAAGAACCGCTTTGTCGCGGACTTCATAGGTGAAAGCAATATTCTAAGCGCCGTCATGGAGGACGACTACAGGGTCAGCTTTGAAGGGCACGAGTTTGCCTGCGTTGACGCCGGCTTTGGCAAGAAAACGGATGTGGACGTGGTGGTAAGGCCCGAGGATATCGATATAGTGAATAAGGACAGCTCCCAGCTAACCGGCATAATCAAAAGCGTGCTGTTCATGGGCGTGCATTATGAATTCAGGGTGCAGTGCGGGGACCTCGAATGGCTTATACACTCCACGGACTTTGTGCCCCAGGGTACCGAGGTCGGGGTGGAGATACCGCCGGACGCCATCCATGTAATGCATCCCGAACCCGAGGCCGAGGAGTCTAGTTCCCCGCAGGAATGACGCGGTGTAAAAAGTATTTATTACGTACCGGCGTTTGCCGTACAGAGGGGGAGGGCAGGATATTTATGAAGCTGAAACGTTCAGTTTTCTCATATCCATACATCGTTTGGATGATAATCTTCATAGCGGCTCCGATGATGCTTATAGGATATTACGCCCTTACCGACAAGACGGGAGCGTTTACCCTGGCAAACATTATAAGCGGCCTTAGAAGCCAGAACATGGCCGTATTATGGCGCTCGGTGGTGATGGCGCTTGAAACCACGCTGGTCTGCCTGGCGCTGGGCTATCCGGTGGCGTACATACTTTCCAATATGAAGCGGTCAAGGGCCGCCATAGTGTCGATGTTTTTTATCCTGCCCATGTGGATGAACTTTCTGCTAAGGACCTATGCGTGGCAGGTGCTTTTGGACATGGACGGGGCCATCAACGCCCTGCTTACCTCGATCGGGCTTGCGCCCCAGCAGCTGCTGTTTACGGAAACGGCGATACTGCTGGGCAATATATACAACTTTTTGCCGTTCATGATACTGCCGATATATACCGTGCTTATAAAGCTGGACAAATCCCATCTTGAAGCGGCCAGCGACCTTGGCGCCAACGGCATTACAACGTTTGCGCGCATAATACTGCCGCTGTCCATGCCAGGGGTGATTTCGGGGATAACGATGGTGTTTATACCCGCTATAACCACATTCGCCATATCAAGGCTGCTCGGGGGCGGGATGTATATGCTCTACGGCGATCTTATAGAAAACCAGTTCCTGTTGGTAAACGAATGGGGAATAGGTTCGGCGCTGTCGTTTATCCTGCTGATACTCGTAATAATATCCATGCTGATCATGCGAAACGCCGAGCGCAGGACGGGCGAAGAGGGGGGTAAGCTCTGGTGAAGAAACTAAGAACGTTTTTCAAGGGGACGTACCTCGGATTAATGCTCGTCTTCCTCTATGCGCCGATTGCCGTGCTGATGGTCTATTCGTTTAACGAGTCAAAGACCATGGGCAACTGGTCGGGTTTTTCCCTAAAGTGGTACGAGCAGCTTATAAACGACGCCACCATCATGGACGCGCTGGGGGTGACCCTGAGCGTAGCGGTAATCTCGGCTGTGGCGGCCACCATAATAGGCACGTTTGCGGCCATAGGCATGCACTCCATGAAAAAGGGCCGGCGCATGTTAATTGAAAACGTGTCCCAGCTTCCGATGATAAATCCGGATCTTGTTACGGGAATAAGCCTTATGATGCTGTTCTCGTTTATCGGAATAAGCCAGCAAAACAGCTATCTGAGGTTGTGTATAGCGCATATTACGTTCAATATCCCATATGTTATATTCTCGGTCATGCCAAAGCTCAGGCAAAGCTCCGACATGCTCTACGAGGCCGCGCTGGACCTTGGCTGCACGCCGTTTTCAGCGCTTAGGAAGGTGGTAATTCCGGATATAATGCCGGGGATTGTATCGGGGTTCATACTTGCCTTTACGCTAAGCCTTGACGACTTCGTAATAAGCTACTTTGCCCAGCAGGGCCAGCAGAACCTGTCGATATACATCTATTCCATGGCCAGAAAGGGTATCAGTCCCAAGATAAACGCGTTATCCACGCTGATGTTTGTGGCTGTGCTTACGCTCTTGCTGATTGTCAACTTCAAATCCGTCAGGGAGGAGCGAAGGGCCGCTAAGGAGGCGGCCAAGCTTAAGGGCTGAGACACCCCCCCGCAGGGGTTAATATATACCTAGTATACATAAACGGAGGATTTTAGAGGGATGAAAAAGGGATTTTCGCTTTTAATGGCAATGACGATGGTATTCATTCTTGCCGTTACCGTCATTCTGCCTGGGTGCAGTTCAAACGATGTGGTCACGCTTAATGTCCTTAACTGGGGAGACTATATCGACGAGGAGCTTATAAAGCGCTTTGAGGAGGAGACGGGCATAGACATCAACTATACGTTCATGGCAAGCAACGAAGAGATGATCGTACAGCTTGAGTCGCCCGACTGCATATACGACCTGTGCTTCCCGTCGGATTACATCATTGAGAAGCTCATAGCCAACAACATGCTCCACGAGCTCAACATGGATAACATACCAAATATAAAGAACATCGACGAGCGGTTTATGGACCTGTCCTTTGATCCGGACAACAAATACTCGGTTCCGTATATGTGGGGCACGGTGGGCATTCTTTACAACACCAAAATGGTGGACGATCCGGTGGACAGCTGGGACATACTCTGGGATGAGAAGTATTCCGGACAGATCCTTATGTATGACAGCATGCGCGATTCAATCGGCGTGGCCCTGTTAAAGCTGGGATACGACATAAATACGCGCGACGAGGCGCATATAGAGGCCGCAAAAAACGCCCTGATGGAGCAGAAATCGCTGGTTAGGGCCTACCTTGGCGACACCATAAAGGGAACCATGATCAATAACGGCGGCGCGCTCGCCGTGGTATACTCGGGCGACGCGATGGCGTGCATGCTTGAAAACGAGGATCTCGCCTACGCGGTGCCCAAAGAGGGAAGCAACCTCTGGTTTGACAACATAATAATTCCCAAAACGTCAAAGCATGCCGAAGAGGCCGAGAAGTTCATAAACTTCCTGTGCCAGGCGGACGTTGCAAAACAGAATACGGAATACATAGGCTACAGCACGCCGGTTAAGGCCGCGCTGGAGCTTATGGACGCGGAGTGGACCGAGGACGAGACCTATAACCCGCCTCAGGACGTAATCGACCGCTGCGACGTGTTCCACGATCTGGGCGATTTTGTAACGGTTTTTAACGACGCCTGGATTCAGGTAACCTCCTATGACCCCAAGAAATAGGAGAGGTTAAAAAACAAAGGGCGCGCTGTTAAATTAAACTAACAGCCGCCCTTTTGACCGTTTTATATAATGGGCCGCTGTTTAGTAGGGCCAAACCTAAAAGCTCCGGCTGACAGCGGGAGACGTATATATGCATGGGAGGGGAGAACAGTGGGGGATACGGCTCTATTGGTCGTAGACGTTCAGACGGCGCTGATAGAATCGGGACCGTTTCGCGCGATGGAGACGGTTGGAAACATCCACAACCTTATTGAGAGCGCGAGAGGCAGCGGGGCTGAGATCATATATATAAGGCATGATTCGGGTAAAGCGGGCTTCACGGCGGGCTGTACTGGCCATGAGGTCCATGAGGCGGTTGCGCCCAAGGATGGGGAGCGCATATTTGACAAACGCTTCAACAGTGCGTTTTTAGGCACGGGCCTGCACGGGTATCTGCAGGATAAGGGTATAAAAAACATTATCCTTACCGGCCTGCGGACCGAATACTGCGTTGACGCCACATGCAAGGCCGCGTTTGAGCGGGGCTATATGGTATACGTGCCAAACGGGGCGCACACGACCTTTGACAACGGCCCGTTTTCAGCGGCGCGGCTCATAGCGTTTTATGAGGAGCGGATTTGGAACAACCGGTTTGCAAAGGTTCTTTCGCGCGACGGACTAAAATCAATATTATATCCGTAAGCCCTTGCACAGGCATTAACGCGGGACTGCGGGCGTTTCAAACGTTCTTTGGCCAGGAGCGGTTTCCCTTTCATAAGGTGTGATTTTGGCCGTACACGCCGCCCAAGATGCCTCCGGCGGCTTAGAACCTTTTTTGCAAAAAAGGTTCTAAGAACTCCAAAAAATGCACAGGAAATAATATTAACTTAGGAACATCACACCAGTTTTACAATCTATAAAGTTTGGACGTACCCAAAAGTATAATCCATCAAAAACCAGCGGCATGTACGGTGGTTTTTGATACCTTGGGAGCAAAATATGGCCTGATAGCTGCTTGCAGCCGAAGGCCATGTTTTGCGGGTTAATCTCGCATAGTGCTGAACAAGCGCTATGCGAATCGCCTATGGCGATAAAAGGCGGCATGTACAGCAGTCTTTTAATGTCCTAGATCAACGGTTAAAGCACAAGATAATAAAAGCCATACACTGTTTTTCGGGATTCCAAAGGGGACTTTTTACAAAAAGTCCCCTTTGGCGGGGGTTGGGGCAGAGCCCCATGTATCCAGCCTGATAGCTGCTTGCAGCCGAAGGCCGTGTTTTGCGGGTTAGACTTGTTAAAATAACCTTCTATTTTTATTCGCATGTGGATATCAGCAAATCCATAGAGTCCATAAGCGCCCTGCCAAACGTTACGGCATCGGCCATATTTTTGGCGCAGGTGCCGATATAGATCTTAAGCTTAGGTTCGGTTCCCGAAGGCCTTACGCATATCCAGGCGCCGCCATCCAGGTTGAGCCTTATCATGTTCATGCGCCGCATATCGATCTTGCACGTTTCGCCCGATATAAAGTCGGTGCTTATAAGGCTTTCGAAATCATCGGTCGACAGCACCCGCGCCGAAGCCACGGAATGGGGCGGATTATCCCTGAGCATGCCCATCACCCTTGAGATACGTTCCATGCCCGCCTTGCCGTCCCAGGTGTAGGACTTTACCGTCTCCTCGTAAAAGCCGTATTCGTTGAAGATATCCTCGAGCACGTCGTACAGCGTTTTCCCCTGGTCGTGGTAATACACACAGGCTTCTGAGATGAGCATTGCCGCGCATATGGCGTCCTTATCCCGCGCAAACCCTCCGGCCAGGAACCCGTAGCTCTCCTCAAAACCGAACAGGAAGTCATATTCGCCCGTTTTGTCGCATTCGTCTATTATCTCGGATATGAATCTAAAGCCGGTCGGCACGGACTTAATGGCCGCGCCGTAGCGGCCGCATATCGCGTCGGCCAGGCCGGTGCTTACGATGGATTTAACAACTAGCGCGTTTTTAGGAAGTTTTCCCATCCCACTTAGCGACGACAGAATATAGTTTATAAGAATGCAGCCTATACGGTTGCCGGTAAGCAGGACATATCCGTCGTCCGTAGGCACGGCCACTCCAAGCCGGTCGGAATCGGGGTCGGTCGCCAGGATAACGTCGGCGCCTACTCGGTCGGCTAGCTTAAACGCCAGGTCGAACGCGCTCCTGTCCTCGGGGTTAGGCACCTTCACCGTAGAAAAATCGGGGTCGGGCAGCCGCTGCTGTTCAACAACGCTTAAGCCAGTGATGCCAACCCTGTTTAAAAGTCCCGTCACCGGAACGTAGCCCGCGCCATGCAGCGGCGTATATACCACCCTGATGGAGTCGCCCTTATCCTTCAAAAGCTCGGGGCGCATGAGCAGGGTCCGCGTTTTAGCGTAGTAGGCTTCATCCTCATCCTCGCCGATAGACGTTATCAGCGTTTCGTCATATTGGCAGGGAGCGTCGAAGTATCCAAACCCATCTATTTTCAGCGTTACCTCCTCGGCCTGCTTTGGCCCCATCTGGCCGCCGGTTTCCCAGTATACCTTGTAGCCGTTGTACTGGGGGGGATTATGGCTTGCCGTGATCATTATTCCGGCCATGCATTTAAGCTCCCTCAGCGTAAACGACAGCTGGGGGACCGTATGCAGGGTGTCGAATATATATACGCGTATGCCGTATTGAGAAAGCGTCCTCGCGCTTTCCCACGCGAACTCTTTAGAAAACCTTCGGGAATCGTAGGCTATGCACACCCCGCGCTCTTTAGCGCCGTCAAAGCCTAGGAGGTACGCGGCCAGCCCGCGCGTAGCGCGCCGCACGACATACTCGTTCATCCGGTTCGTACCCGCGCCCAAAATGCCGCGAAGGCCCGCCGTGCCAAACTCCAGTTCCCTGTAAAACCTCTCCTCAATGGCCGCTTCGTCCCCTTCGATATCCTCGAGTTCCTTTCTTAGCGAGCTGCCTTCGGGAAGGGATGAAAGCCATTCGTCGTAACCGTCTTTATACATCGTTTTCTGTACCTCCGTTATTATTCATATTAAGTACCGTATCAGCTCCGACGGATACCATACGGCGTTTCCATACTGGTTTTTTACCCTGTAATTAAGATTGCCTGCACTTAGTATACCCTTCCAGCATTATACTGTACAGATATTCGAATATGAGTACTAGTTTTTTTGCTGATGTTGAAGTATAATGCATCAGATAATGCGGTAATTTTGGTTGGAGGATCGTCGCCTTGCGAACAAAAAAGGGGATTCGTCCCGTTGCAATACTGCCACTGGGCTTTTTGGGGCTAATTTTAGTCGGTACGGTGCTGCTTTCCCTGCCAATCGCCACGGTTGACAGGACCTCAATCGGCGTTTTTGACGCCTGGTTTACAGCTACGTCCGCGTCGTGCATAACCGGCTTGATAGTTACGGACACGGCCGCAACATTCTCAATGTTCGGCCAGGTCGTCATAATCATGCTTATTCAGTGCGGCGGCCTTGGATTCATGACAATGGCCACGCTGCTGTTTTTGTCGATAAGAAAGCGCATATCACTTAAAGAAAGGCTTACCATAGCCGAATCCCTGGGCGAAAACAAGCTTTCGGGAATAGTACGCCTGGGGCGCAACGCGGCAATCATCACCTTTGGCTGTGAGCTTGTCGGGGCCGCCCTGCTTTCCATACGCTTTATTCCAATGCTTGGATGGCTAAAAGGGATATGGTATTCTATCTTTCACAGCATATCGGCCTTCTGCAACGCCGGCTTTGACCTGATGGGGAGGGTAACGGGCGAGTACAGCTCGTTTACCGCCCTCCATGGCGATCTTTTGGTTAACCTCACCCTGATTGGCCTTATCATTATCGGGGGCCTGGGCTTTGCCGTAATTATGGACCTCGGCGCGTTCAGGCGCACGCGGCATCTGTCGCTTCATACCAAGCTCGTACTGTTTACCACGCTTGTGCTGCTGTCCACTGGAACATTGTTTTTCTTTGCATTTGAATACGATAATACCGGCACCATGCATGGCATGAGCGTTGGAGAAAAGGCGCTGGCCGCTCTGTTTCAGTCCGTAACATGCAGGACCGCGGGGTTCAATACGGTGGATCAGGCGGCTCTGACGGATTCGTCAAAACTGCTTTCGTCGGTTCTGATGTTTATCGGCGGCGCGCCGGCCGGAACGGCCGGAGGCATCAAGGTCACTACCGTGGCGCTGCTGGCGCTTACCCTCAGGTCGTTTTTAAGGGGACATTCGGATGTAAACGTATTCAGGCGCAGAATTTCGCCGTCGCTGGTACAAAGATCGCTTTGTATATTCATAGTGGGTATTCTGATGATGATATCGGCCAGCATGATAGTATCGTTTTCGCAGATAGGAAGCGGCTCGAGCTTCATAGACGTGTTCTTTGAGCTTGCTTCAGCGGTGGGCACGGTGGGCGTAAGCTCGGGCGTAACGGCGGAGGCTACCGCGGTGACAAGGGTGGTGCTTTGCCTGTTCATGTTCGCGGGCAGGGTCGGCCCGCTTACCCTGGTGCTGTCGCTTAGCGGCAAATCCGACGATTCAACGCTTAGATACCCCGAGGGCAGCATAATGGTAGGCTAAGCTAATGCGACGCGACAGTATTTAGGATTGGCGGCCTTAATTGTATTAGAAAGTCCGGCTGTCGGGCCGGTTCAATGTTTTAATTCGATTCTTTACCATATACTAGCCGCTGAAAGTATTAGGACGAATTGCGCAAGCGCACGATAAGCGCCGGATAGCGCTTACTAGGTGGCGGGATACGCTTAGGGCTTAATTCGTGCCCATCTCTATTCAAGCCCGCGGCGCTGAATGCTCCCGCCGGCATGGCCGGCGTCTTCCCATGAGAAGGAAGCCTGGCATGCAGCGCGGCTTTGGCGTTAAGCCCTATGGTGATGCTGCCCTGATCCCATCCGCCTGTAATATCCGCTGCGAGATATGCTATACAGTTGACACAATTCAACAACGGAATGTTATGTTTCTTGCTGCCGGATGAGAGAATAGATCTGCCGGATAACTTTTTTCGAATATCGCCCCCTTCCAGTTCGATGGATTCTTTAGCGGTACTACCTCAGCTTCTTTTTTCATCAGTTCCCGTTTTAGCACTCCACCTGATATTCCAGTTGTTCTTCACGAGTCAGTTCCTTATGTCTCCCGCATTTGCTCAAGGGATTCCCAGGTTTTTCCGATTATTCGGAGCCGCTTCGCCACCGGACAGATATTGGCGTTTCCATTTGCCAATATTCCCATCGCTGATTCCCATTTCTTCATGCAACTTCTGGGGAGATTCTCCCGCTAGATACCGTTTTACTATTTAAAGTTTTCCCCTTTACTGTGAAAGGCGTAGTCCTTTCTCATTTCCTCGCCGCCTTTTTCCCATTATGCAACAAAAGATAGGAGACTCGTTTTTGTGTCTCCTATCTTTAGACCACTTCAACATACCGCCGGCTTAGAGTGGTCAAAGTCCCCTGATGGAGGGATGCTATTTGAGGTTTTCGGGATTCAGGCACTCAAGTTCCGATAACACAAACCGTCCGTCCTTGCGCACCAGAACGCCGTCGAAGTACATTTCGCCGCCGCCGTATTCGGGGGTTTGGATGCATACCAGATCCCAGTGGAGCGCTGATTTGTTCCCGTTGTCGCATTCGTCATAGCACGCGCCAGGGGTAAAGTGGAAGCTGCCCATTATTTTTTCATCGAACAGGGTGTTCTTCATGGGATTGATTATGTACGGGTTTACGCCAATCGCAAACTCGCCGACAGCGCGCGCGCCCTCGTCCATGTCAAACACATGATTCACGCGCTCCGTATCATTAGCCGTTGCGTTTACGATCCTGCCGTCTTTAAAGGTAAGGCAGATGTTTTCAAAGGTGAAGCCGTCGTGCACCGAGGGCGTGTTGTAGGTTATCACGCCGTTGACGCTGCCCTTTACCGGCGCTGTAAATATCTCGCCGTCGGGTATGTTGACCTTGCCGGCGCATTTTATGGCGGGCAGCCCCTTTATTGAGAAGGAGATATCGGTTCCGCGCCCGACTATGCGCACCATGTCCGTGCGCTCCATAAGCTCCTTGAGCGGGGTCATAGCCCTGTCCATCTTGGAGTAGTCCATATTGCATACGTCAAAATAGAAGTTCTCAAACGCTTCGGTGCTCATATCCGCCATCTGCGCCATGGCGGGGGTCGGGTAGCGGAGAACAACCCAGCGGGTTTGCGGCACGCGTATCTTCCCGTGAACCCGCTCGCCGTAGTGCTGGGCGTACAGCGACAGTTTGTCGGCCGGTACGTCGGAGGTTTCCGAGTTATTAACAACTCCCGAAAATCCTATAAACACCTGCATTTTGCTCATCAGCAGCGCGTCGGCCTCGGCCCGTATCCTCAGCTGGTCCTCGGTATACCCCATGCCAAGTTCCCGTTCAATCGCGGCGTTGTTCAGCCACACGAACGGCCGGCCGCCCGCCTTATACACCTCGCGGACGAGAGCCTTAACAAGCATATCGTTTCCGTTTCCGGAGCTTATAAGAACGTTTTCTCCGGGCTTGACCTCGGTAGAAAAGGTAACGAGTATGTTGGCAAGCTTTTCTATTCTACTGTCCATCATTGGGTTTATTCCTCCTTAGCTATTCAAATGAGCTTATTCAGATTATAGACCGTTTAAGCTTTAGAATCAATACTGCGCTTATAAAGGCGCGGCGCGGCGCAAAATTTAATGCCTATAAAAGCCCAGAGAGGCCTGTGGAGGTGAAGGTATTTCAATCGGGATGCCGGCTCAAGGCTGTAAAGGGCGCCTAAGATTCGATTGCGCCATGGATATATGCGCACCTATTTTTATACAAAACAACAAAAGGGCGCGCGGCAGCCGCTCAAACGTGCCCCTGCCGCCCTCCTTATACCCGCCTGTGCGCCAGGCTATTATTTTTCATAATCAAGTACAAGCACCCTGTCCTCGCCGAGGTTTTCCCTGCTAAGCGTAGCTTCGCTTTGGTTAAGCCTGTGTATCTTGCAGTCCTTTGCGGTGCTTATAAACGGCGCAAGGTCGCCCAGATCCACTTTGCACTCAGGCGTTTTATAATGCATTGGGATAACAACGCTTGGCCTGAGCATATTGGCCATCTCGAGCGCCTGCAGGTAGTTTATCGTATAAACGCCGCCGACCGGAACGAGAAGAACGTCGATATCGCCTATCACGCGGAGGCTTTCCTCGTCGGGCAGGTGGCCTATATCCCCAGCGTGCAGGATGCGCATATCGTCCATCCGCACGATATACAGCATATTGGGCCCTCTCTTGCTGCCCTGGGCGTCGTCATGCCATGTCGGCACGCCCTTTATTAGCGTGTCCTTAACGAGATATTCCCCCGGGCCGCGGATTATCACAGGATTGTCCGCAGCGGCCGGCACGTAGTTATGGTCGTAGTGGTCGTGGCTGCAGGTGACGGCGTCCGCCTGTATAGGCCCAAGCGTATAGCCGGTGTCGGGAGAGCACGGATCCATCAAAATCCTGGTTCCCTGAGAGCTTGTGAGCAGAAAGCATGAATGACCGTACCATTTAATTTCCATATTGAGACCTCCTTTATGGGAAATATAAATCCTAAACCGCCCCGTCCTAAGATACTTACGCGCTCAGCGGCTGGCGCACTGGGCCGCCGCGCGGGCCAAAAGCCGGGCGGCGCACGCCGCCATATCCCCGGCTCCGCCGAGAAGCCGCCGCCGCGATTTTGGCTCAATACATGCGGCTAAGCCCGTAAGCGCCTTTGAGGCCCTTGCCAGCGCGGCCGTCCTTTGGCGGGAGTCCAGCGTTGGGTCGCATGCGGCGAAAGCGGTCCAAAGCGCCCTCAGCGCGCGCTCCGGTATACCGCCATGTTTCCCCAGGCATTTATTCAACATAAGCATGCGGGCCAGGGCATAGCCCTCGCCATGGGTTATGTCGCCGCTCAGCGCGGGCAGTGGGGAAGAAGCGTTTACAAGGCCGATGAGGGCGTAATAAAACTCATCGGATAACCGAAGGTTAACGTGCCCTCCCGTTTCAAACGCTTCTCTAACCAGGCGGGCCCCAATGATTTTAGGACCGCCGTAATAGGCCAGCTCTCCATTTATTCTGCCGCATAAATTTTCAGCGCATCCTAGGCGCAGTGCGGCAGGCGTGGATATTTCAGCGTTATGCGCAAAAAAGTCAAAATCCGGAGCATCCGGACAATCCTCCAGCGTGCTGTGAATAAGCGAAGCAAGCGCGCCGCGTATTCTATCGTGGATCAGATAATCCGAACAGTATATTTCCTTATATTTTATCACATTAATACGCTCCAAATGCGGAAATATCATAAATTTTCCAATCATTTTTGTAAACATTTGTGAAACATAACGCTTATTTACAAAACTTATTACGTCCATGCGCCCTGAAGAACGTACTGAGCCGCAAGACCGGCGGCGAATGACAGCAGATTTGTAATAAACGCTGTCCACAGCGCCCCGCGGCGTGAAAACCCGCACAAGCTTTTCCATATATATGCCTCGGCAGCGACAGCGAAAAATTCCAGCAGGGCGGCGGCGGGAACATAGGCGGCGGCGCCAAACGCGGATACAGAAGCAATCACCAGTATGTTCAACGCCGGATTGGTAATAAGGTTGCACAGTACGCTGAAATATACCATTCGCCCGCTTTTAAACCATATGGCGGTTAAAAGCCCCTCGGCAAATATGGTAAGAGCCAGGCTGGCAAACAGTATGAGGGCTATTTCCAGGTATTCGTTCAAGCGGTTTCACCGGCCCATTAAGAGAATATTGACATAGGTCTTACTCTAAAAGTTATTTTCGCTCCCGCTTTGCTTTAAGCACGAGCACAACCGCGGCCGCGATTATCGCGGCTACGCCAAGGCCGATAAGGATTATGGGCCATAGGTCATATACCAGGTCCAGCGGTGTGGGCGGCGCCACGTCTAACAAAGAGTAAAACATCATTTCTCCTCCTTTTCTCCATCCCTTTTAATCTTATCCATCTTAATCCTCTTGATCTTTTTCATTCTCACAATAAGCATTATAGCTATGCCAAGCCCCATCAGGACCAAAACGGAGACTATCGTTATAAGTCCGATCAGCACAGCGTCCAGCGCGGCATTCAATATAATCATTTATAACCTCCTCCTCATCAAAAAATAAACCGAACCCTTTAAAAAGGCGTTCAACACGACGGCACTAATCCCATACCGGCGTCATAACGGCGCGTTCATATCAACAACGCCCTTTTTAGAATTGGCGCTGAAAAAGGCGGCGTACAGGCAGCCGGAAGAAAGCAAAATTAGCGCGGCCATAACAATTATGCGCGCCGGCCCCTCGATGGCAAAGAAGAACAGCGGCGCCGAGCCCAGCAGCAGCGCTAGCGTGGAAAGCCCAAACGCCAACCCGGGATGGCGCGGCAGCTTTGACGCTATGCCGCATAGCGTAATAGGCATGCTCATGTTGAAAAGCAGCAGTCCAAGCGCGCAGAGATATGCGCTGTCGTGAAACAGGCATAGCAGCGGAGCCGACGCAAGCAGCGTGACGGCGCCCGTCAGGCGCGCTCCAAACCTGTCGGCGGCGAAACCGCCCAGCGCCTTGCCCAGGGAGGCGGCGCATGCCGCGAATATGGTCATAAGCGCTCCTGTTTTAAACCCCATGGGGACGCTCCCTCCGACATAGGCGCGCACGAATATGGATATAAAGCACAACGCTATGACAGCATAAAACCCCTTTCCAGCTTCGACCGTGGAAAATGCCCGGGACTCATAACCCGACTCAGGAGGAAGCGGACGAACCGAAGCGGCTAAAACGCCGCATATGGATACGGCCGCCGGTACTGCCAGGTATAGATACGCTGATGGGCCGGCATAGCTTCCTGCCAGCGTCCCAAGCGCTACCCCAAGGCCGCCGGAGGATACGAAGACCCCGCTTGCGCCCATGCGCCCTCCAGGCGACGAGAGGCTGTCGATACCTCCGCCCACATGAAACAAGGCGTTCCCAAGCGCCGCCGCGGCCAGCTGCCACCAAACGCCAAGTATGGGGATAACGGCCGCCGCAACCAAAAAGCAGCCCAGGGGTCCGGCCGGCAGCGCCTTTCGCCGGTCGCAGATATAGCCAAAGACAGGCTGAAGGCCAAAGGCGATAACATTGTAAAACAGAAAGCCAAGCCCTGCCGATTCGGGTCCGGCGGATTGTAAAAAGCGGCCGAACAGTATGAAAAAGCACGCGAAATCGACTATAAAGTGGCTTATGGTATATATGGTTAGGGAGCGACGGCGCATGGTTTGATCTCCGATCCCGATTTCATCAATAATATCATATATGAAACCCTTTGTACAGGAGGACGGGAAAGCGGCCGCCGCGCCGGTTGTAGGACGCTGCGAACGCGGCGGCGGATTGACAATGACGCATGGCGGTAATAAAATATCCGTGTCTGGCTCTGCTGTAAATACGGAGCGCGCCGTACACGGCACGGCGGCTTAGCCACGGCAGCGAAGGATATTCATGTTGGCAATCATACGCCAAAGGATGTGAAACAATCCCTTGGAGCGGATTTACCCGCCAATGGCGCTTTTTTTGAATAGCTTTGGCTAGTTGCGGATCAGCGTGCGGGTCTTTGACCGGGAGACGGCCGAGGGCAGCCGACATTAAACTTGTAACAGGAGCTTTTATGAACACACTGCATTTTAAATACGCCGTTGAGGTGGAGCGCACGGGCTCGATAACGCAGGCGGCCGACAACCTGTATATGGCCCAGCCAAACCTGAGCAAGGCGATAAAGGAGCTGGAGGACACGCTCGGCATAGAGGTGTTTAAGAGGACCTCCAAGGGGATGGTACCCACAAAGAAGGGAGCCGCGTTCCTGATATACGCCAAAAAGATACTGGCGCAGCTGGACGAGGTGGAATCGCTGTGCCGCCCTGACAACGAAGGCAGGCAGAGGTTTAATATATCCATACCCCGCGTCAGCTATATCGCAAAAGCGATAACGCGATTTGTACAAACGCTCGACGCTTTGAGGGAGATCGACGTAAACATCCAGGAAACCAACTCAATAAACGCCATCCGCAACATATCCGAGGGCCGGTTCAACCTCGGCATAATCCGCTATAAGACGGACTATGAGAACTACTTTTTGGACTTTCTGGCCCAAAACGATATAAAGCATGAAACCGTGTGGGAGTTTGACTATATGGCGGTTATGTCGGAAAAGCACCCGCTTGCCCATAATAAGGAAATACGCTTTGAGGATTTTTCAAAGTACATTGAGATAGCGCATGGGGATACGAACGTTCCGTATCTGCATGAGGATATAAGAAAGAATGCCGAATCCGAACAGGGCAAGAAGGTCATATATGTATACGAGCGGTGCAGCCAGTTCGACCTATTGGTCCATGTCCCAGGTACATATATGTGGGTATCGCCCATACCGGACGAGTTTTTAAAGCTGTACGGCCTTGTGCAGAGGCGCTGCTACGCTCCGAACAACAGATGCAAGGACCTGCTTATCTATTCTAAGGGATATCCCTTCAGCGAGCTGGACAAACGCTTTGTCAACAAGCTGTTTGAGGCCAGAAACGAGGTCGCGTTCAGGGAATATATCTGATCATATATTTAAACACGATATCGATAACGGAATATCAATATTCCAGGTTTGATATGGCCGTTTTTTGAAATACGGGCAAGACAGCCTAAGGTAATTTTGGCCAAACTTCGCTATAATTAGCCGTTTTCCAAGGCGCGAAAAGGCTAAATAAAAATTTGATATATTTAATTCAGGAAATATTTGGGAGAAGGAATATCGATATTTGAATATCGATATTCCTCTTTTATATTTCACATTGCCGTGAGGGAAGGCTAATATAATGGTGAACAAAGCCCAATGAAAAAAACGAGCTTTGCGCCGATATTATAATTAAGCCAGGAGGATAAAAAGATGGCACGTTTTACATTACCAAGGGATTTATATTATGGAAGAGGCTCCATGGAAGTATTGAAAACCCTTAAGGGGAACAAGGCGTTCATCGTCGTTGGCGGCGGTTCCATGAAGCGGTTCGGTTTTCTTGACAAGGCCATTGGTTATCTGAAGGAAGCGGGCATGGAGGTTAAGCTGTTTGAAAACGTAGAGCCCGACCCATCCGTAGAAACGGTTATGCGCGGCGCAAAAGCCATGCGCGAGTTCGGCCCCGACTGGATAATCTCCATGGGCGGCGGCTCCCCTATAGACGCGGCAAAGGCGATGTGGGCTTTCTACGAGTATCCGGACGTCACGTTCGAGCAGCTTATCACACCGTTTAGCTTCCCAGAGCTCAGGCAGAGGGCAAAATTCCTCGCAATCCCGTCAACTTCGGGCACAGCAACGGAAGTAACGGCATTCTCCGTAATTACAGACTATGAAAAGGGAATAAAGTATCCGCTTGCCGATTTCAACATTACGCCGGATATAGCGATCGTAGATCCGGAGCTTGCGGAAACCATGCCTCAAAAGCTTACCGCCCATACCGGCATGGACGCCCTGACCCACGCGGTAGAGGCGTATGTATCCACCCTTAACGGCCCGTTTACAGACCCGCTCGCGCTTAAGGCGATAAGCATGGTGTTTGAATACCTGCCCGCCTCGTACGATGGGGATATGGCCGCCAGGGAGCAGATGCATTACGCGCAGTGCCTGGCAGGCATGGCGTTTTCAAACGCGCTTTTGGGCATCGTCCACTCCATGGCGCATAAGACGGGCGCCGCGTTCTCAACGGGGCATATCCCGCACGGCTGCGCCAACGCAATCTATCTGCCCTATGTAATAAAGTATAACGCAAAGGACGCTACGGCCAAGGCACGCTATGCCGATATCGCGAGATTCGTAGGCATTGCCGGAAATACTGAGGACGAACTGGTGCTCGCGCTGTGCGGCAAAATCGACGAATACAATAAAATGCTCAATATCCCGAAGACGCTGAAGGAATTTGGCATAGACGAAGCCGAATTCAAGGAAAAGATCGCAAGGATCGCCGAGCTAGCGGTAGGCGACGCCTGCACGGGATCGAACCCGAGAGGGATTACGCCGGATGTAATGGAAAGGCTCTTCACCTGCATCTATTATGGCCAAGACGTTGACTTCTAAGCTATAATAAATCCATGGCTGCCGCTATTGATGGCGGCGGCCATCTTTAATGAAAAGAGGAGCGATAATTATGTACGAAATTGTCAGAAAAAAGTCCTTGAACCCAACCGTAACGCTGATGGAGATTTACGCTCCGCTGGTCGCTAAAAAAGCGGAACCAGGGCAGTTTATAATCCTTCGAGCCGAGGAAAACGGGGAGCGCATCCCCCTGACCGTGGCCGACTACGACAGGGAGAAGGGAATTATAACGATTATATTCCAGATCGTAGGCGCAACCACTGAAAAGCTGAACCACCTTGAGGAGGGCGCTTCGGTATGCGATTTTGTAGGCCCGCTTGGCAGGGCCACCGAAACCGAAGGGCTGAAGAAGGTAGCCGTCGTGGGAGGCGGCGTTGGATGCGCGATTGCCTATCCGGTGGCAAAGAAGCTGCATGCTGAGGGCGCCGAGGTTCACTCCGTGGTGGGGTTCAGAAGCAAGGACCTGGTCATACTTGAGGACGAATTCAGGGCTGTGAGCGACCGGCTTGAGATGATGACCGACGACGGGAGCTACGGGAAAAAGGGCCTTGTGACCGACGCGCTTAAGGAACTGATTGAGTCGGGCGAAAAATACGACGCCGTAATTACCATAGGCCCGCTTATCATGATGAAATTCGTATGCAGGCTGACAAAGGAGTACGGCATAAAGACCATCGCCAGCATGAACCCGATAATGATCGACGGCACGGGCATGTGCGGCTGCTGCCGGCTCACCGTAGGCGGCGAAACCAAATTTGCGTGCGTCGACGGGCCGGATTTTGACGGCCACAAGATAGATTTTGACGAGGCGATAGCGCGCTCGTCCATGTATAAGCCCTTTGAGAGGGCCGCGCACGAAGAAGCGTGCAACCTGTACCGTATGGAGGTGAAATGAGATGGCCAACATGTCTATGAAAAAAAACGGAATGCCCGAACAGGAGCCTAACGTAAGGAACAAGAACTTTAACGAGGTTGCCCTTGGGTATACGGAGGAGCAGGCGATCGACGAGGCGAAGCGCTGTCTCAACTGTAAGAACAAGCCGTGCGTGGGAGGCTGTCCGGTACACATCGATATACCGTCGTTTATAAAGGAGATGGCCGAGGGCCGGTTTGAGGAGGCGTACTCCGTAATATCAAAATCCAGCTCCCTGCCCGCCGTATGCGGAAGGGTATGCCCCCAGGAGACACAGTGCGAACAGCGCTGTGTGCGGGGGCTTAAGGGCGAACCGGTGGGCATAGGCCGTC
Source organism: Christensenellales bacterium (assembly GCA_048421225.1). GTDB lineage: Bacteria > Bacillota > Clostridia > Christensenellales > CAG-138 > UMGS946. The sequence continues at coordinate 15,219 of DBFNRV010000020.1, read as the reverse complement.
TTGAGCGCTTTGCGGCGGATTATCACAATAAAAACAGCGGTGAAAAGCCAAAACGGCCGGAGCAAAACGGGCATAAGGTAGCGGTAATCGGCTCGGGCCCGTCTGGCCTTACCTGCGCGGGCGACCTGGCCAAAAAGGGGTACGACGTTACCGTGTTCGAGGCGCTGCACCTTGCGGGCGGGGTGCTTGAATACGGAATTCCGGAATTCAGGCTGCCAAAGGCGATAGTGCAGAAGGAAATAAATACGCTTAGGGATTTGGGCGTAAAGATTGAAACAAACATGGTCGTTGGCAAGGTGATAACCATCGACGAGCTTATGGATGAGCGGGGGTTTGAGGCCGTGTTCATCGGTTCGGGAGCGGGGCTGCCCAGGTTTATGAATATACCCGGGGAAAACCTCAAGGGCGTATATTCGGCAAACGAGTTTTTAACGCGCGTAAATCTCATGAAGGCCTATCTGCCAGGCAGCGCCACGCCCATACAGCAGGCAAAGCGCGTGGCCGTGGTAGGCGGCGGCAACGTAGCGATGGACGCGGCCCGCTGTGCCAAGAGGCTGGGGGCGCAAGAGGTATACATTGTCTACAGAAGATCGCTTGAGGAGCTTCCCGCCAGAAAGGAAGAGGTTGAGCACGCGATGCAGGAGGGGATAATCTTCAAGCTGCTTAACAACCCCGTAGAGATTCTTGGCGATGAAAACGGGTTTGTAAAGGGCATGACGTGCGTGGAGATGGAGCTTGGCGAACCCGACGATTCCGGCAGACGCAGGCCCGTCCCGCGCAAGGGCTCGGAATTCACTATTGAGCTTGACTGCGTAATAATGGCGATAGGAACTTCGCCAAACCCGCTTATTAAATCCACCACAGAGGGGCTTGAAGCGAAAAAGTGGGGCGGAATAGTAGCCGACGATTCCACAGGCCTGACGTCCCGCGAAGGCGTGTACGCGGGAGGCGACGCCGTAACCGGAGCCGCCACGGTAATACTTGCCATGGGAGCGGGAAAGGCTTCCGCGTCGGCCATCGACGAATACATAAAGAGCAAAGGAGAATAGGCAATGGACAGCAGGCCGATTTCAAAGCAGACGCTGCAGAGGCTGCCGCTGTATTTAAGCTATTTAAGGTCCGCGGCCAAGGGCGGCGCTTCAAACATATCCGCAACTGCGATAGCGGACGCGCTGGGCTTAAACGACGTTCAGGTCAGAAAGGACCTGGCTTCGGTAAGTTCGGGCGGAAGGCCCAAGGTCGGCTACGTCACAGCGAGCCTTATTTTGGATATAGAGCGGTTTCTTGGCTATGGCAACTCGGACGCGGCGGTCATAGTCGGGGCGGGCAATCTGGGCCGCGCCCTTTTGTCCTACGACGGCTTTGAAGAATACGGCCTGGATATCATAGCCGCTTTCGATTCCAACGAGAGCGTGGCGGGAACCTCAATAAACGGCAAGCCCGTTATGCCGGTAAAACGCCTGGGCGAGCTTTGCAGCCGGATGAACGTAAAGATAGGCATAATCGCGGTACCGGCGCAAAGCGCCCAGGGCGTGTGCGACACGCTGGTTGAAAACGGGGTGCTGGCGATACTGAATTTTGCGCCCACGCACCTCAGGGTTCCTGAAAACGTGCTTGTGCAGGATGAAAACATGGCGGTTTCCCTTGCGCTGCTTTCAAAGCACCTTAACGAAAGGCTTCATGATTAAAAATATAATTCTAAGAGGGCAAAAGAGATGAACACTGTCGCGTATTACGAAACGGTTGACAACATTGAGGCGCTCAAGCGGGCGCTTGGCCGCATTCGCGAGGCACAACGGATATTCTCAACATATACCCAGGATCAGGTGGACCGCATTTTCTTAGCGGCGGCGGCCGCCGCAAACGGCGAGCGGATACCCCTTGCAAAGCTTGCCGCGGAGGAAACGGGCATGGGCGTTATGGAGGACAAGGTGATTAAAAACCACTACGCCTCTGAATATATATATAACGCCTACAAGGACGTAAAGACATGCGGGGTAATAGAGGAGGACGGGGAATACGGCATAATGCGTATAGCGGAACCCATAGGCGTTATCGCCGCGGTAATCCCAACCACTAACCCAACGTCTACCGCAATATTCAAAACCCTTATCGCGTTAAAGACCCGAAACGGGATAATCGTAAGCCCTCATCCAAGGGCAAGGCGCTCCACCATAGCGGCCGCAAAGGTGGTGCTTGAGGCGGCGGTAAAGGCCGGCGCGCCCGAAGGCATAATAGGCTTTATCGACGTGCCGTCGCTTGAGCTTACAAACGCCGTGATGAAGGAGGCCGACATAATACTCGCCACGGGCGGCTTTGGCATGGTAAAGGCCGCGTACTCGTCGGGGAAGCCCGCCATAGGCGTGGGCGCCGGCAATACGCCGGCTATAATAGACGACTCCGCGGATATAACGCTTGCGGTCAATTCCATAATCCACTCAAAGACATTTGATAATGGAATGATATGCGCGTCGGAACAATCGGTAATAGCCCTGAGCGGCGTATACGACAGGGTAAAGCGGGAATTCGCAAGGCGCGGCTGCTATTTTCTTGATAAGGACGAAACCGAAAAGGTAAGAAAGACGATTATCATAAACGGCGCGCTAAACTCTAAGATCGTGGGCCAGCCGGCCTGCGGGATTGCGAGCCTGGCCCGTATAAGCGTTCCGGAAGGTACGAAAATATTGATAGGCGAGGTTGAGAGCACCGGGATTACCGAGGAATTCGCCCATGAAAAGCTGTCCCCGGTGCTGGCCATGTACAGGGCTGAAAATTTTGAAGACGCCCTTAATAAGGCCGAACGCCTGATAGCCGACGGCGGAATAGGCCACACGTCGTCAATCTATTTAAATGAAACCGCCGAACAGGAAAGGTTAGATGAATTCGCGGCACGGATGAAGACATGCCGCATACTTGTTAATACGCCCGCCGCCCACGGCGGCATAGGCGACCTGTATAACTTCAAGCTCAGGCCCTCGCTTACGCTGGGATGCGGCTCGTGGGGCGGCAACTCGGTTTCCGATAACGTGGGGGTAAAGCACCTGCTCAACATAAAAACCGTGGCAAAGAGGAGGGAGAATATGCTCTGGTTCCGCGTACCGCAGAAGGTGTATATGAAGCGCGGCTGCCTGCCCGTGGCGCTTGAGGAGCTAAAGCACGTAAGAAAGAAGGCGTTTATAGTTACGGACGCCTTCCTATATGAGCATGGCTATACAAAGGCCGTTACAGACAGGCTTGATGAGATGGGGATTCTTCACACCACCTTTTTTAGCGTTTCCCCGGATCCAACGCTGAAGTGCGCCAGGGAGGGCGCTAAGGCCATGGAGGAATTTGGCCCCGACTGCATAATAGCCGTGGGCGGCGGGTCGGCAATGGACGCCGCAAAGATCATGTGGGTGCTCTACGAACACCCCGAGGCCGACTTTATGGACATGGCAATGCGCTTTGCCGACATAAGAAAGCGCGTGTACACCTTCCCGAAGATGGGTGATAAAGCTTATTTCATAGCCGTTCCCACTACGGCCGGAACGGGTTCGGAGGTAACGCCGTTTGCCGTTATTACCGACGGTGAAACGGGCGTGAAGTATCCCCTTGCCGATTACGAACTCATGCCCAACATGGCCGTAATAGACGCGAATATGATGATGAACGCGCCTAAGGGGTTGACGGCGGCCTCCGGAATTGACGCGGCGACGCACGCGCTTGAAGCGTACGCGTCGATGATGGCCACCGACTACACCGACGCAATGGCGCTGCGCTCACTGAAACTGATATTTCAGTACCTGCCCGGCGCGTATGAAAACGGCGCGGGCGATCCCGAGGCAAGGGAAAGGATGGCCGACGCGGCCACTATGGCGGGCATGGCGTTTGCGAACGCGTTTTTGGGCGTTTGCCACTCTATGGCGCACAAGCTCGGAGCGTTCCACCACCTGCCGCACGGCGTTGCAAACGCGCTTTTGATCGAGGAAGTAATGCGCTTTAACGCCGCCGACGCTCCTGTCAAAATGGGCACTTTCCCGCAGTACGGACATCCGCATACGCTTGAAAGGTACGCCGAGATAGCGGATTACCTTGGAGTTCACGGCGGCGATAACGCCGAAAAACTCGAAAACCTGCTGGGCGCGATAAGCGGCCTGAAGGCCAGGGTAGGGATCAGGCGCTCAATTCGCGAATACGGCGTTGAAGAAGCGGAGTTTTTGGGCAGCCTGGACGAGATGGCCGAGCAGGCCTTTGACGACCAGTGCACTGGAGCCAACCCTAGGTACCCCTTGATAAGCGAGATAAAAACTATGTACTTAAACGCCTATTACGGCCCGCAAGAGGAGGCATAAGCATGAACCTGGAAAAGATTATTGCCGTACGCACCGCAAAAACCATATACCGCGACGGGGATAAGACCGTCAAGGTATTCAATGAGAATTATTCGGCCGCGGACGTGCTGAACGAGGCGCTTAACCTGGCCCGGGTTTCGGAAACCGGCCTTAAGGTGCCTAAGCTTATAGAGGTTACAAAGGTCAACGGTAAGTGGGCCATAGTTACCGGGTATATCGAAGGCAGGACGCTTTTCCAGCTTATGGAGGAGCATCCGGAGCGGTATGATGAATATATGGACAGGTTCGTGGATATCCAGCTGGATATGCTGTCGCATCCGGCGCCCGCGCTTACGAAGCTTACGGACAAGATGCACAGAAAGATATGCGAATCAGGCCTTGACGCCACAGCCAGATACGACCTGCATACCAGGCTAGACAGCCTGCCCAAGCAGAAAAAGCTCTGTCATGGCGATTATAACCCAAGCAACGTAATAATAAACGATAGCGGCGACGCCTATATAATCGACTGGTCGCACGCTACGCAGGGCAGCGCCGGCGCCGACGCGGCAAGGACATACCTGCTGTTCTGGCTGTCGGGCGATATAAAGGGCGCCGAGCTTTATATGAAGCTATTTTGCAAAAAGACCGACACGGCCAGGCAGTATGTGGAGAAATGGATCGCCATCGTATCCGCGTCCCAGCTTGGCAAGGGCAGGCCTCAGGAGCGCGAATTCCTGCTGCACTGGGCCAACGTGGTCGATTATCAATAACAATGGATGGAGGGGCAGATTTATGAAGGTCACGGTATGTATTGGCAGCTCATGCCATTTAAAGGGTTCAAGGCAGATAGTGGAACAGCTTCAAAGCCTGATTGCGGAAAAGGAGCTGCAGGACAGCGTGGAGCTGTGCGGCGCGTTTTGCATGGGCAACTGTACAAAAGGCGTATGCGTAAAGATCGATGAAGAGCTGTTTTCGCTTAAGCCGGAGAACACCAGGGAATTTTTTGAAAACGAGATAGTCGGGAGGCTGTAGACCTGTATGGAAGGCATAAAAATAGGCGTTAGGGGAGAGGCCGCTACAAGGGTCGATGCTTCCAACTTGGCCAAAACGCTGGGAAGCGGCGGGCTTGAGGTGTTTTCCACACCGTCGCTCATAGCGCTAATGGAGCGCGCGGCGCTTGAAAGCGTAAGGCCATATCTGGACGAGGGAACGAGCACCGTGGGCACGCTTATAAACGTCGGGCATCTTGCGGCGTCCGTGAAGGGGGCGTACGTAAGATGTGAAAGCGAGCTTACGGGCGTTGACCGCAGGCGGCTTACGTTCAGCGTAAGGGCGTATGACGGCAAAACGCTGGTGGGAGAGGGAATACACGAGCGGTTTATTGTAAACGACCGGATATTCATGGAAAAAGCGCGCGCGGGAAGGGAGGATTGACCGTATGCAGGATTATTTGAAGCTTAAAAAGGCCAACTGCAAAAACTGCTATAAATGCATAAGGCACTGTCCTGTAAAATCCATCAGGTTCAGCGACCATCAGGCCAACATTGTAAACGACGAATGCATTCTGTGCGGCCAATGCTTTGTAGCGTGTCCGCAGAACGCCAAGGAGATAAGAAACGACGTAGCGGTCGCTAAGGCGCTGATAGCTGGGGGAAGCCCCGTATATGCAAGCATAGCGCCGTCATTTGTGGCGAATTACGACGGCGCCACAATAAAGTCTATGGACATAGCTTTGAGGCGGCTTGGGTTTGCGGGAGCTGGGGAGACGGCGGTGGGCGCTACGATAGTAAAGCGCCAGTACGACCTGATGGCCGAAATGGCCGAGCAGGACGTTATCATATCGTCGTGCTGTTCAACCGTTAACCTGTTGATACAAAAGCATTATCCGCAGGCGCTCCAATACCTTGCGCATGTTATATCGCCCATGCAGGCCCACTGCATGGATATAAAACGCGCTCATGAAGGCGCAAAGACCGTATTCATAGGCCCATGTATCTCAAAAAAAGCCGAAGCGGACAGCTACGGGGGAATTGTGGACTGCGCGCTGACATTTGAGGAGCTGTCGGCATGGCTCAACGACGAAGGCGTAGAGCTGGAACTCTTTGAGGACGAAAACGAGGAGAGCCGCGCCAGGCTTTTCCCAACCTCCGGGGGCATCCTCCGCACCATGGCGGCGGATAATCCGGAGTATACATACCTGGCAATCGACGGCATTGAGAACTGTATAAACGCGATAAACGACATAATCGAAGGCAGGCTGACAAAGTGCTTTGTCGAGATGTCGGCATGCGCGGGAAGCTGTATAGGCGGACCCGCCATGGATAAAAACCACCGGCTTCCGGTAAGGGACTATATCGCCGTTAACAGCTATGCGGGCAAAGAGGACTTTGACGTAGAGGACCTGTCAAAAGACGAGCTGAAAAAGGAGATGCCCGCCCTTGTAGCGCGGCATGTCATGCCTGGCGGCGCGGCGATTGAGGAGGTGCTCAGAAAGATGGGCAAGACAAAGCCTGAGCATGAACTCAACTGCGGCAGCTGCGGATACAACACCTGCCGCGAGAAGGCGGTGGCGGTAATACAGGGCAAGGCCGATCTTACGATGTGCCTGCCGTATCTTAAGGAAAAGGCCGAGTCGTTCTCGGACAACATCATCAAAAACACGCCCAACGCCGTCATAGTTTTAAACGAATCCTTCGAGGTTCAGCAGATAAACGCTTCGGCGTGCCAGCTTATGAACATAACGGACCAGAGTAACATATTGGGCGACCAGGTGGTGCGCATACTGGATCCGCTTGTGTTCTTTGAGGTGATGGACAAGGGCGAAAACATATACAACAGGCCGGCATACCTGGCCGAATACCACAAGTATGTGGAGCAGACCGTAATATACGACAAGGGGTTCCGCATCATCATCTGCATAATGCGCGACGTAACGCAGGAGCAGGAGCAGCGCGCCGAGAAGGAGGAGCTTAGCCGCACAACCATGGAGATAACTGACAAGGTTATAGAAAAGCAGATGCGCGCTGTCCAGGAAATCGCTTCGCTTTTGGGCGAAACCACGGCCGAAACAAAGGTTGCCCTTACAAAGCTCAAGGAGTCGCTTTCGGATGAATGACCTGTGCACTGACGTAGGCTACGTAAGCGTAAACAAGTACGGCGAACAGCTGTGCGGGGACCATGTTGAAATCGCCGAACAGGGGGAAGGGGCCACCGTGTCCGTACTGGCCGACGGACTGGGCAGCGGTGTAAAGGCAAACATCTTGTCAACCCTGACCTCTAAAATAATTTCAACGATGATGGCAAACGCCCTTACGATTGAGGATTGCGTATCCACAATAGCGGCTACTCTGCCGGTATGCTCGGTAAGGCAGATAGCGTACTCTACCTTTACGATTATAAGGATTTCAAACAATTTTGAGGCGGAAATAATCCAGTATGACAACCCGCACGTGATCATGCTGAGGGACGGAAAGAACTACGTTTATCCCGAAACAAGCGAAAACATAGACGGGAAAACGATATATAAATCAAAGCTCAAGCTCAGGGAGGACGACACCCTCATCGCCATGAGCGACGGCGCGATTCACGCGGGAGTGGGTCAGACGCTTAATTTCGGCTGGCAGCGGGAAGATATAATAGATTTCATGGAAACGATGTACGACTGTGAATTTACCGCGAAAACGCTTAGCTCCATGCTGGTTCAGGAGTGCAACGACCTGTATGGGGGAAGGCCTGGGGACGACACCACGGTATGCACGGTGAAAATCCGCAGGCGAAAGCCCGTAAACCTGATGATCGGCCCTCCGTCCGATCCAGGCGATCTTACAAAGATGATGTCGCTTTTCTTCTCAAAGGAGGGAAAGCATATAGTGTGCGGCGGCACCACGTCCACCCTGGCGGCTGAGTTTTTGCATAAAACGCTTGACGCCGGCCTGCCCGTATACATCGATCCGGACATACCGCCGATTGCCGCGATAGAGGGCGTAGACCTTGTTACAGAGGGCGTTATAACGATAAACAGGGTGCTTGACTATGCCAAGGACTATCTTGGAAGCAACCGAAGGTATACCGACTGGAGCTACAAAAAGGACGGTGCGTCCATGATTGCCAGGCTACTGTTTGAGGAGGCTACCGACATCAACTTTTACGTAGGAAAGGCCGTTAACCCCGCCCATCAGAACCCCAACCTTCCGATTGGGTTCAGCATCAAGATGCGTCTGGTAGAGGAGCTTGCCGCCTGCCTGAAGAAGATGGGCAAAAGAATAAAAGTAAGTTATTTTTAGAGTAACGGTTTGAAAGGAGACGCCAATGAACGAAGCGTTTGATTATAGGCCCATCGATGAAATCATCGACAGGGTTGGCTGCCGGCCCAGCGCTGTAATTGCGATATTGCAGGGGATTCAGGAGCGGTACAGATATCTGCCCAGAGAAACCTTTTCTTATCTTTCAAAACGGCTGGGCGTAAGTCAGGCCAGTATATATAGTGTGGCCACATTTTATGAAAATTTTTCGCTCAATCCCAAGGGAAGGTTTGTTATTAAGGTCTGCGACGGTACGGCATGCCATGTCAGGAAGTCTATTCCGATCCTGGAGCGGCTTCGCAAGGAGCTTAGCTTAACCGAGGATAGGCCCACCACGGACGATATGGGTTTTACCGTTGAAACCGTTTCATGCCTGGGTGCGTGCGGGCTTGCTCCCGTGCTTACGGTAAACGACAAAGTGTATCCTGCCATGACTCCGGACAAGGCTGCGGCGCTGATAGAAGAATTGAGGGGGGAGCTGTAGTATGCTCAAGTGCAGAGAAGACCTTAAAGCGCTCCGCGCAACCTATAAAAACTCCATTCGCGCGGAAAAAAAGAAGATACTGGTATGCGCCGGCACCGGCTGCATCGCGGGCGGCTCCCTGGAGATATACGGCCTGCTTAAATCAATAATGCAGGAGCGCGGCCTAAACTGCGAGGCGGAGCTTCAGGAGGAGCCGCACGAGGGCGCGGTGGGCCTGAAAAAGAGCGGGTGCCACGGCTTTTGCGAGATGGGGCCGCTTGTAAGGATAGAGCCATACGGCTATCTGTATACAAAGGTAAAGCCCGCGGACTGCGAAGAAATTGTGGAAAAAACCGTAATGCGCGGCGAACATATAGAGCGGCTTGCATATAAGAAAAACGGCACAGTATTTAAAAAGCAGGAGGAAATACCGTTTTACGAGAAACAGACCAGATTGGTTCTTGAGCACTGCGGCCATATAGACGCAACCTCAATTAAGGAATATCTCGGCATCGGCGGCTATGCAGCCTTTGAAAAGGCGCTGTTTGATATGAGCGCGGACGAGATAATAGACGAAATAACCGAGGCCAACCTCAGGGGACGGGGCGGCGGAGGCTTTCCCACGGGCAGAAAGTGGGCGCAGGTAAAGCGGCAGAAGGCAGAAAAGAAATACATCGTCTGTAACGGCGACGAGGGCGATCCCGGGGCGTTTATGGACAGAAGCATAATGGAGGGCGATCCCCACAAGATGCTTGAGGGCATGATGATAGCGGGCGTGGCATGCGGCGCGTCCGAGGGCTATATATATGTCAGGGCCGAATACCCTATGGCGGTGAGCCGGTTAAAAAACGCCATCGAACAGGCGGCCGACCTGGGTCTCTTAGGCGAAGACATACTTGGTTCGGGCTTCAACTTCAGGATTCATATTAACCGCGGGGCCGGCGCGTTCGTATGCGGCGAGGGAAGCGCGCTTACCGCGTCGATAGAGGGCAAGCGCGGCATGCCGAGGGTAAAGCCGCCGCGCACGGTTGAGCATGGGCTTTTCAACATGCCCACGGTTCTGAATAACGTTGAAACCTTTGCGAACGTACCGCTGATAATATGCGGCGGGGCAAAGCGGTACAGGGGCATAGGCCCTGAAAACAGCCCTGGGACAAAGGCGTTTGCGATTACGGGAAATATAGAAAACACCGGCCTTATAGAGGTGCCGATGGGGACGACCCTGCGCGAGGTGATCTTTGACGTAGGCGGGGGAATGCGCGGGGGCGGAAATTTCAAAGCCGTGCAGATCGGCGGGCCGTCCGGAGGCTGCCTTACCAGCGAGCACTTGGATCTCCCTCTTGATTTTGATTCCCTTAAGAAGGCGGGCGCCATGATAGGTTCGGGCGGGCTGGTCGTAATGGACGATAAGACCTGCATGGTAGAGGTGGCGCGCTTTTTCATGAACTTCACACAGAACGAATCGTGCGGCAAGTGCGTGCCGTGCCGCGAGGGCACCAAGCGCATGCTTGAAATACTTGAGCGCATAGTAGGCGGTAACGGCGAGGACGGCGATATAGAGCTGCTGCTTGAGCTTGCGGACACAATATCCGCCACAGCGCTGTGCGGCTTGGGGAAAACGGCGGCGTTCCCCGTTGTAAGCACCATCAAAAGCTTCAGGAACGAATATGAGGCGCATATATATGACAAGCGGTGTCCGGCCGGCAGCTGCCAGAAGCTGAAGCGTATCAGCATCGACGCGGACCTGTGCAGGGGCTGTTCCAAGTGCTCCAGGGTATGTCCGGTGGGCGCGATATCGGGCAGGGTGAAGGAGCCGTATAGGATTGATGAGACAAAGTGCATAAAGTGCGGCGCCTGCATTGAAGCGTGCCCGTTCCATGCGGTTAAGGAGGGTTAAGGCAATGGAAGCAAGGGAATATCTGACCATAGACGGGATCCCCGTTGAGATCAACGGGGAGAAGAACCTTCTTGAGCTTATAAGAAAGGCTGGAATCAAGCTGCCGACCTTCTGTTACCATTCGGAGCTGTCCATATACGGCGCATGCCGCATGTGCATGGTTGAAAACCAGTGGGGAGGATTGGACGCAGCGTGTTCCACGCCTCCAAAGGCCGGCATGGAGATACGCACAAACACCGAGCGGCTGAGGAAATACAGGAAGATGATCCTGGAGCTGCTGCTTGCAAACCACTGCCGCGACTGTACAACCTGCGGAAACAACGGAAAGTGCAAGCTGCAGGATTTGGCCATGCGCTTTGACATAGACGGGGTGCGTTTCCCAAACACGGCGGCCAAGCCTAAGATAGACGATTCATCGCTGTGCATAACGAGGGATAAAAACAAGTGTATCCTGTGCGGCGACTGTGTGAGGATGTGCAACGAGGTGCAAAACGTAGGCGCTATAGATTTCGCCGGCCGCGGCGCGGGCATGGCCATAAGCACGGCCTTTGACGAGCCAATCGCCGATTCGCCGTGCGTAGGCTGCGGCCAGTGCGCGGCGGTATGCCCAACCGGCGCTATAGTGGTTAAAAACGACGCGAGACGGGTGTGGAAGGCGCTTGACGATAAGGGGACAAAGGTAACGGTGCAGATAGCCCCAGCCGTCCGCGTAGCCGTCGGGCAGGAGCTTGGGCTTCAGGAAAGCGGCAGCGCCATAGGCCAGATCGTGGCGGCGCTCAGGCGCATGGGCTTTGATGAGATATACGATACGTCTACCGGAGCGGATTTAACGGTGCTTGAGGAATCAAACGAGCTGATAAACAGGCTTGAAAAGGGCGGATACGATATGCCGCTGTTCACCTCATGCTGTCCGGCCTGGGTGAGCTTTTGCGAGAAGAACTATCCCGAGCTGCTTCCCCATGTATCCACCTGCCGCTCGCCAATGCAGATGTTCGCCTCGGTAATCCGCGAGCATAGCAGCACGTCGAGCAGAAGGCACGTACACGTAGCGGTGATGCCGTGCACGGCGAAGAAGTTTGAAGCCGCCCGCGGCGAGTTTAAGCGCGACGGGAGGCCCAACGTGGACTATGTAATAACCACGCAGGAGCTGATTCAGATGATAAAGGAATCGGGTATAGTGTTTAAAGAGCTTGAGCCCGAGGCCATTGATATGCCGTTTGGCACCATGACGGGCGCCGGCGTTATCTTTGGCGTAACCGGCGGCGTGACAGAGGCGGTGCTCCGCCGCATATCTTCGGATAAGTCGTCTACAGCCCTTATGTCGATAGCGTACAAGGGCGTACGCGGAATGGAGGGCGTAAAGGAAACGTCGGTGAGCTTTGGAAACAGGCAGGTCAGGATAGCGGTTGTAAGCGGCTTAAAGAACGCGTGCAGCTTAATTGAGCGGATAAAGGCGGGCGAGCGCTACGACTTTGTAGAGGTCATGGCGTGCCCGGGCGGATGCATAAGCGGCGCAGGCCAGCCCTTTGCGGCCAAGGCGGAGCAGGAAGGCCGCGGCAGGGGGCTGTATTCGGCCGACCGGCTCAGCAGCATAAAACGTTCGGAGGAAAATCCGCTTATGATGTCCCTGTACAGCGGACTGCTAAAAGGGCGCGTACACGAGCTGCTCCACGTCGATTACGCGCATAAGGAGGAGTAAATCATGGTTGAATTAAGCGTATGTATAGGCAGTTCGTGCCACCTCAAGGGTTCGTATAATGTAATTCAAACCTTTCAGCACTTGATAGAGGAAAACGCTCTGCATGACAAGGTTGATTTTAAGGCGACGTTTTGCATGAAGAGGTGCGAAAGGCCAGGCGTTGCCGTGTTGTTTGACGGGGAGGAGTTCAGCATAACGCCTGAAACGGCAAGGGAGTTTTTTAAAGCCACAGTAATGCCACGTGCGCTATAGGCGATTCGATTCGTGCTTGTTCAGCACGAATCGAGTTTGACCCGCAAAATCGCCATAGGCGATTCGATTCGTGCTTGTTTAGCACGAAGCGAGGTTAACTCGCAAAATCGCCATAGGCGATTCGCTTCGTGCTTGTTCAGCACGAAGCGAGGTTAACTCGCAAAACACGGTCTTCGGTTGCAAGCAACTGTCAGACCGTGTTTTGCTCTCAAGGTATCAAATGCCGGCGCGCATGTCGCCGGCATTTGATGGATTGTACTTTTTGAATGAAGCTCCTAAGCCCAAATTATCCCTTTGCGTTTTTTGGAGTTCTTAGAACCTTTTTTGCAAAAAAGGTTCTAAGCCGCCGGAGGCGCCGCCGATTACACCTCGGTTATCCAGCCGCGGGTATTCGCAATGCGTCCCCCCACTGGATCCCTGTAAGCGTATCAGAGACATGGCGGTCAGCCGGCCGATATCGAGTTCGCGGAAGTGTAGTTTCTTTTGAGCGACGAGGAATAAACGAATATACAGCAAGGGCGCGGCTGCGGGATGAACCGCGCCCTTTTTCTTTTTTGCTTTGCGGTACGGTTAGAAAGCCGTTTTTCGATGTTTAAATAAAAAGTATCGTAATTGTTGCTTTTTACTTGGAAAGCCGCATAAATACGAGCTGTTTCGGCTTCTGTTTTCCCACTCCGTACCAATTTTTTAGTATTTATCTATTGACTTATATACAATTTATGCTACAATATAATTATGATAAATTGCAGGTATGTCTCTATATAATTTTAGATAATTGGAGGTGTAATGATGTGCTACATTAGTAATAGCCTTCACCTAAGGCAAGTACGGTATTGCTTTGGTTACCAATTATGGCGGGGACGAATTAAACTCCTAATAAGAGGCGCATAAGCGATACCGATGTATATTGGCTTATGCGCCCCTTACGTTACTGCTAAATTAACTAGATGTGACAATAAAAAAAGCAAGAGGCTGCAACGAATAAAACAATTTGGAGGTAACATAAAATGAAAAATATTAAGCGCATTTTTGAGGTTATGCTTTCTATACTATTTCTCATTCCGTGTGCAATCCCAGTTGTTGCTTATGCGGAAACAACCGCGAATGAGGATATGTCCGTTATAAAAACGGAAGCATATACCGCAGTCGTACCTAAAAACGGCATGGTTATCAGTTCCGAGCCTGAGCAGTTTACTCAAACATCCCAGTTACTAGAATCCACTTCTTTCCCGAACGATGATGCTATCGTTGAGTTCAATTATGAGGCTACTTTACATGAAATGTATAATCATGTCCTTCAAAATAATAAGGATATCACCCAAGCGCAGGCAATGGACATAGCCCAGTCCTTAACCCAGAAGATTAGTGTTGCAAATAATGCTGCTATATCTGGCAATGTCAAAGGAATGGATTATATCACTACTGCTGACGGGACTACCATTATTGACCTCGGCCGTATATATGATGGTAAACTGACTGACTCATATCAAACAAAATACGTTCCTGATTCGAGAACGACTATTATTAGCGAGGGTTGGAGCATAAATCCATATCGCAAAAAAAGTTCGCTGATGTGCAATCACGTGATTCAGTGGAATGGCTTAGATTTATATAAATCAAGCGATAGCGGCACAATGATCTTTAGCAGGGATATAACTGTATCCGCAGGAATTGGTTTTGAGAATTCAGGCGGGTTATCCGCTTCAGATGCATTAAGATTTGGTTTACGTGTAACCGCATCCGGTTCTGTAACTTCAAAAATAAGTAAAGGATTCACCCTTAACGTGGCTGCTTGGACAAAACATGTAATGCGTCCATACATCTATTACTATATTGATGAATACGAAGGAACATATAGATATTATTGCTACAACTATTACGACCAGAGATATTTCTATGTAACGGAAGCACGTACGGCTGAGAACAGATATGATATTGAGAAAAGTGTAAGGTCTTGGACTAGAGTGAATGCGAATCATGATTATAATTTACCATCACCTATTCCTCCTACAGATTGGGAATGGTAAATGAAAAATAGTGTATTTGTTTCTATTGCCATTGCAGTAGGATGCCTGCTGCTTTGTGTTTCAATGCTGTACTCGGCTCATACAATAACGGTTTGTTTAGACCAACTATTATATTCTGTAAACGGCCTGAGGGATAATCCTACAAATAACAACGAAGAATACGGAGATTTCATGTCAATTTATATTGCGGCGGCATACCTGAAGGTTGATGTTGATGAGCTAAACAGTTTGCTTGAGAGCGGTGAGTTGGATGGCACATATTTTAAA
>DBFNRV010000019.1:0-40579 GCA_048421225.1 Christensenellales bacterium | reverse complement strand
TGAAAACGACTTTTTCGTGCTTGGCTCAAAGGACGGAGGCACATGCCTCTACCATTACAATAAGCCAAACGACGAGTTGATAGATATCTACTCAGCCGACATCACCCGCGAGCAGCTCAACAACGCCATAGTACTTCCTGAGAAATGATTGAGGACAGGCTAATATGAAATCTAATATGGATAAAAGATACAGTAAGCGGGCGCTTATTATGCTGCTTCATATAGTGAGGGTTAATCTATGAATAGGATGAGAATTGTTATCCTTCTGATAATCTCATCTATCGCGTTCGGGTGCCTGGCGCCCGGATGCGGTAGCGGGGATAAGGACGCTTTGGCCGGAGGTAAAACGGATTATTATATTACCTTTACCGTGACCCACGGTACATATGAGGAAGGCAACCTTGAAAGCGACGTGTACTATTATAACCCCGGCAGCAGGGAGCTGAAAAGGATGGCGGTTGTGCTTTACAACGCGCAGTACCCCCTTACGGTGTATGATAAAAAACGGGATATCGTCTTTTACTCCGCTAAGGCCGCCTCGGGCGTAGGCGACCAGCTATATGCATATGACTATAAAAAGGATGAGCAGACCCAGCTTACGGACGACATATTCGCCATAAATCACATTATACCCCTGGACAACGGCATACTGCTGGGTCAGGTGCCCTTCGGATCGCCAGATATTGCGATAAACCCATACCTGTACGACGATGAAAAAAAGGAGCTTGTCAACTGGACCTGGGAGCAGGATTACCATTTCAACAACATGTTCTATAACATTAGCAGCGGCTTGATAATCGGCTCCGCATATTCAGCGAGTGAAGGCGACAGGCGGATAGCGAATCAGGATAAGGAGGATTACGTGGAATGCGACAATCATGTGTTTATCATCGACGACAAGGGCGGCAAAGAGCTGTTTATGATTGAAAACAACGATATACTCAACCTTATCAGCGTCAAGGACAAGATAATATATGGTTATAGTAATAGCGGCTTTCTTTCCTATGATATAAAAACCGGCGAACAGAGCCTTTACAACCCTGAACTCATTGAGAAGCTGCACGAGAAACAGGGAAACAAAGCCTGGACGTTTCTGTACATAACGGACGATGAAAACGACTTTTTCGTGCTTGGCTCAAAGGACGGAGGCACATGCCTCTACCATTACAATAAGCCAAACGACGAGTTGATAGATATCTACTCAGCCGACATCACCCGCGAGCAGCTCAACAACGCTATAGTACTTCCTGAGAAATGATTGAGGATGGATAATATGAATACCACTACATATAAAAAGCCAAATAATAGGACGCTTATTATAATGCTTGTCGCTGTCTTTGCCATAACAGCAATTATATTGATTTTTAGTACGGTACCGTCTTTAAGGGCACTGGTGTTCGGGCGCGGGGAACCATCCCCCGTGTTTGCCGATATCGCGGCTCCAGCACCCATCGTCGGTGAACCGATCGAGTTTGATTTTGACGATTACATCATCAAGGATAATTTGTTCATAGCTAAGAATAACGGTGAGCCCCAGGCGTTTGAGCTTATAGACGGCCGGCTCGTAAGCGCGGCGGTAAGATCCTTCAGCGGCACGTTTAATTATGGGGATTACAGCGTTAATTTCGACTTTGACTATGTTTTAACTGAAAACAGCTTCACATATTTTGACGATAGATACGAAAATCCGTTCACCATTGATCTATTGCTTTTGGATAGGGAGCGTAGTACATGCGTGATAAACATACTATACTTTACTGCCGGCGATGAGCGTATACGCGTGTTCAATGCATATGTTTTGAACCTGGCCAGCGGCGAAATGAGGGAGCTGACTCAGCCTGACGACACTAAAGAAGGCGCCAACATAATATGGTTCATAGCGGATAAGGTTTCTCCGGACGGTAAAAAAATTCTTTACTATACAAACCGTGAAACCTATCAGGAGGATAAGGTGTACTCGTACTATGTTCTGGACCTGGATACAGGCCGCGAAAGCCGGATATCAATCCCCGCTGAATTCATGGACGACCCCGATAAGACATGGCTTAGCAAAAAACCTGAATCAATATGGTGGAGCGACGACGACAGCATAATATTCGACTATATATTTATGTACCACAACGAAGAGGTCAAGCAAAAAACCCAGCATATGCAGTACGTAAAATATTCGGTATCCGCAGGTAAATCGGAGATCGTCGAATCGAGCCTAATACAGATTGAACATAATGATTCAACTATATACTCTCCTATTAGGGGATGTAAATTCGCTATTAAGAGCAATGGCCCTAACTATGTTTTTCTCAACAGGCTTACTGGGGAGTTATTCAGATTGGATTTACCCATAGATGATAATCTAATCGTTGATTACCAAGTAATTAACAATTCCGGCCGGTTTGCTTTCAGCATATCCGAAGTTGACGAGTTGCCGCTGCAGCTGATACTGATAGATATCGGCAGCAAAAAATCCTACCTGATTGATAAAACAAATTCTGAAAACGGTATGGCCGTCAATTATTTCGTTTATTATATTGATGGTTACTATGTTTATACCATTATTGATAACAATTACGATGCGTGCATCTATGCGGTTAAACCATCGTAACAATAGCTATTCCATGAAACCTCGCAAAGTAAAGGCTTCGTTATAAAAGCATACCACCAGGGGGTTGCCCTCCCTGGTGGCGCCGTGTATATAAGCGCCGCCTTTTTGTCCATTTAAAGACAGCTAATTGGCGCGCCATACGGCTTTAAAATCGCTTTACGGTCAAATTAACCAATTAGCAGCCGCAGTTATTGCAGCCACAGCCGCAATTATTATTGTCCTGAATGCCACAGCCGCAGCCGCAACCGTCATTTCCGATAACTCCAGCAAGAATCAGGATGATGATCCACCACCAGTTGTTGTTGTTGTTGCAGCCACAGCCACAGCCATCGTTGCTTTCAGCCAGGAGCAGAAGGATGATGATCCACCACCAGTTGCCACAGTTGTTTCCACAGTTAAACATCGCGAGTTGCCTCCTTAAAATTGTCTGTATGCCGCCGGTCTTCTAAGCCGCCAGCTACCACATACTACGCAGATTCGGAGAAATGTGTGCGCCGCTAACGGTTTAACTGATAAAAACATTTGCTTGGCGGACGGGACCCTTTTAACAGCAAACATACTGCAATATAAATCTGCTTTTACATGAGTAATCTTGCCCTCGGTTGACAAAAGGTAAACACGGTTTTCGCACACCCAGTCCGCTCCGGACTTCGTTCCAGCCGCTTGCCGTAGGGCCCGCTGCGCCCGCGCGGGCTGGGAGAGCGAAAACTCAGAAGACATTGAGGAGCCGGATTTGGGCCGGTTCAAGGCCGAGGAGCGCAGGACTGTTCAGCGCTAATTCAAACGACGGGAACATAGAAATGGCCCAAATCCCGCCCTTTAGGCGCATTTACCCTTGTCAACTGAGGTACCCTCGGTTGACAAGGGTAAATACGGTTTTGGCACACCCAGCCCGCGCCGGACTTTGTTCCAGCCGCTTGCCGTAGGGTTCGCTACGCCCGCGCGGCCGCGCCTCATCCCGCGCGGGCTGGGAGAGCGAAAACTCAGAAGACCTTGAGGAGCCGGATTTGGGCCGGTTCAACGCCGAGGAGCGCAGGACTGTTCAGTGCTGATTCAAACGACGAGAGCATAGAAATGGCCCAAATCCGGCCCTTTAGGCGCATTTACCCTTGTCAACTGAGGGTAATCATTAGCCATATTAATTGAGGCTTAGTATTGATAATCCGCCGTTTATTACATTTATCGGTTTATCCGATAAAAAACATGTTGACATGGCGTAAAAAAGCCGTATAATAGTATATGCGGTTATGCTCGGTTCGTCTAGTGGCCTAGGACGTCGCCCTCTCACGGCGAAAACAGGGGTTCGACTCCCCTACCGGGTGCCAGGTCGGAGCAAAGGCTGCTTTGCTCACAATCCCCTAACCATTTTACGGCTAGGGGATTTTTTTCGTCGCTCCTTTACGCCTCCCTTGTGTAAAAACAGTTTCTTGGTGTTAAAAATTAGACAGGCGGGCTTCGTCAACAGCCCAAACCGATCCTGCTTTTTTGTCTAAATCCTCTCTGTCCGGTATTCTCGGTTCGAATTTATATATGTCCGCGTCTTCACTAACATGAAACAATTTCATGTTCTTTTATCTACTACTATGTAGCTGTTTGTTTAATCTTAGCCGGTACGCTAACGTAGCGCCATCTTAGCCGCCATGAGCCTATCCCAGGCGGGCGCGTCATTTCATAGCGATTATCTCATTCCCTTGATGTTTTTTGTTTCCTCCCATACGCTCAGCATTTCGAAACGGCCGCCGCCACGCCGCCGTATATCAATATACCGGCATAGCTGACAAAAGCGTTGTCCAGCCCGCTATCACGTATTCTTTATGGCCGGTTCCATCACGCGCGCGGGAGTGTAACGGTGGCGGTAATTTCGCTGCGCGACGCCGTATTGTCCGCCGGTTCCATCACGCGCGTGAGAGTGTAACGAGCGCTAAAGCAATAGGGCTAAAGCAGGCTCAGCTGAACGGGATGGGGCGCCTTTCTTTCAACGGCATTTGATATCAAGAGCCGTTCAGCGGGCATATCATCAAAAAACGGCGACCTTTCGCCCGAATGCAGCAATATAAGCTCATCGCGCGCACGTGTGATTCCAACGAAGAAAAGCCTGCGTTCCTCCTCTATATCCGTCCGTGCGGCCTCCGTTTCAAGCGGTATGCAGCCTTTGCCCGCGCCGCATAAAAACGCCACGGGAAACTCAAGGCCCTTTGAGCCATGAAGCGTCATAAGCCTTACGGCGCCTGAAGGATATGTTTTGCCTGTGCTCCTGATTACATCCCCTTCCTGCCCATACGACGCGTCTATCATGAACGCTTCCATATTTTTATAGAATACGGATGTATTTATAAGCTTCTTAAACTGCGCCGATCCGGAAAGTCCCGTTTCCTCGGCCCAGGATTCCAAAAGCTTTCTGGGTTTCTCCCTTTTAGCCCTGCCCATATACTTTTTTATAAGCGAGACGCACAGGCTTGCCCTTTCGTCGCCAATGGCGCAAGCCGCCTCAAGCCCCCCTTCCGTAAGTCCGCTTCCGCCGCTCCCTTGCCCGCCAAACAGCGTTTCAACGAACAGCCCTGTAAGCTCAAAATGGCATTTAAGCGCGGTTCTCATATACGCTTCAAGCGCCCGAACATCCCCGCTATCCATAATAAATCGGAAAAAGCACAGCGCGCTTCTGACGTCCTTGTCCATGAGAAAATCGTCCCTTCCGGATACGACGTAAGGAATGCTTTCCTTCTGCAGGCAGCGCTCAATCAAATCAGCCTGCCTGTGCGTGCGGTATAATACGGCTATATCGGAAAACCCAAGCACGCGTGAAGCCGGCCCTTCGGCGGATATGCGCTGGGAATCCAGCATATCCATACCGCCTACCATGCGGTTGATCTCCTTTGCTACAAATATCGCCTCAGAAAGCGCGCTTTCAGCCGCGATAAGCCTTACCCCAGCTCCGCCGCCGCGCACCGCGTTGAGTTCGCGTTTTCCTCCGCTGTTTTTGGAGATCACGGGTACGGCGCATCCGACTATTTCCGGTGTGCTTCTGTAGTTTTCAGTAAGCCGTACCAGCAAGGCAGCTGGGAAATCCGCTAAAAACCGTTCAAAACAGCGGGGGTCTGAACCGCGGAAGCCATATATCGACTGATCCGGATCGCCAATGATAAAGATGCTTTTGCCATGGCTTCCCCAAGCCTTTACCAGCCTGTACTGTACGCTGTTTATGTCCTGAAACTCATCTGCGAGTATATGCGTAAAACGGCGGCGCTGGGCGCCTTCCCCATCCTTTTCATACAGGTCTAGCGCTTTTAACAGCAAATCGTCAAAGTCGATAACGCCTTGAACCATAAGCCCTTCCTGGTACATATCAAGCGCCTCCCTAGGGATTGCCCCGCCAGCGTTCGGCGCTTCGCATTTAAGGGAGGAAACGCCCAAAAGGAATTGAGAGGGACTGAGTTTCATGCCTAGCTTGCGTATTATCTCCCCCGCTATCTCCCGCGCCCCATATTCGTCTATCAGGGATACGCTTTCCCCGCGCTTTGATATAAGCTTTAGGCAGATTGAATGGAATGTGCCTATATTCACCGCGTTCGCCGAGCGCGTATTGCCAAGGTCGTGCCCTATGCGCTCCTTCATCTCGGCGGCCGCTTTATTGGTGAAGGTAACCGCGGTGATCTCCGACGGTTTCACCCCGCGTTCATTTATCAGGTACGCGATTCTTGAAACAAGCGTTTTTGTCTTGCCAGTGCCTGGTCCGGCTATCACGGCCGTATGCGGGCTGTCCGATGTTACGGCCTCGCGCTGCCTTTCGTTCAGCCCCTCCAGCGGGCTTAGTACGTAGTCTGGCCCCGTCCCTTCCCGTTTGGGACTCTTGCTTATGTCCCGCTGCCTGGCGGCGGTTTTGGAAGCCGTGAGCTTTCTTGGCCCCTGAATGCCTAAAAAGCTCAGCTGTCCGCCAATGGCATCCATCTCCTGCCTGCTCAGCAGCTCTATCTTGCCATACTCCCCGTCGTAGCCTGGGGTACGCTGTACCCTGCCCTCGCGGAGTCTCTTTATGCCCTCCCCGACGCATGGCCCCGCCACGCGCCCTATATCGGCAAGTTCCGCCTCCCTCAGTATATGGAACTCGGGGCCAAGCTCCCTGAGCATAAGCTCATAAAGGGCGCTTACCTTCACGCTTGCCGGCGAGCAGCCTGTGGACGCGGCTATTACCTCTGGCAGCGGCGCCAGGCTTTCAAAGGGTTTGGCGCCGTCTGGCCTGAAGCCCTCATTTCTGTCCGCAAGCTCGTCCACCCTGTGCTGCACGCCTATGGTCAGCCTTTTCCCGCATATTGGGCACCTGCCTGAGGCCTCCTGTGTTTCCGGCGGCGACAGGCATACGCCGCAGGCGCGGTGCCCATCATAATGATACTTTCCTTCCTCCGGGAAAAATTCTATAGTTCCCGCCAGGCCGCCCTGTCCGTTAAGCGCTTTCGCAACAGCCGGATACGACATATCGGCGCTGAGTAAATTGGCCTCCCGCCCGAGTTTTGAAGGTGAATGCGCGTCAGAGTTGGATACAAGGACATATGAATCAAGGGCGGAGATCCGCCAATTCATAGGCGGATCGGATGAAAGCCCAGTTTCAAGGGCGTGAATATGGCGCGACATATCGCCAAAGCACTCCTCAATCGAATCAAAACCCGAAAACGCCCCGAACAGCGAAAAGTGAGGCGTCCATATATGCGCCGGAATGAATACCGCGCTGGGGCAGCAGCTAAGGGTTATTTCAAGCAGGTCGCGGCAGTCAAGGCCCAGTATCGGCCTGCCGTCGGAGCGGATATTCCCTATGGCCTCCAGCCTTGCCGAAAGCTCCTCCGCCTCGTCAAGGCCTGGCAGGAGTATTAGGCTGTGTACCTTGCGTACCCTGCCGTTTTTTTTATAAATCGTACTTATCTCTCCCGAAACCATAAAGCGCGGCCTGGAATCCGGATTGTTCCCTATGCCTTCAAGCCTGAACCCCTCCTTTAGCGCGTACAGCCCCTCCTCAACCGGAATAAGCTTTTCCCTGAGTTCGGCCCGCCATGCCGGATGCGTAAAATCCCCCGTGCCTATCAGGGAAATGCCCTTCTTTCTTGCCCAAAGGTCCAAATGCTCGGGCACACAGTCGCGGCTGGTCGCCCGCGAGTATTTTGAATGGATATGAAGATCGCAAATAAACATAATAAACGGTCCGCCTTGCAATAATTATAGTGAAATTATATTCTTTTTATCGAACAGATTCAATTTACATCTGGGCCATTTATGTTATAATCGGTGTGTTTACTATAGGATCGCCTTTAAAAGCCGCGCCAATGTCTTCTTTTCATCATCTTGGCCGCCGGCTAACTCTTGAGTTGATTGGGTCAATACCGGCGCCGCGCCTCGCACTCTCCCTAAAATCATGATGGCGGTGTAAAAACGTGTCTTAAATTGAATTGCGCGCCTTTGCGCTCCAGCTGTACCAAGTCACGACAGCCAAAATATATAATCGGCCATCAACTGATTGATGAACCACCCTTCACCGCGTTTATTATTCGTTGGCGGCGCATCGCGATTAGGTTAAAGCATGTTTTGTTATATTGATGCCGCGTTAAAGGCGGCTGTACTATAGCCGGATGAAAGCGGCCGTTAAGTGCCGTTTCTATGATTATAAGAACAAAAATCGAATTCCATCGTACTATTTATGTAGTATTATGTCGTTTAAGGTTGACTATATTTAATAAGTGATGTATTTTGTATCTATAAGTTGTTTGCACTATGTATTGAGTCTGAGCCAGTATATGGGTCAACAGGCTTTAATTAAAAAGCATGAAGCCTTTCATGAAACAGCATTGTGCAGGAATCACATGCAACCCACGAATCTAAAGAGGTGAACAAACCAATGAGGAGCTTTGTAGCTGTCCTTCTGGCCGCGCTTATGATAGCGCTGAGCTTCGTCCCCACGCACAGCATATACTTTGATTATTCAACCAGCGGAGCCTGCATCCACTGCGGAATAGTGAATTACAATACCGTAGAGAGGGAAATATATGTACACAGTTATGATGATGAACGTCACGAATTTAATAAAGTAATGAATATGTGGTGCGTCCATTGCAACGGCCAATTCCATGAATCAGCCCCCAGGCTGGAAAAGCACAAGTTTTACTCCATAGACCTAGGCTGCAGCGACGGCAGGCATGGATTTATCATCGCATGCCGAGTCTGCCGCAACAAAAGCAGCTATAGCTACCTTATCGAATGCGACGGCCAGCCTCATGTGCGCATGACAAAGGCAGGTATCGATTTCATACTTGAAAACAATCCATGGCAGGAGCCGAAGGACTGATTTTCGGGCTATTGCTTTTAAAAGGACTTATGACTGGCTGATATACGCTGGCGTGGGGTTTTGTTTTTTACCCTTTAAGGCGTTGATTGAATGGTGGATAAAAATAGTATTATAATTTGAATCGTTAGAAAGGCAAAAATGCTCAAAACCGGGATGGCTACTTGGCTTTTAGGGTTATGAATTGAGATTTTAAGCATTGAAAACGGTGCCCTTACGCTTTTTTTGACGCTCTAACTCCAAAAGAAGATATATGCGGCGTTCTATACAAAAACGATAGGGAAATACACAGATATTGTAGTATAATATCTGTGTATTTTGATACGAGCCATAAATTTGAATATGTCTGAGAGAACGATCCGTATGAATGAACCTGTATAACGATGAATTTCAATTTTACTAGGAATAAAATTAAATTTAAAACAAAAGGAAATATGCGCGTGAAAAATAAATTTAAACCTAAAAAAGTAACTAACGTTGTTTATTATAGCTTAGTTCTTATGGCGACGATATTAACGGTAATACGATGGGTAAATGCTTTTAATAACAATATTGTTGTTATTAATGAGGAAATCAATTCTCATATTTCGAATTTTTCATTGAGTTTGTTGTTTTATCTAGCCGTTGGGTTTACATGGATTTTGCAAGGAATATCCTTTAGAAAGATAGTTTTATTAGGCATAATCATTATTATAGCTAATGTTTTGTGTGAGACAGTTATGGGTTTTATAAATACAACGGATATAGTGGATGCGGTATATGGTATAGTTGGAACAATAATAAGTTTTTGTTTTCTATTAGGGGTAAAAAAATATGGTTTAACCGAATAACAATACCAATCTTTTCGAGCCGCCATTCAAATCCATCGCTTATATCTTACAGCTTACATTATAAAGGATAAGGGCTCCCCCCGCGGACACGCGGGCTAACCCGATATCATGGCAGGCTGCCGCGTGGGATAGTACCGGATTTAAGCCGTACCAAACAAACCTCCGATCTTTTTTGCTCCAGCGCCCCCTGCCGAGAGCATCCGACGCTATTTCCTCTTCATCCCGCGCAGCATGGTTTTATCGCTTACGCTCACACGGTAGGATTCCAGCATCTTTTGAATAGCCTTGTTGTATGTGAAAACATCAATGCGCCTGGTATTAAGAAAGCCTAGCGTTTTATCCCTGTATTTTACAAAACAGACCGACAGTCCCCAGGCTATTGCCATTTTGACATAATATCCGTCGTGGCTTATAGCCCCGTACCATTGGAGCACCTCGTCTATATATTCGTCAATCAAAAAATAGTTCATCAGGATGACGATACCAAAGCGCAGTTCAAATTCTCTTGTTGAGCTTAAATATGGCAAAAGGAAATCATACATCCTGTCACGTTCCTTTGCAATCCACTTCATGCTTGCGCAAACGGCGTCGCACACCGCCCAGTTATCTATCCTGGGGATATAGCCCTTCAGATATTGAAGCCTTTCTTCAAGGCCGCAATCCGCATATGCTATTATCATGCCCGAAATCATCTTAGCCTCGTAAGCGCCGTCATTTTGAGCAATGCTGAGAAAACCCCTCCAGCCGGCCTCCCCCGCTATCTCCTTGGCAATCCCCCTCATATGGGGAACTCTTACGCCGTATGATGTGTTTTTTGCGCCGGGTATCAGTCCTTCGTTAAACCTCCTGTATTTCTCGTCGGACAGGCTGATAAGGCGCGATTTGAACTCGCCGTACTGTTTTATGGTATATTCCACTGCCGCGTTTCGGGGCATGACGTCTTCATCCGCCGTATTATAAGCCGTCAGATGCTGTGTCTCTCCCCATCCTTTCTTCTTTTGAGGCGCATCCGCCGCAATTATGCGAACACTCCCACAGCCTGTCAGCAACCGGCGCCCATAGTCCGGCCGCGCATTCGCACTTGGCCGAAAGTACATGAACGTCCTCCGGATGCTGCAAATCCGTCGATTTTGCGCCGGATCTATCCACCATGCCGGCCAGCGCTCCAGGGTTGTCAAGCAGCGGACATGGCCTAAGATGGTTTTCATTGAACGGCTGGCCATCATAGTATGCCATAAACAGGGGCGAATGGTAAGCCTCCAGCAGCGTTTTTTCGTGTATATTTGAATCCGAATAGTGTATAAACGCGCAGGGCTCTATATCCCCGTTCGCGTTTATATGCAGATAGCATCTTCCTCCGGCTATGCAGCCCTTTACGTACTCGCCGTCATTCCAAAAATCCATTGTAAATATGGGTTTTGCGCTTCGGAATTTCCTTATCTGGCGGTACATGTATTCGCGCTGCCCGGCCGTGGCCATAAGCTCTGGCACGGCGTCCGCGCCCACGGGCATGTATGTGAAAAACCACGCGAACTTGGCGCCCTTTTCGATCATGTCGTCAAAATACTCCTCGCTGCCGATTATCTCGGCGTTCTGGCTTGTATAGCAGCATGATACCCCAAAAGGAAGCTTTTTCCCCTTAAGTATCTCCATGGCGCGGACAACGGCCCTATACGTTCCCCCGCCCCTTCTCAAATCCGTATGCTCCTCGAAGCCCTCTACGCTGATGGCTGGGATAAAGTTCTTCACCCTCAGCATCTCGTCCGCAAAGGCTTCGTCTATAAGGGTTGCGTTTGTAAACGCAAGAAACTCACAGTCGGAATGCGCCTCGCAAAGCCGTATTATATCATCCTTCCGCACAAGGGGTTCCCCGCCCGAATATATGTACATGTAGGTGCCATGTTCCTTACCCTGTCTTATTATGCTGTCAAGCGTTTCATAATCCATATTCAGTTTGTTCCCGTACTCGGCCGCCCAGCATCCGGTGCAGTGGAGGTTACAGGCGGACGTAGGATCCATAAGGATAGCCCAGGGTATGTTGCAGTGGTACTTCTCCTTCGCCTTCTCCTGCCTTTTTGAGCCAATGAGCGAGGTGTTGACGATAAAGTTTTCAAACAGCGTTCTACGCACGCCGTCGTCCACGTCCGTCCACATGCTCTTGATAAGCTTATACCAGTTACACTCAGGGTCCTCAAGAATGCGGTGCAGCATGCCGCGCTGTGAAATGAACCGGTCCCCGCTGTCAAACTTGTCGACCCAGGCCATCAACTTGGGTATGTTTTTATCGGGGTTGCCATCAATGTAGCTCAGCGCCTTTTTCACCGCATATGCCTGCATGTTTTCCTTTATTGTCTTTCCGCTCATATCGACACTTCCTTCCAACAATTATACCGCTCTGGTTACAGTTTAACGCTTCTGATATACCGACGTCATCGGACACTTGCCCCGCGCTGCGCAAAAATACGGCATCTATGAAAGCACTGTTACCTTTTGGGACAAATGGATGGAAATGTCCCTTTATACGGCCGCTAAAATAACGTATCATTTTCAAGTAGTATATGATGGAAGGGAATTTTTTAATTTGAAAAAACCTGACTTTACCCGCGTAATCGTCCGTTCGGCCCTAGATAAGGCCATTCGTGATATAGAAAACGACGCGAACCGCAGCATACGCAACCTCATCGACCTTGTTCTCAAGTTTTCTAAAGGACGCTTTCAGCAATCGCTGTTTAAGACATTCCAAGCCATGATGCGGAATGAGAACAGCGCCTACTATACCCTGGTAAAAAACATTGTAGCTAGGGTCGACCATGAAACCATAAAAACATTTGGCTTCAACCTGGGGTATAACGGATGCACCGACGGCGCGAAACTTATTAGGGAAAACGAGTGCGGATATGGCTTTAACATTCCCTGGACAGTGTCGTTTGTACTGGATAGTGAGGGCAGGCTCAGCATGGATAGTATATGCAATATGGTGGAGCAGGGGCGCAGTCTTGGCATATTTACGTATTTTATTTTTTGTAATAACGGCTCCGCCGCCGCAATCCCACCGCTTTTAGGCGCATATGGGGACTGTGCGTTTGTACTGTTTACCGAACCGGCGTATCTCGACAGCGCGGCCCTGGATGGAATTTCCCTGCATAAAAACGCGATGACGGTCGTTCTTTCGTCAAAACCGGAATTTGCCTCCGCCGCTTCGGAACTGCTTGAAAGAAGGATGCTTTACTCGGCCTATTCATTTTACGGCGATGAAAATGCCGACGACCTTTTGTCTGGGTTATGGCTCAACGAGGTTGTAAACGCCTCGTGCGCTTTTGCCGTGCTAATCCCCGAACCCTCGTGCGGCGAAAGGGCCAAATCCACCATAAGGGAATATGTAAACGATGTGCGCGACCGGCAGGAAACGCCCGTTTTGTTGATAGATACTGAATCGGATATCATCTTGATAGACCAAATCATATCCGAGGACTACTGTTCGATGGGGTTTGGGAGCGACGGCGTTGCATTCGACAGTTTTGGAACGCTTAAAGGCGACGCAAACAACCTATGGGATTTCAGCTTAATGGAAATATTGAGAGCCAACATGCAAAAAAACATTTAGTATACGATATTTGCAACAGAAATTTTAGGAGCCGCTCACATTACATTTGTAAAGCCGCAGCTTGTTATCGCAGGCGTTTGAATTACCTTCTCTTTTGCATTTAACTAACGCCACGAAGCGCTCCAGGGTTCAATCTGAACGCCGGTTATCAAATCCTTATGCTTAATACGCTAACCTATTTCCACTATGTCCGGCGAAAACGGGAATTCCTCGGCCTCCCTCTCGGAAAAGCTGACCCTATAGCCGGTTGAGTCCTTGAAAAAGAAGCCCCGTGCCGGCACGAACCTTACATAGCACATCCCCTCGTCGCTTTCATCGTTGTGCCTGAAATACCAAGCTTCAAACACTTTGATCAGTTTTTCCCTAATCATCCTGTTTTCCTCCTTAAGCGGGTGGCCGGCGTTGAAAGCCAATCCTTTAAAGGAATGAAACCCTCTGCATAGCGCCGCGTTTGGGTTGGCCTCGATTTCCCTTACCTTATTGGAGTTTTTGTGGGTAACTATCCAGAAAACCCCATCATCATAGTAGGCGTCCACCACCCGTATTGATGGGGAACTATCCTTTACCGTGGCCAATGAAAATTGCACATCCTTGCAAAACAGCTCCTCCATCACTTTAACGCTTCTTTCATATGCAGTCATATATACCTCCATAAAGCCCTTGATTCATTGTTCGTATTATAACACAGCTTGCATTATGGATGAACGCTTACTCCCACGCCATTAGCTCAAGCAAATTCTGACGCCTCTTATAAATCAGCTCAACCCGGCCATGGAATGTGCGGCTGTCTTCCCTGGACTTTATAAACGGTCCGCCGCGTTTTCCCCTGCCGGCCTACATCTCCTTATCGTATTTACACCGGTAATAGACTCCACAGCCGATTACCAAAAGATAAGCAAAGACAAGAAGCAAGACCGCCACCAGTTCCACGCCCATTATCGCAAAGGATATCATGAGGGCACCAAATACAAACACCATTATATCAAAGGCCTTTGCCTTTGCCCTGCTGCCTATGGCTATATTGCGCTCGTCGTTCCTTTCAATTTCGATTTGCCTTTGAAGCTCGGGATGCCTTTTCAGCGCACGCTTGCTAATTATGTTCCCCATCCCCTGCCCAAAGGCCCCGCAACCTACACCGATGCAGATATATGGCAGCGCAATTATTTCCTGGGAAATTGAAACGCCCATTATTAGATACAGCCCGACGCCTATAAGCAGCAAACCTGCCGCTGTTACCATATAGTTCAACAAATTCCTTTTCATTGTTCATCCTCCTCATAGATAAAGATTTCTTCAATATCCATATGAAAATAGCGGGCAAGCTTAAACGCCAGTGTTATTGACGGATTGTAGCGCCCATTTTCAAGTGAGCCTATCGTCTGCCGCGAAACCCCAAGCGCCACTGCCAGGTCCTCTTGCCTAATACCCCGCTGTTTTCTTATCTCCTCCAGCCGGTTTTTCAACTAAACGCCTCCTTTATGTAAAGTTTGCTTTCCATAGTTGAGTATAACATGAATTTCAGCGATGTCAAGCAAGCTTTCCATAAAATCCGGCTGAAACGCTTTTGCTTATCCTCAACCGCGTTACGCGCGGAACATTATTAAACTACTTACAACGTACCTGCCATTGGAGCAAATAAAGCTTAAAGCCATGTTGTGGACATGGTATTTTATATGCGCTATGCCGTTTTAAAAGTGGTGAAAGTGTAATGGCTATAAAGGAGTTGTAATATATGAAATGGAATGAATTATATCCGTCCAGCGTCTCCCCTCTGCCATCGGATATAGACAAATTCATTTCCTCTCCCCTTTGGGATGAGTTCCGCGCATCGGTTGAGGGTGTGTGCGGGGTTTCGCCAAGGATAGAGTATAGCGGATGCCTGGCTGGAACGTTAAGTATAAAAGGGGAGGCAAATTAATATGTACCGTATATCCCAATAACGACCGCTTTTTCTGTATGTTGGTTATCGGGGATAAAAAGCTGCCGGACGCTGACCCTATCATCAGCTCATGCGGAACATATATGCAGGAGCTTTTTTGGAACACAAGCCAATCCCTCGGCGGCAAGTGGCTATTTATAGACGTAACAAGCGATATAATCCTTGGGATACGCTCAGGCTGATATCCTTTCGGATGGTAAAAGAATAGAAAGCGTTAAATCAAGACCAAACTCCGCGATCTTGCCGGCTATACACTTTTAAAGAAGGCGGGCGCGGCATTTTAGCACAACGGCCGCCTTTTGATTTTCCCTGTTCCCGCGTAGCTGTTGGATGCTTTAAATACTGAGACTGCCCACAATTATCCTCACGGCTTCAGCCGGCTCCATTAAATCCGTATTAATACGTACGTTATGCCTTTGATCGTCAAACATGCCGTGCTTTTTTTCTATCATCGCACTGACCGGAGCTGGAAGCGATCCATTAAGTCTCTTCGCAAAGCGCTGCTTTATCGAATCCACATCCGCTGTAACGAGCACCCTGAATGCGTTTTCAGTGAGCAGGCTTAGATGTTCCATCTCGCTTATTACATAGATAATCGATATCTCACCGTTACGCATCATCTCGCTAAAAATCCTTTTGGCCTCGGTTTCTCCCTTTGCAAGCCTCAAATAATCCTTTCCGGAGTATACCATGGCGCCGAGCTCCTCAGTCAACAGTTTTGCAATGGTAGATTTTCCGGTGCAGCTTTCCCCTATTATTCCAACTACCATATTGAACGCCTCCTGATCAATTACTATACCCTGAGCTGACAAGGGGTATCATCTTTTATTATATCACCTTGAATGTACGGCCGATTTGCAAAAAGGCTAACATTAGCCTGCAGCTGCCAAAATTGGTGTAGCCCTATACTATAAAATGGCGCCCGCGGCATTACATATCGCGGGCGCCTCAAAATGTACGGCCGATCCCCCCATTGAGACGTAAAAGATATACTTTACCCCATGGTCTTTTCGCCCCTTATCAGCCTCACAGCATTGAGTATAGCGATTACCGATACGCCTACATCGGCAAACACCGCTTCCCACATGGTGGCAATGCCGGCCGCTCCAAGCGCAAGCACAGCCGCCTTTACCGCCAGCGAGAATATTATGTTTTGCCTTACTATTCGCATTGTCTTCCTTGAAACCCTTATGGCCACCGGTATTTTTGACGGCCGGTCATCCATTATTACTATATCCGCGGCCTCAATCGCCGCGTCGGAGCCAAGGCCGCCCATGGCGATCCCGATGTCCGCCTGCGACAATACCGGAGCGTCATTAATGCCGTCTCCGACAAAGGCAAGCTTGCCTTCTTTTGAGGTTTCCTTCCCAAGCCTTTCGACCTGACGAAGCTTGTCAGCCGGAAGCAGTTCGGAATGGACCTCGTCGATTCCAAGTTTCCCAGCTATGTATACGGCTACCGAGCCGGCGTCGCCGGTGAGCATAACCGTCTTTTTCACCCCTGCCTTACGCATTTCCTCAATGGCGTTCTTAGCGTCTTCCTTAATCTCGTCCGCTATAAGGATATATCCGGCATATCCGCCGTCCACCGCAACATGCACCGCCGTACCGGGCCGCGCCGGCGCTTCGCAGGCCACCCCGGCTTCCTTCATAAGTTTCGCGTTGCCCGCCAGTACCGGCCGGCCGTCGATATCGGCCATTACGCCATGCCCAGCAGCCTCCCTGGCGTTGGACACGCGGGATAAATCCACTTCCGCCCCATATGCCCTAATCAATGACGCTGATATGGGATGGTTTGAATAGCTTTCAGCAAGAGCGGCGTATTCCAGCAGCTCCTCCGCGCTGATACCCGCAGGGTTGATGCTTTCAACACAAAATGTGCCCTTTGTCAAGGTCCCCGTTTTATCCATTACAACCAGCTCGGTCTTTGACAGCGCTTCCAGGTAGTTGCTCCCCTTGATAAGTATGCCCCGCTTGGAGGCTCCGCCTATCCCGCCGTAAAAGCTGAGCGGCACGGAGATAACAAGCGCGCACGGGCATGAGATGACCAGGAATATGAGCGCCCTGTTTATCCAGCCCGAAAAGGGTTCGCTGAGTATCAGCGGCGGAACTACGGCAAGCAGCGCGGCCGCCGCAACAACGCAGGGCGTATAGTACCTGGCGAACTTGGTAATAAAGTTCTCCGTTTTGGCTTTCTTTGACGCCGCGTTTTCAACGAGTTCAAGTATCTTTGATACGGTTGACTCTCCGAACTCTTTTGTTACCTCTATCTCCAATACGCCCGTAAGGTTTATGCACCCGCTCAGGGCCTCTCTTCCGGTGGCAATATCCCTTGGCAGCGACTCGCCCGTAAGCGCGGATGAATCTATCGATGAGGTTCCCGATCTGACCATACCGTCGAGCGGTATCTTTTCGCCCGGCCCCACCACTATTATTTCGCCTATGCCAACATCGTATGGGTCTACGGTTATAAGTCCGCCCTCCCTCCGCACTGTTGCGGAGTCGGGCCGTATGTTCATAAGCGAGGCAATCGATTCCCTTGAACGGCTAACGGCATAGCTTTCAAACAGCTGCCCTATCTGGCTAAAGAGCATAACCACCACGCCTTCCGCGTATTCGCCCACGGCAAAAGCGCCTATAGTGGCTATGGACATAAGGAAGTTCTCGTCAAAAACCTGTCCGTTGAGTATATTCTTTCCGGCGCGTATCAATACCCCGCCGCCAACCGCCAGATAGGCGGCAAGAAACGGCAGTATCCTAAGCCAGCCTTCCAATGGCAGCAGCATTGCCGCGGCAAGCAGCACCGCTCCCGCCGCTATGCGCGCCATAGCCCTTTTCTGTTTGATGCTCATAGCCTTCACCCTAAGCCACAATCGTGCATTCCGGCTCTATCCGCTTGCATACCCTTTTAGATTCCTCGACCGCCTTATCAAACTTATCGTCAGCCGCGTCCAGAGTAAACCTTTGGGTCATAAAGCTGACCGTCGCCATATTCACGCCGTCAATACGGTTTACGGCTGATTCTATCTTTGCCGCGCAGTTTGCGCAGTCAAGCCCAACTATTTTAAAAATCCTCTTCATCTTCTTTGCCCTCCTTCCATCATTCCGCCACATGGTCCATCCCCTGATTTATTATCGTCCTGACATGGTCGTCAGCCAGCGAATAGAACACCGTTTTCCCCTCGCGCCTGTACTTAACGAGCTTTGACTGCTTCAGCACCCTGAGCTGGTGTGATATCGCGGACTGGCTCATGTTGAGCAGCTGCGCGATGTCGTATACGCACATCTCCGCTTCAAGCAGAACGTAGAGTATCTTAATCCTTGTGCTGTCCCCAAACACCTTATACAGCTCCGCCAGATCGCACAATATCTCCTCTTCAGGCATTGAGTCGTTTACCTTTTGTACAACGTCCTCGTGCGCATGTATATAATCCCCATGAACCGTTTCATCAGTTAACATATTTGATCATCCTTTCACTTGAATGATTGTTCATACTTAATTATATGTTTATATTTCATTTTGTCAACTACGTTTTTAAAAAACTTGTCAATATTTCTTATTCCGGCTATATATTGTTATAATATATAGCCGGATTGGCGTTTACATTTTTATTAGTCTGTGTTACGATTTAATCA
This sequence comes from Christensenellales bacterium, assembly GCA_048421225.1. Classification (GTDB taxonomy): domain Bacteria; phylum Bacillota; class Clostridia; order Christensenellales; family CAG-138; genus UMGS946. The sequence continues at coordinate 21,647 of DBFNRV010000019.1, read as the reverse complement.
TAGGTTTTTTGTTAAGCCTATAACATGTTCAATGGATCCCGCCATTGACAAAATTCTTCATGTTGCGTGAATTATAGGGTTTATCCGTTTCGCGCGACCACACCTCCAAGAGAGCAACAGAGCACTCCTTCGTGTACTGTTGTTTCTCTATTTTCATACTGTAATTTTGTATTTTTATTAGTATACGGCTATATTTACAAATTGGTAATGAACTTGATTTTATTTGATTCGTTTTAAATATGCTGTATAATGGGTAGAAGTTATCAAACGCTAAAGTGGTGTTATATGTTTGTAAATGCTGACGAAAGGCTCGACGACCTGCAATATAAGGGGTTATGTATAATCCAAAACCCTAAGTATTTCTGTTTTGGTACGGATTCGGTGCTGCTTGCATCGTTTGCTTCAGTTAAGCGTACCGACAGGATTATTGACTTGGGCTGTGGCACCGGCATTTTATCGATACTGATAAATGGACGCACTGGCGCAAACGTTACTGGGATCGATATCCAACCCGCACTTGTGGATATGGCCTTAAGGAGCGCAATGTATAACAACCAGGATGGTATAAAGGCTCTGGTTATGGATATACGAGACGCACCCAATGCTTTAGGTCATGGTTCATTCGATGCGGCGGTGTGCAACCCACCCTACTTTAACGGATCGCTCACTGGGGTAAATGAAAGCAAGACTGTAAGTATGCACAGTTCATCCTGCCGCGTTCAGGATGTAGCTTTAAGCGCTAAGCGCCTGCTTAAACATGGTGGGAAGTTGTTTATGTCGTATCCATCCGGCGGTGTTTTTGAGCTTTCCCAGGCCTTGTCCGGACAGGGTATTGAGATAAAACGCTACCGTCTTGTATCTTCATGCCTCCAAAAGCCCCCATATTTGGTATTAATTGAAGCAAAAAAAGGGGCAAGGGGCGGAGCGGTATGTGAAAAGCCGCTAATCATTCACGATAGCCAGGGGCGTTATAGCGACGAAGCAAGATCCATGTACCATATGGATTGACAATCGCGCTTAATTGTAACGCGCGTAACATTATGACCGCAGATAACGGAGGATCTATGGAACCCAAGCTTTACCTATGCCCTACGCCTATAGGAAACCTCGAGGATATCACGCTTCGCACAATTAAGACGCTAAAGAACGCGGAGGCGATATACGCTGAAGATACGCGCAATTCAATGAAGCTGCTGAAACATTATGATATACATAGACCTCTGCTAAGCTGCCATGATCATAATGAGGCTCAACGCGCTGAGGAGATTGCCTCTAAAGTGATAAGCGGCATTTCTGTAGCCTATATAAGCGACGCTGGAATGCCTGGTATATCCGACCCAGGCGCGCGGCTTATACTTGCATGTATTGAACGTAATATCCCATTTGAAGTCCTGCCTGGCCCTTCGGCCGCAATAGTAGCCGCCGTTATTAGCGGCCTGCCGTGTGATAAGTTCAGGTTTGAGGGATTTCTTCCGCGTTCCGTCGGAGAGCTGGAGCGGCGGCTTGAATCACTGAAAGCCGAGGATTGCACGCTGATATTCTACGAAAGCCCGCTGCGCGTACATAAAACGCTTTCGGCAATGCTGGCATGTTTTGGGGACAGGCCGGCCGTACTGATGCGAGAGCTTACTAAGCTGCATGAGGAAACCGTGCGAGGCACGCTCTCCTCGCTGACGGATAAGTACTTAGACGCTCCGCCTAGGGGCGAATGCGTTATTGCCGTAGGCCAATGCGCCGAGTTGCAGGCAAGCGGCGCACAGGTCGATCTACTCCTCCTAGAGCTCCTGAAGTACGGGCTGGGCGCAAAGGACGCGGCAAAATTGGCAAGCGGAGTGCTAAATATATCAAAGAACGCCGCGTATAAAAGGGCTGTTGAATTAAAAGGAACGCCTCATATATAAACCCACGGTTCATTACTATTTCTTATTTGGATCTAAATGTCCCATAAGCATGTCATACAATCCCGCAAGATGCTCCTTGTTATAGTAGTCAATAACAAGGCTCCCCCTGTTCATGGAACCCCTTATGGTTATCTTTACGCCCAAACGCTCCCTCAGTTTGTTCTGTGCGTCGACAAGGTCCGGATCGCGCTGTGTATACCTGTGCGGATCAAAGGGCCTTTGCGCATCCTGCCTTTCGTACGTATCAAAAGCCGCCGTATGGCTATTGGCGCCTAGGGATACCCTCTCCTGGATACGAAGCTGCCCTCCATCGGACGGGCGGGGTTGGTCTTGCTGCTTCGCCGCGTCCTTAGAAGCCAAACGCCTTGGTTTTGGCGTTCGGTTGAGCTCATGCGCTATATTCCGCTCCAGTTCGCGCGACGACCAGCCCTGTTCTATGGCCCTGTCGGCAAGCTTGCTTTGAAGCACAGGGTCTCCCACCCCCACAAGCGGCCTGGCGTGTCCGAACTGTAAACGGCCTTCGCGTATATATTCCTGCACCTTTGCCGGAAGTGAAAGCAGTCTGTGTATTTGTGTGACAGATACGCGGCTTTTTCCTATCCGGTGGGCTATCTCCTCATGCGTAAGGTCGTGCTGCTTAACAAGAAAATCAATCGCAGCGGCAATTTCCATTGAATTAAGGTTCTCGCGCTGTATATTCTCTATAAGCGCCACCTCCATGAACTGGCGGTCGTCAAACTCCCTTATGATTGCGGGAACCGTCTTCATACCAGCCATCCGCGCGGCACGGTACCGCCTTTCTCCGGCCACGATGACATATCTGTCGCCCTTTCTCCGCACTATTATCGGCTGCACGATGCCATGCAGTTTTATAGATGAACTTAGCTCGGCAAGCCTGTCCTCGTCAAAACGTTTTCTGGGCTGATCCAAGTTTATGTCCAATAGGTCTATGTCAACCTCATGCACACCTTCGGATGGTGATGCGACATACTCGCCCAAGAGGGCGTCAAGGCCCTTACCAAGTCCTTTCCGTCCGTTCATCATAGGGCGTTACCTCCTTCCTTTTTTAACAGCTCCCCCGCCAGCGCCGTATATGCCTTTGCGCCGGCGGACTTCGCATCGTACAGAGTTATTGGCAGCCCAAAGCTGGGCGCTTCGCTAAGCCGCACCGATCTTGGGATTATAGTGCTGTACACCTTGTTCTTGAAAAACTTTTTAACCTCCGTGACAACCTGTGCGCTTAAGTTTGTTCTGGCGTCAAACATCGTCAGTACTACGCCCTCAACATCCAGGTCCGGATTTAGGTGCATTCTCACGAGCTTTACCGTGTTCATAAGCTGGGAAAGCCCCTCAAGGGCATAGTATTCGCACTGTATCGGAACCATCAGCGTGTCCGCGGCGGTCAAAGCGTTTAGCGTCAGCAGTCCGAGGGAGGGAGGGCAGTCGATAAAAACGAAATCATACTCGCCCCAAAGCCTGTGCATCGCCCTCTTTAAAACCTGCTCCCTTGCCAGCATGCTTACCAGCTCCACCTCGGCGCCCGCCAACTCAATGCGGGCCGGTATTAAATCCAAGCCTTCAACGCTTGTCCTAACCCTTGCGTCAGCGGGGTCGGTACGGTTAATTAAGACATCATAGATGCTTGAATCGGCCTCATCCTTATTGACGCCCAGGCCGCTTGTCATATTTCCCTGGGGGTCTATATCTATTGACAGCACCCGCTTTCCCTGCTGCGCTATGCAGGCGGACAGGTTGACCGCCGTCGTCGTCTTCCCAACCCCGCCCTTTTGGTTAGCTATTGCAACTACCTTTGCCACGTATTGCCCTCCTGATATGGCGGCGGCCAGCGGCCGTAAGCCATTTGATTGTTTGCGGTTTTGCGTATATATAACCTATGTCATGGCGGCTCATGGCCGGCCAAGCAGTATCCTCACCTTTATTATAAGATATTTAAGTGGACAGCACAATAAAAATGCGGCAATAAATGTTACGCGCGTAACATTTATTGCCGCTGAGAATCCAATTAAGGGTTAAGGCCTTAAAACCCTGCCTTCCCTTCTGACAATTTCCCTTGGCTCCCCAGCGGGGTAGCCTATTGCTACGGAACCGTAAGGTATATGCGACCCTGGAATTCCAAAGCTGTCCAATACGCTTCTGACGCGGGGATCGTCGCATACGGGCCGCGCCTGGTTAATCCAACACGAGCCAAGCCCTAACGACGCGGCAGCTATCATCATATTTTCCAGCGCACAGGCACAATCTCCATATCCATTTTGGTTCTCCCTGTCCTCGCTAACCACTATAAGGGTAGGCGCATGGTGATAGCAACAATAGGTTTGATCAACAGCCGCGTTCATCCCCCCTTGCTTTACCCTATCAAGTATGCACTCCGTTATCGCACTGCCAAGCCTCTCCAGAGCCTCCCCTTGTAGGACGGTGAAGATACAGCCCTGGCTGTTCATTGCCGTGGGCGCATAGAGTCCCGCGTCAAGTATAAGGCTCAGTTCTTCTTCAGCAATCTGATTTTTTCCATAGCTTCGTATGCTGCGCCTGGCGATTATACCCCTGATAACATCATTCATGATCTCTCCTCCTTACACAAAAACAGTATAGCCGGCAATAAAGGTTTATATGCCGTCATTGGTATCAATGCACTGTATCGGTCGCCGTCCTCTCAGCACCCGGTCTAGTGACCTTAATGTTTATATCAACGCCGTCCTCCCTGTCGTTTTGCACCACCTCTATCGTCATTCCCGCATCCCTAAGCTGGTTTACGGCTATATTTATTGTGTTCATGAACAATCTGTAGTCCTTAATCATACGCAGGATGACCGGTCTTGGCTTGGCGCCGTCCTTCCTTTCGTCGTACAGCTCGTTCAGGCGTTTTTCAATCCTGCGTTCCGTTTCCTTTACGGATAGGCCATTCTCCTTTACCTGCTTTACAAACTCAAGCTGCGTCGATTCGTCGGATAGCCTTAACAGCGCCCTGGCATGACGCTCGCTGAGGCCCGCTTCGGTCATAGCTGCCTTGACGGTAGGACTCAGTTTTAATACGCGGAGCTTATTGGCGACCGAGGACTGGCTTTTGCCAAGGCGTTCGGCCAACTCCTCCTGGGTCATAGAATAATTTTCCAGCAACTCGCTGTAGCACTGAGCCTCTTCAAGATAATGTAGATTCTCCCTTTGCAGGTTTTCGATAAGCGCCATCACGGCGGATGCCTCCTCCATCACCTCGCCCAATACCAGGCACGGGGCTTTTTCCTTCCCAAGGCTTTTGAGTGCCCTGAGCCTGCGTTCGCCTGCCACCAGTTCAAAGCCAAGCTTGGTCCTGCGCACGACAAGGGGCTGGATCAGCCCTACCTGCTTGATAGACTGCGCAAGCTCGGATATGCTCTCATCGTCAAAGGTCTTTCTCGGCTGATACGGATTTGGCGTTATATCATCTATGGGTATCTCCTCCAGCCTGCGCGCGTCCTCGTTAGCGCGGGTAGTATCCTTAAAAAAATCGAAAACAGCCATACATCCTCCCAAAAATACGGTGCCGCATCAAAGCGGCCTTTTCTTTATATTTGCCGGCTTGCGCGGATATACAGGGGCTGTAGGCTTTACCTTCTTTGCCACCAGAAGGCACCTTCTTCCCCATCCTACGCTGCACTGGATTAACTCCCCCGTTGCGTTCAGTTTATCAAAAGCGCTTTGGCATTCCCTAAGCTCCTGGCTCTCCGCCGCCCCCTTATACATAATGGAAGCGCCGCCAACCTTAAGAAGCGGTACCGTCAGCTCTGCAAGCACCGCCGCGGATGCCACGGCACGGGTGAGCGCTACGTCAAACCGCTCCCTATACCGGTCGGCGTGGCCCAGATCCTCGGCCCTCGCGTGTATGCAGCTTGCGTTTAGACCCAGCTCAGAGCATACCAGCTCCAGGAACGCCACCCGCTTTGCAATAGCGTCTACAAGCGTCATGCCTATATCCTCCCTGACTATCATAAGCGGTATGCCTGGGAAACCCGCTCCTGTGCCGACATCTACGCAGTCCGCGCCGTCCGGTATCAATTCGCTTGCAAGCAGGCTGTCGGCAAAATGTTTTTCACACACCGATTCAGGATCGGTAATGGCGGTAAGGTTCACCCTGCCGTTATGCTCGGCCAGCAGTTCATAATACCTTATAAACCTGCCCTTCTGCACAATATTGAGCTCCGGCATTGTTCTGTCCAGATATACATCCAGCTCCAAATCCAGCAATCCTCCCGCAACTTTATATATCAAACCGATCCTATGATCATTATGCTAATGCCGCACCCAAAGTTTTCTTCACATAATTGTTCCGCGCGTAACAATTCAGCATTGATCCTTACCCGCCGCGTTAAGGTCACCTAGGGCACTTACACCTTCGCGTAAATCCCGCGACCTTATATACACCGTCAAAACCGCTATATCAGCCGGCGATACCCCCGATATACGGCCCGCCTGGCCCAGATTCGCGGGTTTAACCAAATTCAGCTTCTGCCTGGCTTCAATCCTCAATCCCGATATGCTCATATAATCCATCTCGGCCGGAAGAGGCGTATCATCCATTGATTTCTGGCGCCTTATCTGCTCCTGCTGTTTTGCTATATAGCCCTCGTACCTGGCGGTTATCTCAGCCTGCTCTGATACCTCCGGCGGTACATTCGGCAATGAAGGATAGGCCGCTACAAGATCAATATAGTTTATCGTGCCCCGCTTTAACAGGTCAAAGAGCCTGATGCCGCTTTGGGCACGGGGTTCTCCCCTGCTCAGGAGCAAATTGTTTAACACGTTGTCCGGCGGCGCTATGCGCTCGAGTCCCTCAAGCGCTTCAGCAAGCCACTCCCGCTTCAGTCTTAGCGCGTCATAACGGCTTACGCTAATAAGCCCCGTAGAGTTAGCAAGCTCAGTAAGGCGGAGGTCCGCGTTATCCTGGCGGAGTATCAACCTGTATTCCGCCCTTGAAGTCATCATGCGGTATGGCTCGTTCGTGCCCTTTGTCACGAGGTCGTCCACCAACACGCCTATGTACGCGTCCGAACGCGAAAGCAGCAGCGGCGGCTCCCCCTTTATGTTGAGCGCACAGTTGATTGCGGCGTATAGGCCCTGCGCCGCGGCCTCCTCGTAACCCGAGGTCCCATTTATCTGTCCGGCAAAGTACAAACCCCGCACCCGCTTTGAGCCGAGCGAAAGCGATAGCTCCAGCGGATCGATGCAATCGTATTCTATGGCATAGCCCGGCCGTGTCATCTCACAGCGCTCAAGGCCCGCTATCGTCCTCAGCATGTCAAGCTGAACGTCCTCTGGAAGGCTTGTAGACATGCCCTGTACATACATTTCGAGAGTTGACGCGCCCTCCGGCTCAATAAAGAGCTGATGGCGCTCCTTATCCGCGAATCTTACAACTTTATCCTCGATGGAGGGGCAGTAGCGCGTACCTGCCGCCTGTATCAGCCCGCTGTACATTGCGGATCGATCCAGATTCAGCCCAATCAGCTCGTGAGTGCGCGAATTGGTATAGGTAAGGTAGCATGGTTCCTGCGGAGCGTCTGAAGGCGAACTAATAAATGAGAATCTAGGCATTGGAACATCGCCGCGCTGCACCTGCATTCTGTCAAAATCAACGCCGCGCCTGTTTATTCTGGGCGGCGTGCCAGTTTTAAACCTTCTCAGGCAAAAGCCAAGCTCAGTCAGCGAATCCGACAGCGGCCCGCTGCCAAAAAATCCGCAAGGCCCGCCCTGTGTGATATGGTCTCCTATCAATATCCGGCTTTTCAGGTATACGCCGGCCGCTATTATCAGCCCTCTGCACTCAAACTGTGCCCCGCCTGCGCATATTACTCCGCTTACACGTCCGTTCCTGGTCAGTATCCGCTCGCATTCGCCCTGCCTGAGGGAAAGGCGCTCCTGCCGCTCCAGCGCAAGCTTCATGCGTTCATGATAGCGGCGCTTGTCCATCTGGCCTCTAAGCGAGTGCACGGCCGGTCCCTTTCCGGTGTTCAGCATGCGCACCTGTAAAAACGCGTCGTCCGCGGCAAGGGCCATTTCCCCTCCCAATGCGTCTATCTCGCGCACAAGGTGCCCCTTTGAAGTGCCCCCTATGGCAGGATTGCAGGCCATCAGCGCTATCGAGTCCAGGTTCATCGTAAGGCAAAGCGTATTCAGCCCCATCCTTGCACATGCCAAAGCCGCCTCGCATCCGGCGTGGCCCGCTCCTAGCACTATAACGTCATATGTCCCCGCAAGGTAGGTCATTGCCTGTCTCCAATCAAGTTCTACCGACTAATAATACCACAACTGGATAGTTTTATAAAGATGTGTAATTTGTCTATAGCTATCGTCAGATGGCAAAAGGGCTTATACAGCCGCGAAAACCGTCGCAACTTCCCCGCTGAATTAATTATTTTCATTTATGTTAGACACAAAAGCCATAAAATATTTCTGTTCGCCCACTCCATAGCGGGGTTAGCCGCCCGCCATTAGGCGGTTTGACACTTATAGAAGAACCCCATTGTCCGCGCATTGCTTTTCTCCCAGCCAGGCGTTCAAATTCCGTCTCTTACGGCAATTAGAAAGGGCGCGGACAGCGTTTCCCAAATCCGCGGCCCACACCCCTTTTTAAACGGCCGTCGCGTCAAAAGCCGCCCTGCACCTTTCAATGCTAGCTTTAATCTAATACCCCCCGTAAACATGCTCCATCGCCTGTTCGTAACATGTCCGCTCATGTAGCTCGACATAATCCTGCAGGCTCATCGCAGCGTCATATATATCGCTGGGAAATTTTTTCCCGATAGACGCTTGATACCCGCTACCATCCTGAGGTACCCAGTATTCAATGGGGCTTAACTCCCCTTTAACATTATGAAACGTGATGGCGACCGGCATGTGGTTTCCTCTTGAAAGGGTTAGAACGCCGTCCTCATATATGAATTCATTGTACATTGCCACAGCGTATACGGTCAGCTTATCGCCGTTATGCTTTATTTTCAATATGCTTTGTGCCGCAGTGGGAATCCCTCCCCGTACGGCGCCCTCCGAATTCGCGTCGATTATAGCCGCGGATACGGCGCCCCAGAGCTCGCCGATATCATAGGTCTCTATACCGTGATACTCGTTAACCGCCCTTCGTATATCTTCGGCAAAGTCAAGGGTTACAGGAGAGCTTACCACTAAATTATAGTAGGGGTCTTCCTCAACGCTGATAATCATATCTTTTACGAAATCGCCCAGGTTATCGTTATCAAAGCCGTTGGGGATTTCAATTCCGCGGGCCTTGATAAACTCAACGCATTCACTTTCCAACATGCTGGACAGCATGGGCTTCTTTGGCGTTGGATCTGTCATAAATAGCACTGCCACCGCCAGGCAGGACGCAAGGGCGGCCGCTATTATCCAAAACGCGGGTTTTTTATAGTTAAGCACATTCTTTATGCGCTGCTTTACCCCGATTTCGCCAAAAGCGAGCGGACAGGCGGCAATGGACCGCCTGCTTACGCTGCAGGCCAGCAGGGCGGCGGAATAGGCCTTTTTATCGTCCGCGTTCAAGGCCTTTATCGCCTGTTCGTCGCAGGCAAGCTCAATGTCGCGGCACATAAGGCTGTACGCAAGCCATATCAGCGGATTGAACCAGTAAACGGTAAGCAGCAGAAAGCCCGCGGGCTTTATCCAGTGGTCGCGCCGCTTGATATGCGCAGTTTCGTGCTTAATTACGTGGCGCATGCTTTCCTCGTCCATGCCAAAGGGCAGATAGATACGCGGCCTGAACACGCCAAGGACAAACGGCGACGTTACGGCCTCGCTCTGCCAGATGTTGTCCTTTAATCTTACGGCCGTGGCAACCCTTTTGCGCAGGCGCAAATAGCTTATCGCGGTATACAGCAAAAGCGCGGCCATTCCCGCAATCCACACGGCGCTTGCAGCAAAGGCTATCACCTGCATTGGGTTTACGCTCATGGCCATGTCCGGTGCCAGCGATTGTGAGAGTATGGGGTTTATCGACTCGTTAAGCGCATCTATCCCGCTGTCTATCGCCGGCGCTCTTGAGTAGAGTATATTCTGAGGAACCGTTTCCACGCTGGGCACGGCGCTTAGCACGCTTTTTATGGAAAACGGACATATCAACCTGATACCAACAAGCGCCCACAGCACGCATAGGATGGATTTTGGCGCTCTTTTAAAGACGGCCCGCAGGATAACAACCGCCAGAATCAGCCATCCCGCGGTTATGCTCATATTCAGCAGCTTAATAAAAACCGTTTCCATGCTCATTCCTCCCCATGTGTGTCTATCATGCGTCGTATTTCGGCAACTTCATCCTTTGACAGATTTTTATGCCTGGTAAACGCCGCTATGAACTTGGGTAAAGAGCCGTCAAAGGTTTTTTCCACCAGCTCGTCAATCTCCGCCGCCTGTACCTCATCCCTTGAGATCAGGGAGGATACAACCGCGTCTTCATTCTTTAAAACGCCCCGTTGAGCCAGGCGGCGTATTACCGTATAGGTTGTGGCCTTCGACCAGCCTAGCCCTTCCCTGCACAGCTGAACAAGCCTTGTGCTGTTTATCGGCTCGTTCTCCCATAGGATCTGACAGAAGCGGTATTCGCTTTCAAATATCTTAGGCGTTGACATAATGGCCTCCTCTTTAGGTGTAATGCGTTAAACCACAATAAGTTTAACCCATTAAACCTTAGATGTCAACAGTACTAAGGTGAAATTTTTATCGGTGTTTAGCCGCGGCTATCAATGGCGGTTCGTCCCCGTCTAATGCAATCGGGCCCGTGTCCCACGTCCGGGCTTGAAGAACAGCGCCGGCTATGGTATATTTGGGTCTAATTAAACTGCTATTTGTTTTAAATGGAGCGTTCAGATGAATTATACCATAAGGAAGGCAACTATAGACGACGCATGCGCTCTGGCCCAAATCCTGTCCGAGTCATGGGCTAGCGCATATAAAGATATCATCCCCGCCGCCGAGTTAGCAAGGCAATGCGACCTTTCCAATAATTTTAGCATGTTCAGGACAATGCTTCGGGCGCCTAGAGGGGAATTTTATATAGCGTTGGACGGAGCCATCCCTTGCGGTGAATATATGTTTTGCCGATCAAGGGATGAAGATTTGCCCGACTATGCCGAGATCGTATCAATATATACCATTGAACGATATTGGGGCGGCGGGCTGGGCTGCGCTATGATGAAAACGGCCTTAAATAATATCGTGAAATTTGGCTTTTCCCATGTTTTTCTATGGGTGTTTAAAGAAAATGCCAGAGCAAGGAAGTTTTACGAAAAATTCGGTTTTGCTTTAGATGGGGCGGAAAAAAGCAGCCGCTTTACGAATAACGCGGCGGAGGTGAGATATACGCTTAGCCTCGCCCAAGGCGGCAAATGTTTATAAGGCATACGGGAACGCCCATATCCATAAACCCGATAAAATAAAAATGAAGCTAAAGCCATAGAAACCCAGTCAAAGGACGGCCTTCACAAAGCCTACGCAGTACCCAATGGCATTGCAATAGGTCAAACACAGCGCAATCTCCGGATTTCCAGTCGGTTTAGCCTGATTCCGGCCCGCAAGCTTAAGCTCCGCAAAATTTTAGTTATAGCGCGATCCTCGCCTGCCAGGCCATGTTTTTCGCGTAGCCGTTTGCAAATGATATTTCCTGGGAAATATCATAAGTGCGGCCGGCTTGTTCCTTCGGCATTGGATTCCTTCTTTCGCGGGCAAACACATAATCCCGCGATATGACCCAAGCTAAACATCGGTCCCAGCCCCTTTTGAAACGGGTCTATCTGAAAATAGATAATCATGCGTAAGGCCCCTGCCAGGCTTAAGCCATAGCGAATTGACAAGACGAGTATAATAACCTACACTGGTAACGGACTGCAAACCCATAGGAGGGAAGCATATGGATGCTGCTGTTAAGCGCTACATGGAAGGTTATCGCGAGGAGATACAAAAGCTTTTTTCAGAGCTAAGGCATCTAGTTCTACAAAGCGTATCGTGCGATATGGGCATAGATGAAAAACTGTGGGCAAAGCTGCCAAGCTATTACAATGGGAATAGGTTTATACGTATTATTCCGTTTAAGGACCACATAAACGTCCAGGCCGCCGCGATTATGGATTATAGGGCGGAATTAAAAGGGTTTAAGACCACTCCAACGGGCATGCTGCAAATCTATCCTCATCAGAACATACCAGGCGATGTTTTGCGGGCAGCCTTCAGGCAAACGCTTTTGGGTTAAACTCCTTTCCTGGGGGATGCTTAACGGGCGCGGGGAGCGCATCCGCCTACTGTGGGATTACGAAGGAGCCATATGGGTTGCTTAGCGGGCGCTTTAAGGCGCGCGGCTGGATTTTGGCCGGATACCTTAAATGTATTACGAGACGTTTCGCGCGGCATGCCGGACTGACAATGTTTGATTTAAAAGGACAAAGCGCTATGGTGATTAGAACATACAGGGATTCGGACGAACAGGGCTGGCTGAGATGCAGAGTGGTGTCATTTCTGGACTGCTCCTATTTTAACGATGTAAAGAGGGAAAAGGAGCGATATACGCATCCATCGGTTGACCTCGTAGCCGTAGATAATGAAAATATCATCGGCCTGTTATCAGCTGAGCTGGATTCCGGCGAGTTGAGCGTTACCCCTGGACGCGGCGCTGTCATATGGCATATGGCTGTGCTGCCCGAGTACCGCAACCGCGGCGTAGCCACAAAGCTGTGGAAAACAGCTCGGCGCATGATGCTTGCGCAAGGCATAGGCTATTGTGAATTATGGACCCAGGAGGATATGGCGGCAAACGGGTTTTACCGTTCTATTGGCTTTTCGCTGGTAAAAGATCACACCTGGATACGCTGTTACGCGCGGGGCGCGGAGTGTCTGCCGCTGCTGAACAGCGAAGCTGTCGGCAACATCTACAGCCCCGAAGAGCTGGTGTTCGGCGCTCCAGCGAACCGGAAGGATGAACTGGGGAGATATTGCTATCGGATAGACGAGGTAAGGCTGTACAGCCGCCGGTTATGAGCCGTGCGGGCGTATGGACGCTGGGCGCGCTGGCCTTTAAGATTGACAATAGGCTAAAAGATGGCGGGAATTTGAAAGAAAACCGTATTAGCTACATTTTAAAGTCTGGCTGGGATTTAATTGATTCAGCCGAAAATGGATTTAAGAGAAAGTTTTAAAAAATTTATAGGGACATATAGCTGTTTTTATCTACTAATTTATTGCTGTTAACGAAATGCCAATATTTTAGCACAAGTGATACGCATATTTAATTTTTGGCCGCTGCCAATCCTTCATATAAACGCGTGCGGATCCTAAGATGCGTTTATATCCATCGATCAATAAAGCGCCCTGGTCAGCACCGTTCAAGATTCACGACCAGCTCCTCCACGCCGGCCCGCTCTGCGGCGGCTATCGCCGTCCCCACGTTTCCGACATTTTCAGCCGTATGCGCGTCGCTGTTTATTATAAAGCTGGCTCCAAGCGCCATAGCCCGCTCAAGCTGGGCCTTTGTCAGGGTGACGCGCGCGCCGTTTATCTCCAACGGCACCTTCAGCGCTGCCGACATCTGGGCTAAGACATCAATGTCCATGGGTATATAAAGCCCCGGATGGGACACAAAGGTTATTTTATAGCGTTCCACCGCCCTGGCAACCGCTTCGGCGTTGCCCGTAGGGTCAAGCCCAATGCCCATCAGCTGCAAAAATGCCCTGAGAGAAAACCCGTTCGACGGAAGCACGCCCTTATGGTATCCAAGGATAAGCAGGTCGAACATGCTTGAGTCCTTTGGAACATCGCAGAGGCCGTTTCCGGTCAGGTTGCACTCAAGCCCCATTAAAACCTCTATCCTGTCCCCGTATTTTACGTTAAGCCGGTCTATCTCCCGCCTGAGCCGTATCAGCTTTTCGCCTCTCACGCCATAAAAAATGTGGGCCGGCGCATGCTCTGAAATCGCCACGCGCCTAAGCCCTTTGGAAACCGCGGAAAGGACATTCTCCTCAGGAGTGCCCTTTCCGTGACTAAATACCGTATGCGTGTGATAGTCCGCGTATATGCGAAGCATTAGAACTTCTCGTCGGCGTTCAGCTTGCGGCTTACCATGAACGAAAGCGTTTCAAGCAGAACATATTGTGAAACATTTGTCTCGCGCCCCACCAGCTCCAACACATCAGGTATACGGGCGGTACAGAAGAAATAATCGCACAGCGCCGATACGGATGAACTTACATTGTTGCTTATCATTGCGCACTTCGCGCCGTTTTTATGGGCGATCTTAATCGCGTCGTTTACAACCTTAGTAGCGCCGGTGCGGGAAATCGCAAGCATAACGTCGCCTTCCTTAAGGTGAGACGCGCGCACCTTTATCATGTGCTCGTCGGTGGTCGCCGCGGCGTCTACGCCCAACAGCCCCAGATGCTCGGCTGTTATCACCGCCAAATGCCCCGACGCTCCCAGCCCCGTTATCGCCACGCGGTGCGCCGCGACAATCTCATCGACAAACCTCGCCAGCTTCTTCGCGTCGAGCACCTTCATGGTGTCCTCGACGCAGCGCATTGAGGATAAAAACATCTTTTCGATTGCCGCTTCGTCGGAATCGGATGCGTTCAGGGGTTCGGTCTCCATGGTGATCGGGTCGGTTCCGCCCGCGGCGAGGGCCACGCGGAATTCCATAAAGCCGTCATACCCCAGCTTGCGCGCAAGCCTGGTCACCGAAGGGACGCTGACATTCGACGCGCGCGCGATATCGTTGATAACCATAAGTGAAGCCTGCTTGGGGTCATTTAGTATGAAGTCTGCGACTTTGCGCTCGGCTGAGGGAAGGGATGAGTATGCAGAGCGTATTTTCATCAAAGCTGGCATGGCGATACCTCCGATAGTATTTTTCTTACTAAACATTATAAATGATAGTGCGAATATTTGCAATCCAAAATTCGCTATTATATTATTTGTCCGTTCATTTTTTGTGAAATAATGCGCTATTATGGACATGCTATACAATATCTTATGATATATCAGCGGCTTTATTTGTAAATAACCGTCTTTAAACCTCATAATATGGCGGTGGTATTTCTTCATTCAGCTTAAATATTTACGTTTATTAATATGATTGCCCGCCGGCATGGTATGTGATAGAATTAATTGGCTTTAATACTCCGCAGCTTTTGGAGGCCTAAATGACCGAACTTCGTCCGCACCATATTCTCTGCCTGGCACACTTTATAGGGAAGGGCTACAATGACGGATTTGCCAAAAATATGGCGGGTATCAAGGCGGGGCTGCGCCCAAACGCCAGCGTGCGGCTTATATCCGGGCCGGACGACGTATGCGGGGAGTGCCCCCATAAACGCGGCGCAGCCTGCGCCTTTGGCGATAAACCTGGCGGGTTTGACGCGCGATGCCTTGAGCTTTGCGGCTTTAACTACGGAATGGAACTCCCTTACGGAATACTTCTAAACCGCGCTTATGACGAAATTATAAATGCGGGACGGCTCGGCCAGGTATGCGGGACATGCGAGTGGTACAGCCTTTGTTCCAACATTAAGCCTGGGGAACTTCGACAGCCTTACAAAACCGGAGAACCCGCGAAGCGGCCATACCCGCAATAATATAATACATTATTTGCTGAATTTCGCTATATTTTCATTAATCGTATAATTTTCAATTCGATTTCAGCTTGTCCTGAACCCGCAAATACAGCGGATTTCTTTTATGTTTACAAAATATGCCTATCCGCATTAATATGCAGGGCTAGAAGAGGGCCGGCCAATCCGCCGGCTATGCAGGTTTTTTTTACATAACTTTAATTTTTCATTGAATCAATGCATTCTGCATTCCGATTTTCTTACATATACATTATCATCATCATAGCGGAGGACAACGCATATGGAGTTAATATGGAATGAGATATCGATAGACAGGATAGCTGGAGGAAGCGTATCGCAGGCGCTGGCCGAGGGCAACGTGCCAGCTCCCGAGGGGCGGAATATAGCCAGCGTACTGGATGCGCAGGGCTCCGTTGACCTTACTTCATTCGAGGTGGTGCCCGGGCATGTAAACATTGAGGGCGCGGTCCATGTGGAATTTATATGTACGGACAGCGACGCGAACGTATACGCGTTTACATCCAGCGCGCCGTTTAAGCATTCGCTGGCGATAGAGGAGGCAAAGCCAGGGATGCGCGCAAGCCTGACCGCTGTAATCCAGACGCTGAACGCCACGCCCAGCGGCGGCCAAATAGCGCTGGAGGCCGTAGCCGACATCTCCTGCCGCCTTGAGGACCCCGTCCCGATGCGCATAATGGCGGGCCTGTCCGGCGTGGGGGATCTGGAGATGAAGACGGAGCGGGTGGAATACACGCGCCGCGTAGACGCCGGCGGAGGGCTGATCCGCGTAAGGGAGGATATAGCCGCGGCAGGCATAAACGCGGTACTCACCGCCTCGGGCGAGGCTATGATACGCAGCATAGAACTTGAAGGCGGCGACGCGTGCGTATCGGGAACGCTTACGGTAAGCGCGCTTTGCGTAGACAGCGGGGGCAGGCTGAGCCAGATCGTACAGCATATACCCTTTGAGGAGCTGGTGGCAATCGAATCGGCGTCCATGATGCCATCGGGCAGGGCTTCGGTTCAAAGCATATCAGTAAGAACCGTTGGCGCCGAATTTGGCATACTGTCCGTTGAATCCATTATAAACGTAGAATTGTTTACCCCGCAGCGGTCGTCTGTAACGCTTACGCTGGATGCGTATTCCCCATCGCTGCCGTTCAGGCCGGCCACGCAGCGGGTGCGGTTTATGCTTCAGGGGCTGGGGGCCTCGGGCAAGCAGACGCTGCGCGAGAGCGTGGAGGTTCCCGAGGGCCTGCCCGACATATACAGGCCGCTCTACTCGTCCGCGCGCCCCATGGTAACGTCGTGCTCCTGCGGCGACGGCAAGCTTGACGTTGAGGGCATACTGTTTACAAGGATAATCTATCAGACCGACGGCGGCACGCTGTATTCGTTTACCGAGGATATACCTTTCTTTGCGCAGATGGACGCCGAATGCACGGCCATGTGCGACGCCGACGCAAACGTTAGATGTACGGCCTCCATCGGCGGCGGAACGGGCCACGCCGCGGATGTGAACTACACCCTATATATCGACGCGGACGTTTACCGCGCGTATGAAACCGACGCTGTAACCGGAATTGAGGAATGCGCTCCGCCTGACGCACCCAAAGGAATAATAATCTGCTTTGCCGAGGAAGGCGAAACGCTCTATGATATCGCTAAGCGGTTCAATATCAGCAGGGAGTCGCTCAGGGAGGCCAACCCACAGCTCAAGGACGCCATAACGCCCGGGCAGCGGCTTGTACTGCTGGTCTAGGATAATGGTAAGTTAAGGCGGGCCGGGGCGTTTGCTCCGGCCTTTTACAGGCCTGGGCGCTATCATATTAAGCATTGCCGCCCGCAAATTACGCAATTTGGCATCCCTTTTTCATAGCATAAATCAGCTGTAATCCCATCCCAGTTTTTGCGGGAAGCTTGTACCGCGCCGGCATTATCGAAGCATGAATTAATTACATAGTAAAATAAGCTGGCCCTAGCCGTAACGCTATAACGTATCCCGCCTCAATTTTTTCTCAACTCAGAGCGCCGCACACGCCCGCTTTTTTGTTTAGCTGCAAAGGCGATTATAGACCATGTGGAAACAGGGCGGACGGCATGATATAATAATGCCAGGTGAAAAAGCGGGGATTTGAAGGAGATAGGGTTTTGCAGGCATTAGAGACAAAAAGATTATTATTGAGGAATGTAAACGCGCAGGATGCCGACGATCTATTCGAAATCGTATCCGACGATCAGAGCTGCCTGGACGACGGCGCCTATCGTGCTTACCCATCAAAGGACGATAAGGAATTTTTGGATAACTTTGTCGCTATATCAAACGCTGACGAGCATTACGCCGTTGTTTTGAAGGAAACAAATAAAGTGATCGGCTTAATTCACTTGATGGATGCGCCGCGCGGGATAAAGGCAAAAGCAATCGGCTATAACATCAACAAGGCGTACCGCCGGCAGGGTTATGCGAAAGAGGCTGCCAGGGCGGTGATAGATTACTGTTTCAACCATGGCGATATTAAGATGTTTACCGCCGACTGCTATGAATACAACATTGCGTCAAGAAAAACATTGGAATCCTTAGGTTTCATTCAGGAGGGAATAATACACAATAGCGTCGATCACCCTCAAAAAGGTTTGATCGACTCCCTTTCATATTATAAAGAAAAATAATTTCCGGCAAGCAGCTTGATAAAAAGCTGGACTTTGAATAACGCGGGGGGAAATGGCGCGCCGCTTGACCCAAATAGAATACGGTTTTTATCCGCGCCCTGTCCGCAAACCAATTTTCCAAGTGCGTTCAGTACTTCTCGACATGCCCGCATTGCGATGATATAATACCCGCATTGAGGAAAAGGAGCTTATATTATGGGATATGAATGGATAGACGGCTACTGTATGGGCAAGAAGGGCGTAACAAAGGATTTTCAGCCGGCATGGAACGCGGTAAGGTATTTTATTGGCGGCAAGATGTTTGCAATGCGCGGCGGGGATAAGTACGGCAAGCCGATTTTCACTATGAAGCTCGATCCCCAATACGGCGAGTTCCTCAGGCAGCAGTTTTGCGACATAGTTCCTGGCTATTACTCCAACAAGGTACACTGGAACTCGCTTTACCTTGATGGCGGCGTGCCGGACGATATAGTGCGGGATATGGTTGACGGGGCGTACCAGGCCGCGTTTAAAACGCTGACCAAAAAGGCTCAGCGCGAAATAGAGGAGCTATGAATCCGCACGTCGGTTTATTCGTATTTCGTGGGGCTCCGCCCCTTGCCCCCGCCAAAGGAGACTTTTTGTAAAAAGTCCCCTTTGGAATCCCGAAAAACAGCGTTTGACTTTCTTGCTTCTTCTTTATTATTTAATATCATGGCATAAAAAATCTTTCTCCATGCCGCTGATCTGGCTGGTTCGCGGGGCTCCGCCCCTTGCCCCCGCCAAAGGCGACGTTTTGTAAAAAGTCCCTGTTGGAATCCCGATAAACCGCGTTTTTAATAATGTATCGCTTAGCTGACTTTTGATGGATTATAAAATCTTGATAATGCATCTAAGCTTATACCTTACCCTCTGAATTATTTGGAGTTCTTAGAACCATACAAAGCTTGACCGTACCTAAAAGTACAATCCATCAAAAGCCTGCGACATGCGCGCAGGTCTTTTGATACCTTGAGAGCAAAACATGGTCTGACAGTTGCTTGCAACCGAAGACCACGTTTTGCGGGTTAGCTCGCGCCGTGCTGAACAAGCACGGCGCGAATCGCCTATGGCGATAAAAGGTGTTAGGGTTAAATTAATCTATAGGCTGTGGAAGAAAATTCAGTAATACTTCTAAATTGCGATTAATTTAAAATATATTTCATTGTTACTTTTACGCTTTTTTAAGGATATATAATTAAAGATGGATATAATGTAAAAAGAGGAGGAATATATTATGATTGCACAAAGGATTCTGTCAAAGCCCGTAGGACGGATACTGGCTATAGTGCTTGTTCTGGTTTGTAGTTGGTATATTATTATTGACGCGCAGGCCGCTGTAACCATAGGCCGCGGCTATGTAGAGGTAAATATTGTTGGCAGCGAAGCACGAGAGCAGATTCTTTTGAACGGTGAAACCCCGCGAGACGCCGGACATTATTACACTCTGAGCGAGCAGCTTTATCTGGAAGCGCCAAACGGGATCGCGCCGGCAGTGCGCGTGGGGGCGCTTATGATGCACCTTACGAGAGCCCTGCCAATAGCGGCGTGCCTGATACTGATATGCATAGTGCTTATAAACATAGCCAGAAAGCGTACCTTTATATATCAAAACGCCAAACTGCTGCTGGCTGGGGGAATAGTCATCGCTGCTGCGGCTGTGCTTGCGCCGGTAATCAACGGCAGGGTCATTCCGGCAATAGTAAACGCGGCGTCGGACAACAATCTTGACGTGGGCGTAACCTATGCGGCTCCGTACCTGGTTCATGGACTTGTTCTGGCGCTGGCGGCGTACGTGTTTAAAACGGGGTTTACCATTAAAAACGCGAACGCGCCTAAGGAAAACGCATGCGATTTATGATTACGAAGGTATTAATTAATGAGGTGATTCCATTGTTTATATTTTATTAGTAGTAAAAGAGTTAAACAACAGCCACCCTCAGTTTACAAAGGAAAACACGCCTGGGGCAACGAATTTATTACCATTTCTATGTTCTCATCGCTTGAAATAACGCTGCTAGTCCTGCGCTCCTCGGCCTTGAACTGGCCACAAATCCGTCTCCTCCAGGTCTTTAGAGTTTTCGCTCTCCCAGCTCGTGCGGGATGAGGCGCGGCCGCGCAGGCATAGCGGTCCCTACGGCAAGCGGACGGAACAAAATACGGCGCCGACTCGGTGTGCGAAAACCATGTCTGCCCTTGTCAACTAAGGGTAGGATAGGAGGTAACAAATAAAAAAGTTTATATCTATATTTCTCGCAGTCATATTTCTGTCGTCCTTAGGCGCTTGTGCTTTTGCGATGGAGAGTAGCTTTGAGAAAGAGGAAATCATCAAGCGCCTTAAGGAAAAATATGGCGCTGAACTTATACTAGGTGATTCAGTTTCGCTTGCAGACCTTTATGATGTGGAAGCATATCTGGAAGAACCGCTGCGCACGAGCGGGCAGTTGCCTTTTGTCTTCGGGGTAACCGTAATGAGAATCGCGGAAGCCACTAATGGGACAAGCAATTACCACTGGATAAACCCAATAGCCGATCAAATCTCTGTGTCAGGCACTGATTATAGTTTCAATGTGTCTGGAGAGTTACATATACTGGCAACGATAACTAAAAACACAGTAAACGGTCTTGTGTATCTATCAGGGAGCGTAGACAACTGCTATATTGTTGGTGAACATGGCTGGCCTATGCGTTTTTTATATGGTGATCTGGGTATACAAAGCAATGGTACCAGGTTCCCATCAGTAAGAGCCAATGCTACAGTCTTATTTGAAGTACGTGTAGGTACAAGAACATATACCGAGGATCATACATTCTACTCAAATACGGTTGAGATATTCGCGCCCGACTGACGCTATGTTAATGGGTCATCCTTTGAGTGGGGAAGCCTGCCGGCTTCCCCTTTGCATTTTTTGGAGTTCTTAGAACCTTTTATCGCCACAGGCGATTCGCCTTCGGCGTCGCGTCGCGCTTGCTCAGCGCAACGCGAGTTCACCCGCAAAATCGCCATAGGCGATTCGTAATGCGCTTGATTAGCGCATTACGAGTTTTACCCGCAAAATCGCCATAGGCGATTCGCGTCGCGCTTGCTCAGCGCAACGCGAGTTTTACCCGCAAAATATGACCTTCGGCTGCAAGCAGCTATCGGGCCGTATTTTGCTCTCGAGGTATCAAAAATCACCGTACATGCCGGTGATTTTTGATGGATTTTACTTTTAGGTACGAACAAGCTTTGGGTTACCTATGTTAATTTCCGGTGGATTGTAAAGCTATGGTTGTTTGCCCAGTTTTTATTATCTCCTTTGCATTTTTTGGAGTTCTTAGAACCTATTATCGCCATAGGCGATTCGTAATGCGCTTGAGTAGCGCATTACGAGTTTTACCCGCAAAATCGCCATAGGCGATTCGCGTCGCGCTTGCTCAGCGCAACGCGAGTTTTACCCGCAAA
>DBFNRV010000018.1:0-4334 GCA_048421225.1 Christensenellales bacterium | reverse complement strand
TTTCAAGAGCGGAAAAATATTTCGTCATTTGACGATTTTTATCAATCCGAAACAGACCCAAGTATGGCGCAAGCGATTGCGGGTGAGCTAAACATCGGTATAGAAGGGGCAAAGCAGCTGCATTTGGATATGCTGATCTATACGATGGGGATTGGCGCCATTTTTTCTGTAACGACGCCTGGAATACCGTATGATGAAATCTATTCACAGCAGGAACGGGCCTATCAAGTTTTTTTGAAAGCCGCGCTGGAGGGAAAATGATTATGAAAATTTTAGTAGTATATAAAAGCGTAACTGGATTTACCAAGGAATACGCTGAGATGATAGCGCGTGAAATCGACTGCACACTTATGGAGTTAAGACAAGTTACGGCAGAAACCATGTCAAACTTTGATACGGTCATTTTTGGCGGCAGGATACACGCCAAAACGGTGGATGGCCTTAAAACCGCGAAGGAACTTTTCAGACGGGGCAAAGCGTCACAATTCATAGTTTTTGCAACCGGCGCCACACCAAATGAAGCAAAAGACGTGATAGATGAAATGTGGAGTAATAACCTCTCCCCAGCAGAGTTTTTCAATATTCCTCATTACTATATGCAAGGCGGCCTACGCTACGAAAAAATGCCACTATTGGATAAAATGATGATGAAATTGTTTTGCGCCATGATGAAGAAGAAAAAGGATAAAAATGAGTATGAAAAACAGTTTGAACGGGCAATCGCCAGCTCCTATGACTTGTCCTCTAAGGAGTACATTGCGCCATTGATTAAAACATTGAAATCCATGGGTTCGGGAAGCAACGGGGAAGGTTAAAACCGTTAGCGCCCACAATCATTATAAAATACGGAAACAGGCGCATAATTTTTTGAATTGCCAATACGTCCGCGGGGATTTTTGGGTACCCAGTCATTCCTTCGGCAATTTTAGAATTATGGATGTAAAACGCCGGCAACCATGCGTGTTTTCAGCGCTATATACTTTTCAGTCCTTTTTAAATAAATACCATTTTTATTTGAAACCGGCTGCCCTAAGATTTATCCTCTCAGGTACTTAGCAAAAAATAAAGTCCATGGGAGCTATAACTGTCATATAAATGCCGGATAAGCGGTGATGTAAATTGGCCAGATCAGAATAAAAAGCGGAAGCGGATTCGCATTCATAATAAAACAAATCCAGCTATGCGATAAAATATGCGGTCATGATTGCGGCTGCCTGGTTTTAGCGCCCGATCAAAGCTGGAACCTCTATCGTTCCTCGCTTCATATGGCGTGTCGCCGGTTTTCATGGTTTAAAAACTGCCGGGGGTTTGGCGCGCATCTAGCGATACCCCTATATTTTCTTTATCGTAGAGTTATTAATATAGCTGTGGAAAATGTTAGGATCCAAGGCCAGCAATCGGTACAGCTGGATTTTTCTTCTTGATAAGTGTGAGGAAGGACTGTGGATATAAAAAAACATATCCACAGACGCTGATTTATACACATATACTCACAAGTAATTATCATAACATGAGGATAACTATGTTGATAATGTGGATAAAAACTATATTATACATGTATGCCGTTGTATAGCCATATTTTAAAGAATCCATGGCATTTTTTCCTCCATGGTTAACCGCGGTCGTGCCGCGACCCACCGTTTTACCTCGCCTTCAGCCTGAACCGCTAACAACATACCCTCAGAGGACAAGGGTAAAAACATTATAAATGTGAGTTCGTTAACCGTAGCCATATAAACAAAACCGCACAGGGTATCCTTATCATGAAAGGACGTAAATGCCGTACGCTTCAGCTTTGCCATTATAAGCGTCAGACAAAAGGGAGTATGTATAAATCTCCTTTATTTTTGTTTTCATTAGAAAAAGTACTTGAATCGTTCCAGAACTTGGCGCTGCAGCCGCTGAAAACACTTTTCTATTCCATTTTAGAAACCCGATCGCGATTTTAACCAGTATGATCACGTTCCCCTTTATGGCTGATAAGTTCTTTAGCAAGCAAGCGCAAATATTTTATCTCGATTTTTACATCCGTGTATTGAAATCTATAAAGTAAAAACCGGCGGCCAGCCTTTTTTAGCCCGTCGCGCTCCGCACGGGAGCGTGGATTGAGGTTAACGGCCCTTTAGCAAGCAAGCGCGTCATCGGAACCGGGCGCTCCATGAGGGCGCTTGGATTGAAATTTGTTTATAATAAAGACTGATAGACGGGGCATAGGATCGCACTCCAAGCGGTAGTTGATTGAAACACCATGAAAAACAAGGCGACACATGATTTTCGCCGCGCTCCACGCGGGCGCTTGGAGTGCGATAATTATAGAACGGAGAAGCCTTACCCGCCGGAGAAAGGGAGGCTTTACCCTGCGTATGAACGCCTGAAGGGAGTGAAGCGACCCAGAGCCGGCTTGCTGGTTTTATTCGGTTTAAGGGGCTTCCCAGAGAAGCGGTCTGGCGCTGGTTTAGCAAATACGTTCAATAAAAAAATCCGGTGCAGGCGCTGCCGCGCGCATCTGAACCGGATATCGTTATTAATTATAAAAGCGCCCAAACCCCTGGCAAATCAGAGGTATCAGCCGTCGATCAGCGTAAGTTCCCTGAATGGATACTCCCTGATTTCATAGGTGCCGTCCTTAAGCGCGACTTTAACCCTGGTGCGTTCAGTGATTATGTTGTTTTCAAGCACAATTCCGGGGCCATCCTCTGTAACGACCTCCCTGCCTATGTCCGGCATCAGCTTTCTGGTGCATTCGTAGCATTCATATTCGTATTGCAGGCAGCACATCAGCCGTCCGCACACCCCCGAAATCTTGGTCGGACTCAATGAAAGGTTCTGCTCCTTCGCCATCTTTATGGACACCGACTGAAAATCGGAAAGGAACGAGCGGCAGCATATCGTGCGCCCGCAAGCGCCAAGCCCGCCCATAAGCCGGGCTTCGTCCCTTACGCCGATCTGCCTGAGCTCTATACGCATTTTGAATACGGACGCTAGGTCCTTTACCAGCTCGCGGAAGTCTATCCTTCCATCAGCGGTGAAGTAAAACGTTAGCTTGTTGCCCGAAAAAGCGTATTCAGCGCCGGACAGCTTCATATCAAGGCAGTGGTCCTCGATCTTTTTAAGACATATTTCATACGCTTCCGGTTCCTTTGCAAGAAGCTCCTGATAGAGCGCCTCGTCCTCCTCAGTGGCGATTCTTACCACTGGCTTAAGCGGCATAACCACCTGGTCGTCTCCAACTTCGCGCTTTCCGTGGGCCGCCGTGGCGTATTCCAGGCCCTGCGCCGTTTCGACGATTACATGATCGCCTTCGTTTATATCTAATTCCCCAGGGTCAAAGAAGTACACCTTTCCCCCATTTCTGAACCTGATATCCACAACGGTTTGCATCTATACCTCCGCTTCGCGCCTGACGCGCGGGTTATATTGACAACTGTTACGCATGCCTATTACGGAACGCGTATAAAACCACACGTCTATCATATCCTGTATTCAGCGGAATGTAAAGGCCATAGGCGATTCGCTTAGCGCTTGATCAGCCCTCATATATGGGGCTTTGCCCCATACCCCACCAAAGGAGACTTTTTGTAAAAAGTCCCCTTTGGAATCCCGAAAAACAATGTTTGATTTCTATCAATATTAGGATTTTAATCATTAGCTCTCAATGTATCAAAAGGCCGATGCACATGCCGCCCACTCGCCTTCGGCGTCGCATCGTACTTGTTCAGTACGACGCGAGATTAGCACGCAAAATCGCCATAGGCGATTCGCATCGCGCTTGATCAGCGCGACGCGAGATTAACCCGCGAAAGCCAGCTTTTGGTTGCAAGCAACTGTCAAGCTGGCTTTCGCTCTCAAGGTATCAAAAGACCTGCGCACATGTCGCAGGCTTTTGATGAATTGTACTTTTTGGTACGAATAAGCTTTGGGTTGTCTATGTTAATTTCTGGTGGATTGTAAAGCTATGGTTGTTCGCCTAGTTTTAATATTATTCCCTTCGCATTTTTTGGAGTTCTTAGAACCTATTATCGCCATAGGCGATTCGCTTAGTGCTGTACAGCACTAAGCGAGGTTTACCCGCAAAAGTCAGCTTTCGGTTGCAAGCAACTGTCAAGCTGGCTTTCGCTCTTAAGGTATCAAAAATCACCGTACATGCCGCTGATTTTTGATGGATTATACTTTTTGGTACGAACAAGCTTTGGGTTGTCTATGTTAATTTCTGGTGGATTGTAAAGCTATGGTTGTTCGCCTAGTTTTAATATTATTCCCTTCGCATTTTTTGGAGTTCTTAGAACCTATTATCGCCATAGGCGATTCGATAAGAGCTTATAAAGACAAATACA
>DBFNRV010000017.1:0-2901 GCA_048421225.1 Christensenellales bacterium | reverse complement strand
TTTATTGGAGAGAGAAATTTTAAAAGATTTCTTATGCAGTACCTTCCGGCCAGGCAAGGAGATATCATAACGCTTGACGGCAGGGTGGTTGGAACTCACGATGGGCTTATGTATTATACAATAGGTCAAAGACGCGGGTTGGGAATAGGCGGAAGAAATGATGGAAGCGGCGAAAGCTGGTATGTAGTCGCCAAAGATTTGGCAAAAAACCGCCTGATAGTACAACAGGGGGAGCACGAGGAGCTGTTCTCCATAGGGCTGAAAGCCAATAAAGTAAACTTTATATCGGGTTTACCTCCAGCCGGACAGTTTACGTGTACGGCTAAGTTCAGATATAGGCAGCCGGACCAAAGGGTAAGCGTAACCGTATGCGGCGATGGATGCGTTGTTGATTTTTTAAAACCGCAACGTGCCGTAACTCCAGGGCAGTGGGTTGTACTATACGAAGGCGACATTTGTCTTGGCGGAGGGGAAATCGATGAAGTCCGTCCTTTAAAGCAGGTTGTTTTTCCGAATTGATCCTTAAACAAAAATAAGGGTAAAAATGGCAAGGTATGTTGCCATGCAATGTATCAAATGATAATATTATTATAATACCAAATTAGCAGTGACTAATCACGGGCAAGTTTTCCTTGTTGTGCATTATTCGCCTTAATTTGAAGGGTGGTGTGTTATTTGATTAGCGAGTTTTCAATAACTGGCATGAGCTGTGCGGCTTGTTCATCCGCAGTAGAGCGTGCTGTAGGCAAAGTTGACGGCGTGGAAGCCGCCCATGTAAACCTTGCCGCCGAGCGCTTAAGGGTAAGGAGCGAGTCTGATGTAAGCGACGCTGTTATAAACGCTGTAAAGAAAGCTGGTTTCGGCGCGCTACCCGCTCAGGGATTTAAAAAGCAGTCTATGCTTGACGAAGAAAGGCGCGCAAAAGATCTTAGAGGGAAGAAAAACCGCCTTATTGTGGCTATAGTCTTCGCTATTCCCCTGTTCTATATATCCATGGGAACGATGGTTGGCCTGCCATCTCCAGTTGCGCCGGATAATCCGATGCTTTTTGCAGCGGTCCAGCTGTTGCTGCTCATGCCAATCGTTGTGGCGGGCTGGGGCTTTTATGTTAGGGGTATCGGCGCCCTTTTAAGACTGCACCCAAACATGGATTCCCTCATTTCAGTAGGCACCATTGCCTCTCTGGCTTATTCCATTTATTCCATGTGGCGCATCTCAGCGGGAAATGCTCATGCCGTCCATGAGCTATATTTTGAATCCATAGGCGTAATAATTACCCTAGTCATGCTTGGAAAATACCTTGAAGCAAGAGCAAAGGGCAAAACTGGAGAAGCTCTCAAAAGTCTTATAGAGCTTGCGCCCGACAGTGCGGTTATACAGGATACGAACGGGTTTGAACGTGAGGTCAAAGTAGATGAGCTTATGCCTGGGGACCTTGTAGTCGTTCGGCCAGGATCCTCAATACCCGCCGATGGCACAATAGTAAGGGGAGCTACTTCTATTGATGAATCGATGCTTACGGGAGAGAGCCTTCCCGTTGATAAATCGGTTGGCGATCATGTAACAGGGGGCAGTGTTAATCTAGGGGGAGCGATAGTATTCCGCACAGTGCATGTTGGCGAGGATACAACCCTTTCTGAGATGATACGCCTTGTTGAGGAGGCTCAGGGAACAAAATTGCCTATAGCAAGGCTTGCGGATAGAATAAGCGGCATATTTGTGCCGGTAGTAGGGGCGATAGCAATAATTGCCGCTCTGATATGGCTATTTACCGGTGAAACTGTTGAGCACGTTTTACGCATATTCGTATCCGTCCTAGTTATAGCCTGCCCTTGCGCTCTTGGCCTGGCAACGCCTACAGCCATAATGGTAGGAACGGGAAGGGGAGCTAAGCTTGGAATACTTATCAAGGATGGGGAAGCGCTTGAAACGGCATGCAGACTTAACGTCCTGGCCATTGATAAGACTGGCACCCTTACTGAAGGAAAGCCCTCCGTCACAGACGTTATATCGTTTGAAATGAGTTCTTCTGAGATGTTGACCCTATTTGCTACCGGAGAAAAAATGTCGGAGCACCCGCTTGGCAAAGCAATAGTCCAATATGCTGAAAAAGCTGGGTTAATGCCTGGTAACCCCGATGAATTCGAGGCCCTTATTGGACGCGGCGCTAAAGCAAGGGCCGAAGGCAAGTTGTTGCTTATGGGCAATGCCGATCTTATGAAAGAAAATGGGGTTGAGCTTACTACCGAAGTGCACGACCACATGGAGCGGCTGGCGCAACAGGGGAAAACCCCGATGCTATTGGCGGCCGATGGGGATTTGTGCGGTATAGTTGCTGTCGCAGACAAAATAAAGGATGAAGCGCCCGAGGCGGTCGATCGGCTTAAGGGGCAGGGGATAGGCGTGCTTCTTATAACGGGGGATAATGCGAATACAGCCGAGGCCATCGGGCGTCAAGCTGGAATTGAGGACTTGCGAAGTAACGTCCGGCCCGAAGAAAAGGCGGGTATAATAAGCCAGCTGCAGTCGGAAGGAAAGCTTGTTGGTATGGCAGGAGACGGTATCAACGACGCGGTTGCGCTTGCTCAGGCGGACGTTGGCTTTTCGCTTAATACAGGAACGGACGTCGCCATTGCTGGCGCCTCAATAATTCTTATGAGAAGCGATTTAAGGGGCATATCCGACGCCGTTTCGCTTTCCAGGCGTACCATGCGTACTATAAAGCAAAATCTGTTCTGGGCTTTTGCATATAACTGCATAGGCATACCAATAGCGGCCGGTGTATTATATGCGTTCGGCGGTCCATTGCTAAACCCAATGATGGCTGCGCTTGCTATGAGCTTTAGCTCCGTAACCGTACTATTAAACGCTTTGAGGCTAAAGAGCGTAAAAATATAAAAT
>DBFNRV010000016.1:0-8671 GCA_048421225.1 Christensenellales bacterium | reverse complement strand
AAAGTGTCGAATAAATAATTGCTTAGTAGGGGCTTTTAAATTCGTTGACATATTATAGATACAATGTTATAATTTGGTTGTAAGTGCAAATAATTCATTAATAGGAGGCTGTGGCAATGAAAAATAATGCTGTCATTAGGGTGCTGTGGATTATATCGGGTATTCTGCTTCTTATCGCTGGGATTTATATTCTCATCAATCCCGCCGTTGGCGTGGCGTCCATGTCGCTGATGCTGGGCATTATCATGCTTCTGTCAGGCATTGTCGATGTCATCGTATTCGCCAGATGGAATAAATTCATTACAGGAGCGGGCTGGATTCTTGCAGACGGAATACTAACCATTGTGCTGGCGCTGTTTTTGATGTTTAATCAGATACTCGCGGCCGCCGCGCTGCCGCTTTTATTCTCGATGTGGCTGCTGTTTACAGGAATAGCCAGAATTGTTGGCTCTGTAGATATAAAAAAGGCTGGCGTCAGGGGCTGGGGCTGGTTTCTCGCGCTTGGCATAATCGTTACCGCGCTTGGCGTAATCTCTCTGTTCGAGCCGCTTGCCACGCTTATTACCATGACAATTCTTGTAGGACTCAACTTTGTTGTTCAGGGCGCGGTTTACATCATTAGCGGCCTGTTCTCCAAGCGGCTGCTGTAGCGGATTCGTAATTTAGGCCCGCATGTCGGCTGTGCCTCCGGCGGCTTAGAACCTATTACCGCTTACCGCCATAGGCGGTTCAAAAAACGGATTGCTCCGTTTTTTGAGTTTTGCGGACGCGTTCGCTCACCGCTCACGCGTCCGCAAGGTGTAATTTTGGCCGCGCATGTCGGCTGTGCCTCCGGCGGCTTAGAACCTTTTTTGCAAAAAAGGTTCTAAGAACTCCAAAAAAATGCAATGGGATAGCATTAGACTTGGATGAATAACCGCAAGCTTGAAACCCATCCCAAATTAGTACGGGCAACACAAGTCTTGAGCATACCAAAAAAGTATAATCCATCAAACGCCTGCGACATGCGCGCAGGCTTTTGATACCTTGAGAGCAAAATACGGCCCGATAGCTGCTTGCAGCCGAGGGCCGCATTTTGCGAGTTAAACTCGTAATGCGCTGAGCAAGCGCATTACGAATCGCCTGTGGCGATAAAACGTCCGGTCCCCCTGGAGGTGGGAACCGGACGCCCTATGCGCGCTCCGCTGTTAAGCGGCTGCCCTGCGGCAAGCGCCGTTTATAATGCCGCCCCGGCATAAGCCGGACATGTATATCACGCTTGAGTCCTTCTTCTTTTCAACAGATAGGACGCTGCAAATATGCATATCGCTGCAATGGCCGTCAATGCCAGCCCCTGAACAAGCTTACTGGCGTCTCCGGTCGTCGGAGCCGGCGGCGGTGTAGGCGTTGGCGTTGGAGGCGGAACTGGTGGCGTATATACGTTGGTAAAGACCGCTTCTGTTTTATAGTCGTTTTCATCAGCGCAGACCACAACGGTATCCAGTTTTCCATTCTCCTCATCCCAGAGCACATAGACCGATACGGCGTAGACGGTGTCGTCATATGTACAGTATTCGCCGCTTCCCGCGATTTCACGCACGGTATAGGTATATATGCCGACCTCGCCATAGGAGATATCGAACGAAGCCTTCCCCTCTCCCGCAATGGTAACTTCCGGATTATCCGGCATTGGGAAGGCTTCGTCGTCGGCGATTATCTGAAAAGCGAAAACCTCATCCGTCTCCTCTATGCCGGAAATATGCTTGGTTATCATTATCCTGGCCTCGGCGTCCCGCGCCGCCGCAAAGGCCGCCCCGGGCGTTATGCTGAGGAAAAAAGCAAACGCCGCCGCTATGATCGCTGTGCCCTTAATAAGCTTCTTTAACATAAATATTAATCCTCACTTCCTTCCTCCGCTTTGCTTTCCCCGGTTACGCGGCAAATCAGCAGGAGTCTTGCGTTTGTATAATCCGAGGAACAGGTGGACAGGGCAATTATCTGATCCCCCATGCCCAATGGATCGCCGCGGGTATAGATCGCAAGCTCGTCTATCCTTGAGATCAGCGCGGCTTTCCCGCTCTGCGCGGCTATTGGCACGCCGTATATTGCCCTGTCGTATGCGTCCGCCTGGATTATGCTTACGATTTCGAGCCGCATCGACCTGTCGGGCGCATGCAGGGCGCCTGTGTAGTTGGCGCGGAAGAACCGCTCGTCCCTGAACAGGTCCACGTCGCCGAACATTGCGCCGCCCTGCATGTGATGTCCCATCAGGATGGAGTAATCGTCTCTCAGGTCGCGGCTGTTTCCGCTATCCAGAAAAATACTCCCTCCGGATGAATGGTTTCCGTAAATGTCTGCGGACAGGTAGTCAAAGTTCGTTTCGCCCTGTACTACCGGATAGTCGATACCCGTGTTGTCAATGGTGATCCAGGCGCACACGTCCGGATTTATCTTTAGAAGCTGTTCAAAGCTTGCTTCAAGATCCTCCGTTTCCGTCGGCTTGTACGGCAAAAGCTTTCTCTGAACCGACTTGGCGCTGTCGAGCACGCTCCATGTGTCCCACAGGGCATACCCCGCGTAACACACCGTGCCTAAGAGCAGAAGGGAAATAACAAAGTTTATTATCCTGTCCGCTATCCGCGCCATACCGATTTAAGCCTTCCTTTCCGTACCCCGGGCCTCTCCCCTATCCCGCGGAGAAAGGCGCTCCTGCCGCTTAACCGTTTAATCGCTTAATATTCCGATACGCGGCGGCGGCGGATTATGAACGCTACGGCGCCGATCGCCGCTGCGCCGAAGATCAGGGCGTATGGCATTATGTCCATAAACAGTCCGGTGGGCGGTGTGAACGTCTTGCTGTTTACATAGGCTACGATTACGCCGCCATCAGCGATAACACCGGTTATGGAGCGGTCTTCATTCGCCGCTTCACCGTCTATTGTTGTTGCGTCGTATCCAAGGGCGTCGGTTTCAGTCACGCTGTAGGCCGCGCCAACTGGCAGGTTAAGAATTGTAAACGATTCGCCGTGCTTCAGGTGAATCGTGGCCTTAGTTCCAGCTGTGATAGTGGTGGGATTTGCGGGAGTGTAGGTGTTACCCACATAGCTTATAGCGTACGTGCCGGTAGCGCCGCCGGTGATATCTACCTCAAACTCAAAATAGTCGTTTACATTGGCTGCGTTGCCCGTTACGTGCTTTGATACCATAAGGTTTGCCGCGCCTGCCGCCGTATTGGGGAAGGCAGGGCCGCTTGCCTGCTTTTCGCCCGCTTCATTGTTGGTTACGATGCCGGTGATAGCCAGCTGGTTTGTCGGATAGCCGTTATCATCCAACACCCAGGCTACATACACCGTTATGTTAAATACGGCGTCGCTGTATACGACGTTGGGGTTCTCTCCCTCAATCTCTTCCAGCGTAAAGTTATAAGCGCCCGGTGCTGAGAAAGTTATCCCACTAAAGAGCGATGCAAAGCCCAGCGAATTTGAGGCGGACGCGCTTCCGTCCGGGTTGACCGTCGCGCTGGTTTGCCATGTATGTGTGATTTCTACCGCTTTTTCGTCAAAATCGGCATTATTGTACTGTGGCACGGCGGTAGGGTTGGTGCCAACCGGGGTAGCGCCACCATACTGAAGTAAAAAGTTGAATTCTTCGGTGTCATTGAGCTGGTGGATAGACGCGGCGGTCCATGTCTTTGTCACGTTTTGCTGCGCGCCCGGGGTGTCCGTGCCGATCCCAATAGGGGTTGGTGCGACCGGTTCGGTAGCCAGGGCGGTTGCCGTCATGCACAGCACCATTAGGGCTGCCATAACGATTGAGAATAATCTCTTCATCCGTTTCATCTTGTTCTTTTCCTCCAAAATAGTTTTTTATCCATAAGGATTGCTTGCGCAATTCTATAGATCGGTTCATATGCTTCGGCGGCGCAGGACCGTAATAACCTTTCCCTCTAGATCGCCTGCCGGTATCGCGCCGAAGGTGCGGCTGTCAATGCCGCCGTCCCTGCTGTCGGCAAGGATGAAGTATTCGCTGGGTCCAAGGGTAAGCGGAAACGCGCAGCCCCCTGGCACAGGGTAGGTATAGGCGGCGTTCATATCCGCCTGTATATATCCGTTTATTACAAGCTGGCCGTCCCCGGTAATCAGCACAACCTCCCCTGGGAGCGCCGCTATCCGCCCGATATGCGTATGCCCGCCGGCCGTGTACGCCACTACGTCGCCCGAAGCGTAGGCGCCCTGAAGCCTGTAATATAGAAGCAGGTCGCCCTCGTGCAGGGCAGGGGACATCATGTCGCTTTTATATATCGTCAGCCCCACTACATAACTCAGCGCCAGCGCCAGTATCAGCGCGGTTATCGCAAGCTTTCGCAGCGCATATAGCCATATGCGGCGCTCGACCGCCCGCTTGAGCCTTGTCTTGATTACGCGCCCTGTCGGGGAATCCGGCCGCATAAGCTCACTCATGGCGCTCATCCCCATTGCCGCCGGATTTTAGGCCGTCGCTATACCGCTTAATAATTTCTTCGCGTTCTTCCAGCAGGGCGCGGTATTTAAGCTCCTGTGCCTTGTATAATCCGGCGTACATTTCGTCAAGCCGGCGCAGCTTCGCCCAAACATCCCTTTCGTCAAGCCCAAACAGCGCTTTTTTAAACCTAAGCAGTTTCAGCGCCTCCGCTATGTCTTCAAGGCAAGTTATCTCACGGATACGGGGCGCGTCCGCCTTTTTTGCCCCCTTTTTCCCGTAGGGCCGCTTATGCTTATCCCCAGAATTCGTCATTGCCGCTTCCACGCCTCCTTCGCCTTGCGCGCAGGATCAGGAATGCCGCGGCGCCGGCGACAACCACGGCGGCAAGTATCGCATAGGGAACGATATCCATGTTTATACCAGTCGGCGGCACGCTTGGCAGCTCGTTTATAAACCGCGCCGACAGCGCCGAACCGTCCGCCGGAGTGTTAACCGTTACGGTCTTCCCCTGAGCGGTGTTTCCATTAACGGTTACGCTTGTTGAATAGTTGGAGGCTCCGCCGCTTTCCGTTTCCACGATGCGGATCTCCGTTTCGGTTGGAAGGTTCTTAATTTCAGCGGATTCGCCGTGTTTAAGCGTTATTGCCGCAATACCGCCGCCGCTGAACGCAATGCTTTGCGCATGCTCCTCCGCGCAGCCGTCCGTTCCCGTATAGGTTACGTTAAACGCCTGCCCCGCCAGGTTACCCGCGGTAAGGGTGAAGGTAAAGTGTTCGTCCGCGTTGGCCGCGCTCCCTTTAACCGCCTTGCTGATGGTGAGATTTGAAAACACAACCCTGGGGTTTGATATCTCAAGCCGGCAGAGGTAATATATGTTCGGGGTGACAGTTCTGTAGCCAAAGCCGTCGTTTGACGGGTTTATATGGTAATACCGCTGATTGCTGTCGCCTGTAAATGGCGTTACCGTGGTTTCATACGTTATGCCATCCTTCTTATAGCGGACTACGACCCTGTCGTTAACCTCGGTAATGTATTGATAATCGCTTCCGCCAAGGTACTCCTCAAGCTTTACCTTGAAGTCGCCGTAGGAAACCCCGGGGCTTCCCGCCTGGCTTATGGCAAACGCGCAGGGCGGCGGATTTGGAAACGACCTGTCGTACAGCTCCACGACATACACCGGCGGGTCGTCCCTTAGCACGCCGTCGATATGCCAGCCGTCATTTTCACGCTTTAAAACATAGCCTATGAAGTTCTCGCGCTCTTCGCCGTCTATCTGCGCTCTTCCGAATATGCCCTCAAGGCCGTCTTGGCCCTCTTTGTCTATAGCCGGCCAGATCGCGTTTGTATAAAGGTCGTCCGCCCCGTCCTTGCGGTCCGTATAGCCCTGCATATAGGAGGCGTCGCTGTCGATTGAAAAGTAAACATGTTCTTCACTGAAATCGATGTAGGGCGTTGTTTTTGCCAGCACATCCTTTAAGTTGACATTTACTATTATATATGGGGTGTTGTTGCCGGCAGGACCAAACTCGGCTGCGTCAAAAGGCTGATTTATGTCGCTGGGGACCTCATTGCTGTAGCGCAGGTAAACCTTTCCCTCTATAGTGGTTTCCATGACATGGACAGTGTGTGTCTCTGTCCTATCCCTGTTATTGTAGCGGTAAGTATGTGTAAGCGTTACCGTACCCACGCCCGTGCCGCAAATTTTAATCTCGCGCTGGTCATCCGCGCTAAGTTCCACCTTGCCGCCGTTTGATGAGCTCTGTGTCCAGTGGTGATTGGAAGAACTATAGCTGCTGCCTTCGCCATCGATATTCCTGATCTCCATCAAATCTATGGAATACGTCCTCTTTTCATCGATAGCTTCCCCCTTGCTATCCGTATCGGGCGAAGGGGCTTGCGGGGTTTCCGGCAATTCCCCAGGGGCTTGCGAAACCTCGGGTAGGGCCGCGGGGTCTTCACCCGCAAGGGAAGCCGCGTTATCCTCAGCCCCGGGAAGATCCCGCTGCTCTTCCGTAAAAGCGGCCTGTCCAGCGCTTAGAGATGTAAATACCGTCACTATAGCCAATAGCAACGCAAACAGCCGTTTCCTCGTTCTGGTCAACATAAAATCCTCCTTTTATTCCTCTGCGCCGTATAGCGGATGATAGCCATACATGTCTCCCTCGCGCTTAATATATTGTATTCTTCCGCTGAATCTCAGGCGGTTCA
This sequence comes from Christensenellales bacterium, assembly GCA_048421225.1. Taxonomy (GTDB): domain Bacteria; phylum Bacillota; class Clostridia; order Christensenellales; family CAG-138; genus UMGS946. The sequence goes on along the minus strand of DBFNRV010000016.1, from coordinate 2,023 downwards.
GCGGCGTCTCACCAAGCAATCCCCGCATCGATATCTTGTATATTATTAATGCGTTCATTTTCTAACAGAAACATATTAATATATATACCTTTGTTAGACAACAAAAATAAATTATGAATTAACAGCAATTTAGTTTGCGTATAATGCAGTTTTGCGCTAAATCTCTTTAAAAAAGCAATAGCAAAAATCCAGCTTTGTTAATTATTTACTTTACTTGCAATTAATGCTATTTGCATTTATCAAGTCTCGCCTCCTGAACACCCTACATTCATATTGCAGTATATTTACAATTACTGCCAACCGTAACGGCTTTAATGATATAAGGGCAAGAATAAGCCAGCTGGATTTATATGGAATATTATTCCATTATTCCATATAAACTAGGCGTGGCCACTATAACCCGCAACTGAATGTACAGTTAGTTATCAAGCAATAACTATCATACAGCAGCGGGTTGGGTCAGTCGGTTCCGTTTTTGATACAGCATGAGATTTATTTCCATTTGTTTTTGTATTGCTTTAATTTTGCCGAAGAAGCCGAAATCGGTCATAATGCGGAGTTTCGCTTCCAAAGCAGCCTTTTTTTGATCAAATATTGATAAGATTGCCATTTTGCCCGGTTAACCGCGTAGGCATAGAAATGAAAAAATAATTCCCCCGCCCCTGTCTATCCGTCCAGCTCGGATTTGTTTTTCCAAAAGCTGTTCACCAACGTTGATTATTATGTTATAATACAATTAACCAAATGGTTAATTGTATGTTGCAGAGGTAATGGAGTGGGGCTTCAAAATACGCTTCGGGCATTGGCGGACCCGACACGGCGTGAAATACTTAACCGTCTAAAAAGGGGAAGGCAGGCGGCGGGCGATATAGCCGAGGGCTTCAACATCAGCGCGGCGGCCGTATCCAAGCATCTGTCGGTTTTGAAGGAGGCGGGGCTTATACGCGACAAACGCGAAGGGAAGTTCATCTATTATGAGCTTAACGCGTCAGTGTTGGAGGAAACGCTGCTATGGATAAAGGATTTGAAAGGGGACTGAAACATGAAAGGAAGTTATAAGGCGGTTTTAGGTCTTGTTGTTCTGTCATTTCTGATTGTTGGGATTTTTCTGGCGTTTATGCCCGATCGTGTTCCAATGCACTATAATGCGGCCGGCGAGATAGACCGCATGGGAAGCAAGTACGAATACCTGCTTTTCCCCCTAATTGCAGCGGCATTAGCCGGTTTTTTTGTGATTCTGGCCAAGTATCAGGCCAGGAAGGGCGAAAGCGGAACGGAAAAGGCGGCGATGGTTTCCGGCATTGCCGTGATTGCGTTTTTGACCGTGCTCGAGGTATATATCCTGTGGAAAGCGGCCGCATATTCCCCAAACTCCGGCGATCAGGCGCCGGAACTGCTTAAGTTAACGGCATTTGGCCTGGGCGCGCTTTTTATTATTATAGGGAACATAATGCCTAAAGCGGGCCGCAACTCTATATTTGGCCTGCGTACAGGCTGGAGCATGAAAAACGACGACGTATGGCAGAGATGCCAGCGCTTCGGCGGCCGTTCGGCCATTTTGTGCGGGATTATGATGATTATATGCGGCATTGCGTTCAGTGGTCTGGCCGTAGCCTGCGCGCTCGTCGGCCTGGTCATTGCCATGCTGGCCGTCGACATCGCCGCGTGCTATCGGATTTATAAAAGCTGGCAGAGAGAGGCCGGCTCAGGCAGATGACGGTAACGCAATACCAGTGCGTAATTTTGGCCGCGCATGCCGGCTGTGCCTCCGGCGGCTTAGAACCTTTTTTGCAAAAAAGGTTCTAAGAACTCCAAAAAACGCAAAGAGATAATATAAAATTGGGAACATCATCCGAAAAGTAAAATCCATCAAAAATCAGCGGAAATAACCTGGGCATCATCTTATAAGTATAATCCATCAAAAGCCTGCGACATGTGCGCAGGCTTTTGATACCTTGAGAGCGAAAGCCAGCTTGACAGTTGCTTGCAACCGAAAGCTGGCTTTCGCGGGTTAAACTCGTAA
>DBFNRV010000015.1:0-16366 GCA_048421225.1 Christensenellales bacterium | reverse complement strand
CTTATTGATCTTTTAAAACTATATCCAGCATAGCGCAAAAACGCGCGTAGTCGTCCACATAGCTAAAATGGCCTGCGCCTTCTATAACTGCAAGCCCCGCGTTTTTTATTCGCTTTTCCATTATTTGCCCCATCCATAAGGGCGCGGACGTATCCTCACTGCCCCATATCAGCAGCGTTTCATTTTTAATTTTATCCAGCAATTCAGTAAGATCAAGGTTTACAACCTTTACAAAGGTTTCGCGCATTACGCCTGAAAGCGACTTGTAGTCGTCCGAACCGGCTTTTTTTACCTTTTGATCCAGCTTGAACATGCGGTTAAATATGCTTACCTTAGCCGCCCTCTTCGCAAGCTTATAAGAGTAAATTTTTAAATAATAGACGAGATCGCGCTTTGGTTTTATCCCGGCGGCGTCGATTAATATCAACTTGCCAAACAAATCAGGCTCCGCCGACGCCAGCATTATGGCGACACGGCCTCCGAATGAGTGGCATATAAGGTCGCAGCCTTCCAAACCAAGTATGGAAATAAATTTTCTTGTAATCTCGGCATATTCGGGAACGCCCCATGGCACGGGAGGAAGCTCGCTTATACCCATCCCAGGAAAGTCCAGCATAACGGCCTCCCTGCCCAGCTTTAGAAGATGGGCCGCGATAGGACGCATGGTATCAATCCCAGCCATCCAGCCATGCAGCAACAGGACCGGCTTGCCCGATCCGATGCGTTCATAGTTAATATTTATACCGTCGATGTTTATGTACAAGCGGTTTTCAGTCCCCTTTTCTGGATCTCATACGCTCCACCCATCCGGCAATGTTTTTTTGCTCACCCCGCTCAACGCTAAGGGAGCCGTCGGGTACATCCCTGGTAATCGTAGAGCCTGCGGCGGTAAAGGTGTCGCTGCCGAGTTTCAGCGGCGCTATAAGGTTTGTGTTACATCCGATAAAGGCCCTGTCGCCTATATGCGTTCTATGCTTTTTTACACCGTCATAGTTTACAAATATAGCTCCGCATCCGATATTGACCTGGCTTCCCACATCTGCGTCGCCGATATATGAAAGATGGGGCGCTTTGCTGCCCAAACCCAAATTAGAGTTCTTGATTTCTACAAAATCACCGATTTTGCAGTCGTCCTCAATATGTGTATTAGGCCTCAGATTGACAAACGGCCCAATTTTTACGTTGTTCCCTATTGCAGCCGTGTCGGCAACTACGTAGCGTAAAACGCATTCGTTCCCGATAACTGTATCCTTAATGCTGCAACCCATATGTATTATTGTATTTTCTCCAATCAGTACGTTCCCCTCAATACATACATTTGGATAAATCACAGTTCCCTTACCAATCCTTACATCCGGACCAATATATGTATTATATGGGTCAACGAAGACGACGCCGTTTTGAGCGTGAAACGCGTTAATTGAGAGTCGCCTTGACTCGGATGCGATATCAGGTATATCCATAATAACTGTCCTTTCATTTAGGCGGTTGACCGCACATATTCTATATTCAAACTTACCGCCTTGTCAAGCAAGGCGTACTCAGAAATATATGTATGCGGAAAAAGTCCTTAAATTCTTGAAGAATTGCAAGGTAATCAGCGATGCATTGGAAGGGGTTAATTAAATACATTACATTATTTTGGTATATACCATTATGCGCGGTAAAGCGGTACTGGCATTGCCGCGGTTTTGCCTAGTATCAAGGCATGGATTATTAGCACCCGATAACATAGAAAAAATTAATGAGGCGAAGCATCAGTAACCAATTTAAGCGCTGGTTTACGCGGCAAAGTGGTGCTTAAAAGCAATTTAGCAGAATTAATTTAAACTTTGCAATAAAATAGAAACCCCGTCTGACAGGCGCCAAACGGGTTACTTATACTCTATTCTTCTATGCTCTGATCTAGCTTGATGTCTGCCGGGCCATCATTGGATTCACGAATATACGCGGTATACGGTCCCTTAGAAAGGGGCGCGTCGTTAAAGTATATCTTTGAAATCCCTCGGTTGTTGCCATAAAGTTCAAACCAGCCATTGCTGTACATACGTGAAATTATGCCAATGTCTGATATTTTAAATTTAGTACGTTTACCGAGTCTTTTTAACAGGTAGCGTCTAAGCGTATAGCGAACGGTCACAGCCAGTATACAGGCAGCGATAAATACTATCAGCGGCAAGGCCATAAGCACCGACATAAGAGGCTCCCTAATACCGCGTATGCTTAGTAATACAAGCGCTATTCCTGCGATAAGCAGTGACAGGGCATCCGGAAGATAGCTGGCAAGAGTAAAATTGCGCCTACATTGGTTACAAGAGGCTATCTGAACCGGAACTAAAAGGCCGCCCTTTGAGATATCGCTGGTGTTATCAGGGTTAGGGTGCTTATGCCCTAAATCGGCAACGGCGTAACAGGTACGCTTACGCTTAACGTCGTCATTGCATAACAGGCAGTGGGAGCTTTCCGCCGCGGAACGCACCAATTCTATCGGCATGAGTATAGCCGTATCGCGAAGCTCCCTTCCAGCCTTGACCTTTTCTTCACGGGGCAGCTTATTTATGGGGCACTCATTGCACCCGGGCATATTAAGAAGCCTGCAATCGTCTCCGCCCCTTAGCGGACAGTCTTCGTTTGTATATTTGTTTTCCACTTTGCCTCCTAATGACTAAACACGTATAAGCTAAAAGGCGTTTATCTCCGGCATTTCGGCAAGTTCCAGCGGTTCAAGCTCGGTAAAATCGGAGAACGATGGCCTATCTGGCTGACCGGCAGCCTCCGCCGCTAGCGCCGCATAGTCCTCATCGCTGTCAGAGAGGATACGCTCGGCATGCACCTGATGGTCTGTTGCTACATTATCGTGCGCATTGCTTTCCACCTGTATATCAATGTTGCGGTAGCGCTTGAGTCCGATTCCAGCTGGAATGAGCTTGCCGATTATTACATTTTCCTTTAATCCTACCAGCGGGTCCACCTTCCCCTTTGTGGCGGCCTCGGTAAGAACACGGGTCGTTTCCTGGAACGACGCTGCGGACAGGAACGAGTCGGTAGCGAGCGCGGCCTTGGTAATGCCCATAAGCTTGCGCTTTGACTCGGCAGGCTGGCCTTCCGCCTCAATAACCCTGCTGTTCTCCTGTTCAAAGCGGAATATATCTATGAGCTCGCCAGGAAGCAGCTGGGTATCTCCAGCGTTGGTAACTTGAACCTTGCGCAGCATCTGCCTAATAATGATCTCAATATGCTTATCGGCGATTTCAACGCCCTGGTCGCGGTATACGCTTTGAACCTCTTTAAGCATATAGGATTGGACCTGATTAACTCCCTTTATGCTTAGTATTTCATGCGGGTTTACAGAGCCTTCAGTAAGCTCGTCTCCGGCCGCCACAAAATCGCCGTCGGCAACCTTAAGCTTTGAACCGAATGGTATAAGGTATTTTTCGGTTTCGCTCTCGTTTGTGATTACAGCCTCGGTCTTCTTGCCGGTCTGTATGTGTACGGTGCCGGCGATCTGGGATATCACAGCCAGGCCCTTTGGCTTTCTGGCCTCGAATATTTCCTCAACACGGGGGAGACCCTGTGTTATATCGTCCGCGGACGCGACGCCGCCTGTGTGGAACGTACGCATCGTCAGCTGCGTTCCAGGCTCTCCGATAGCTTGCGCCGCTATTATCCCTACGGCTTCGCCAATATTTACAGGGTGACCGGTAGCCAAGTTAACGCCATAGCATTTTGCGCATACGCCGTGCTCGCTTCTGCATGTGAATACAGTGCGGCAGACAACGCTTTTAACACCGGCGGCTATTATTGTATTGCGCAGCTCATAAGTGATAAGCTCATTTGCTCCAATTATTAGTTCGCCGGTTTCAGGGTGATAGACCGGTTCGGCTGTATAACGGCCAAGAATTCTGTCGCCAAGAGGTTCGATGATCCTGTCGCCGTCCTTTATCGCCTCTATGCGTATTCCCTTAACGCTATCGTTTCTAAGCTTAAAGCAGTCGTCCTCGCGTATGATAACGTCCTGGGAGACATCGACAAGGCGCCTGGTAAGATAGCCGGAGTCCGCGGTTCTGAGGGCGGTATCGGCAAGACCTTTCCTCGCTCCGTGCGAAGAAACGAAAAACTCAAGAACCGTAAGGCCCTCCCTAAAGTTGGAACGAATTGGAACCTCAATTATCTGACCGCTGGGGTCAGCCATAAGTCCACGCATGCCGGCAAGCTGACGTATCTGGTTGGTGCTTCCGCGTGCGCCGGAGTTTGCCATCATGTAAATCGGGTTCCATTCGTCAAGGCTGTTCATCAGGGCGTCGGTTACGTTTTTGGTAGCCTGTTCCCAGATCTTAATGATGTGCTCACGGCGTTCCTTTGCAGTGATGACGCCCATCATATACATATCCTCAATTTCTATGACCCTGTCTTCCGCATCGGCGAGCATCTGTTTTTTCTGCTCGGGTACGATTATATCCCTATAGCCTACGGTTATTCCCCCTTTGGTGGAATATTTAAACCCAAGGCTCTTGATATTATCGAGCATATTCGACGTGGAGGTAGCCCCGTGTCTGCGATAGCAGCAGTCGACTATCGAAGCTAGCGTTTTCTTGGTCACCTTTTCATCTATCTCAAGCTTAAACGCATCTTCCGGCAGCGACCTGTCGACAAATCCGAGATCCTGAGGGATAGCGCCGTTAAATATAAGCCTGCCAACAGAGGTGTTTATGACCTTGCTGTGGATCTCACCGTCGATTTCCCGCTGAATGCGTACTTTCACCTTAGCATGGAGCGTTACGTCGCCGCTTTGATACGCCATAAGCGCTTCGTCCTCGGAGGAAAACGCCTTGCCTTCGCCCTTATCGCCGTCGCGCTGAAGGGTAAGGTAATAGCATCCCATTACCATATCCTGCGTTGGGCTTACCACAGGCTTACCGTCTTGGGGTTTAAGTATGTTGTTTGAGGCCAGCATAAGGAAGCGCGCCTCAGCCTGAGCCTCAACGGATAGCGGTACATGTACGGCCATCTGGTCGCCGTCAAAGTCAGCGTTATATGCGGGGCATACCAGGGGGTGAAGCTTAAGCGCCCTGCCTTCAACCAGAACAGGCTCAAATGCCTGTATACCAAGCCGGTGTAGGGTTGGAGCGCGGTTAAGAAGCACCGGATGATCCTTTATAACCTCCTCCAGGGCGTCCCATACTTCCTTGCTTACGCGTTCTATCTTGCGTTTTGCACTCTTTATATTGGTCTGGGGATCGTTCTCCACCAGCTTTTTCATTACAAACGGCTTAAACAGTTCAAGGGCCATCTCCTTAGGCAATCCGCATTGATACATCTTCAATTCCGGTCCAACTACAATTACGGAACGGCCGGAGTAGTCTACGCGCTTTCCAAGAAGGTTCTGCCGGAAACGTCCTTGCTTTCCGCGCAAAAGCTCTGAAAGGGACTTTAGCGGCCGGTTGTTTGCACCTGTAACCGCACGGGTGCGCTTGCCGTTGTCTATAAGCGCGTCAACAGCTTCCTGGAGCATACGCTTTTCGTTTCTTACAACGATGTCCGGCGCATGAATTTCAAGAAGCTTCTTAAGCCTGTTATTGCGGCTGATTACGCGGCGGTAAAGATCGTTAAGATCGCTTGCGGCAAACCTTCCGCCGTCAAGCTGAACCATTGGCCTTAGATCGGGAGGGATAACCGGAATTATGTCCAGTATCATCCATTCCGGCTTATTGCTGCTCTTAATAAATGCCTCAACCACCTCAAGACGCTTAACTGCGTTTGCGCGTTTTTGGCTCTGAGCGGAAGCCTTGCTTATCTCAGCGCGGAGATCTTCGGCCAGTTTTTGAAGGTCAAGCTTTTGAAGCAGCTCTTTAATTGCCTCTGCGCCCATGCCTACGCGGAACCGTTTTGGCGCTACGCGGGCTGCTTCACGGCGATATTCCATCTCAGTCATGAGCTTTTTATACGGTATATCGGTATCGCCCGGATCAAGCACCACATATTTTGCAAAATATATGACCTGTTCAAGCGATTTTGGGGACATATCCAAAAGCATCTTCATCCTGCTCGGGGTTCCGCGAAAGTACCATATATGCGAAACCGGGGCTGCAAGCTGAATGTGGCCCATACGTTCACGGCGGACTTTGGATTTTGTCACCTCAACTCCGCATTTGTCGCAGATAACGCCCTTATGCTGTATACGCTTATAGCGCCCGCAGTGGCATTCCCAGTCCTTCGTTGGTCCGAATATTCGCTCGCAAAACAGCCCGTCCTTCTCGGGCTTGAGCGTCCTATAGTTTATTGTTTCAGGCTTTTTAACCTCACCGTGAGACCATTCAAGTATCTTTTCAGGTGATGCAAGGCCTATTTGTATAGCGTCGAAATTAGTAAGCTCGAACAAAACGTTTCTCTCCCTTCAGCAGTATGCGTTTGGCTTATTCTCCGTCAAGGTTGTCATCCGGTTCATCGCCTTCTATGATAAAATCATCTCCAAATTCAAACTGTGAGGAGGGGTCGGGTTCATCATCAGCCAGGCCCTCGTCATCATCCTCGAGGTCGTCTTCAAGCTCATCGTCCTCGAACTCGTCAAACTCAGAAAAACCTCCAAACTTAGCCGGGAGGATATCCTCGGCCTTATCCAAATCGGGCAGTTCTGTTTTAAACGCTACGGGTTCTTCCGCCTCCATCATATTATCAATTTCGATTTCCTCACGGGTGTCGGTCAGAACCTTTATATCAAGCGCAAGCGATTGAAGCTCCCTAATCAGTACCTTAAACGATTCGGGTACGCCAGGCTCCGGTACGTTTTCACCTTTAACAATGGCTTCGTAGGTCTTTACACGACCGATTACATCGTCGCTCTTTACCGTCAAAATTTCTTGCAGCGTATTTGCCGCGCCATAAGCCTCCAAAGCCCACACCTCCATCTCGCCAAAGCGCTGGCCTCCGAACTGGGCCTTTCCGCCAAGGGGCTGCTGGGTTACCAGCGAGTACGGTCCGGTGCTTCTGGCATGGATCTTGTCGTCTACAAGGTGAGCGAGCTTTAAGTAATACATATATCCTACGGAAACGCGGTTTTCGAACCTTTCACCCGTTCTACCGTCGTACAGATACGTTTTGCCGTCTTCGTCGCATCCTGCCAACCTGAGGCATTCCGCTATATCCTTTTCCGTCGCCCCGTCAAAAACCGGCGTTGCGATATGCCATCCACGCTCCTTCGCGGCGCGTCCTAAATGAAGCTCCAGCACCTGCCCTATGTTCATACGCGACGGTACTCCCAGCGGGTTTAGAACGATTTGAAGCGGCGTTCCGTCCGGCAGGAACGGCATGTCTTCCGGAGGAAGGATACGAGATATAACGCCCTTGTTTCCATGGCGGCCAGCCATCTTGTCGCCAACAGAGATCTTGCGTTTTTGTGCAATGTAAACGCGCACAAGCTCGTTTACCCCTGGCGACAGCTCATCCTTGTTTTCGCGGGTAAATACCTTAACGTCTACGACAATTCCATCCTCTCCGTGCGGGACCCTTAATGACGTATCCCTTACTTCGCGGGCCTTTTCACCAAAGATTGCACGCAGCAGCTTTTCTTCTGCCGTAAGCTCAGTTTCGCCCTTTGGCGTCACCTTTCCAACGAGGATATCGCCCGTATGCACTTCGGCGCCAATGCGGATAATTCCACGTTCGTCAAGATCCTTTAGCGCGTCGTCGCCGATATTTGGTATGTCGCGCGTTATTTCCTCCTGGCCAAGCTTGGTATCCCTGGCCTCAAGCTCATGCTTTTCTATATGTATGGATGTAAATATGTCGTTTCGCACCAGCTCTTCGCTGATGAGTACGGCATCCTCGTAGTTATAACCCTCCCACGGCATAAATCCGATCAGTATATTCCTGCCCAGGGCAATTTCGCCCTGCTCCGTGGAGGTCCCATCGGCTATGACGTCGCCTTTAGCGACCCTGTCGCCTTCAGAGACGATAGGACGCTGGTTTATGCAGGTGCCCTGGTTGGAACGCCTGAACTTTATCAGCCGGTACTCATGCTCTTTTCCGGCGTCGTCTACTATGATAATATTTCGGGCGCTTACGCGCTTAACCGTTCCGTTTTCATTTGCAAGTACAACCACGCCCGAATCATGGGCCGCTTTGTATTCCATGCCCGTTCCTACAATAGGAGCTTCGGGCTGTAGCAGCGGAACTGCCTGCCGCTGCATGTTGGAGCCCATCAGGGCCCTGTTAGCGTCGTCGTTTTCCAAGAAGGGTATCATAGCCGTAGCGACAGATATGAGCTGCTTTGGCGATACGTCCATATAATGAACCTCAGAACTTGGAACCTCGATTATCTGATCGCGGTATCTGGCTACAACGCGGTCCTTGGCGAACCAGGACGTACCATCCTCGTTTACTATCAGAGGCTCGTTAGCCTGAGCTACTATGCAGTCCTCCTCCTCGTCCGCCGTTAGGTACACTACGTCGCCAAGGATTCGCTTACCATCTGCGTCAACAATTCGGTAAGGCGACTCAATAAAGCCATACTCGTTTATACGGGCATAGGTTGATAGGGAGTTGATCAGACCGATATTGGGCCCTTCCGGAGTTTCTATAGGGCACATACGTCCATAGTGGGAATAGTGAACGTCGCGCACCTCAAAGGTTGCACGGTCACGGTTAAGGCCGCCCTGTCCCAGTGCGCTGAGACGGCGCTTGTGGGTAAGCTCGGCAAGAGGGTTGGTCTGGTCCATGAACTGTGATAGCTGGGACGAGCCAAAGAACTCCTTTATTGAGGCGGCAACGGGCCTGGGATTTATAAGGTTGCCAGGCGTGGCGGAATCCATATCCTGAACCGACATGCGCTCCTTTACTGTGCGTTCAAGCCGCGTAAGTCCAATCCTTATATGGTTTTGAAGCAGCTCGCCTACGGATCTGATCCGCCTGTTGCCAAGGTGGTCTATATCGTCGGCCTTGCCGATGCCGTAATTCATACCAATCAGATAGCTAACGGACGCCACCATATCGTCAGCTACGATGTGGCGGGGTATAAGTTCGTTTAGGTTCGCTCTGATATGGGCCTTAAGGGCGTTCTCGTCCATATCCCGAGCCGAGGACAACAGGTCTATAAGGGTGGGATAATGCACCTTTTCATTTATTCCAGCTTCGGCGGGATCAAAGGGCAGATGGCTAGCTGCGTCGACGAACCAGTTTCCAACGACGCGGATGCGCTTATCATCGGCATATACATATACACCCCGAACCCCTGCGCTTTCAATACTTAGCGCGGCATCGCGGCTGATCTCTGAGCCTTCCTCAACCAGGATTTCGCCGGTGTTCGGGTCGATTACATGCTCGGCGGCTATCCGCCCTGCGATTCTGGCGGACAGGCATAACTTTTTATTAAATTTATATCTGCCGACTCGGGCCAGATCATAGCGCTTATCAAAGAAAAGCGTCTTCATTAGGTTGCGGGCGCTTTCGCTCGTAGGCGGTTCCCCCGGCCTTTGCCTTTTATAAATCTCTATAAGTCCGTCTTCCTCAGATTTAGAAGTATCCTTTTCCAAGGTGTTGAGAAGCCGTTCCTCTTCTCCCAGAAGCTCGACAATCTGTGCGTCGGTTCCATATCCTATAGCACGCAGCAAGGTGGTTATAAACAGCTTTCGCTGGCGGTCAATCTTAACATACAATATCTCATTGCTGTCGGTTTCATATTCGAGCCACGCACCTCTGTTGGGAATGATCTGGGCGGAAAACAGGCGTTTTCCCACCTTATCAATGGTCATGTCGTAGTATGCGCCCGGCGAGCGGACCAACTGGCTTACGATTACGCGCTCGGCCCCGTTGTATATAAATGTCCCCTGCTCGGTCATAAGAGGGAAATCGCCCATAAACACATCCTTTTCGTCGATGAGCGCGCCCGTTTCTCTGTTGATAAGGCGGACGTGTACCCTCAGCGGGGCAGAGTAGGTAACATCCCGGTTTTTGCATTCTTCAACGCTGTATTTGGGGTTGTCAGCGTCTATCTTGTAGCCTACAAACTCCAAAAGCAGCTTGGCTGCGTGGTCGGTAATAGGTGAGGCGTCCCTTAGCGCCTCCATAAGATCCTCGTTTACAAACCTCCTGTATGAGTTCTTTTGTACCTCAATCAGGTCGGGCATGTCGAGAACTTCGGATATCTGGGAATAGCTCATCCTCGTTCGTCTACCCAACTGCACCTCATGCACCATCGCGTTCACTCCTAACTGATGTTTGTGGTTTTCACCATGTCAAAGCTTTTTTGACGTACAAGCGCGCCGTCTACACAGTTTTCAGACCAATGCTGAATTATGTACATTATAAAAATGCAACCGTGAGGAAGCGCCCAATATACCGCTGCGTCAGACATTACCTGAACAGGAAGGTATTACCTCACCTGAAAGTAATACCCAGTTTGCTTATTTTCTATACTTCCAGGCAAATATAATGGTACAAAAACGCATAACACGCGCAGTATACCAATGCTGATGCAGTATAATATTTTATCATCGCATGTCAATGGTGTCAACGCAATATAGGGCATTGGCAATTAATATATTTGTGTAAATGGAATAAAAAATATATCAAAGCTCTACACTATACAAGGACCGAACCCTTAAAAGAACCGGAGATAGGGTGTTTAAATAGTCGTTTTTTTATATATCCGTGTGTAAGCTAAGGCTTTCAGGACCTAATCAATGGTAATACACAAAAGCCGTTGCGCCTGTTATGAGCGATACACACAACAAAATCAACGGTCACGATTCTGTTTAACGATATTTATTGATATAATTAAATAGCTATCATTTGCCTATATTCTAATGGAGGTAGTTTGGTATAATGAAAACCACCCTCGTTTCCGCTCACATTATTGACAATAATATTTGCTGCAATTTAAGTCAAATTATTAATTAAGCGGCGATCAAAATTCGCCGCTTTGTGGTATTACTCGTTTATTATTTCATCAATCCAGCACTGGTCGCTATCCAGTTTAAGTGAAAGAATCCTTCCTTCGTCGTCGGGTGATTTTGCCTGATGATATTTCAGGAGAATTTTGTTTGGACCAAGCTTTGCTAATATTTCAAGCTTGCCGGTTTCATGTGACATTACATATTTAAACCTCTTTGCATGACCATTAAGCATGGCTTTTGCGTTTTCAACAATATCGATAGCGCTTAACAAAGGAACCTGAAAGCGTTCCTTCACCCCTAATACAGGTCTGCACTGAAACACATAATAGGGCACCACGCCAAACCTTGTAAGGCAATTCATAAGCTCTGAAAGCGTTTCGGCATCGTCATTGACACCGCGCAGAAGGACCGTTTGATTGCTTATTACAACGCCGCAATCGCGCAAGGCTTTGACGGCGCGGTATGATTCCTCGGTAAATTCATGGGGGTGGTTAAACTGGGTTACAACATATAACCGCATGTTTTCAGAGTGCTTCTTTAATATCATGAGAAGCTCCTGATCCCCATAAATTCTTGAAGGCATAACAACCGGGATTCTCGTACCAAGCCTAATAAGGTTCAGGTGTTCCATAGCGGTTAAATCCGACAGCATCTGGTCGATAATCCAATTACTGTTCAGCAGGGAGTCCCCTCCTGATAACAATACATTGTCAATACATTTTGTCTTTCGAATATATTCAGATATATTCGAAAGCATTTTAGCGGTTTCGTCGTCAGATATGCCCACCATACGCTTCCTAAAGCAGTGCCTGCAATACATAGCGCAAAGATTTGTGGAAAGCACCATTGCGGTTTTGCGGTATTTGTGCTGAAGTCCGTTCATAACCGTGTTGACGGTCTCGCCGCTTGTATCCGTACGCCCTGATGAATCGGACTCAAGCGCAGCCGGTATGCACATTTTCCTGACTGGATCCTGCGGGTCGTCCTTATCTATCAAAGAAAGATAGTAAAGAGGTATTGACATGGGATATATTGCTGATACTTCTTTAGCAGCGGCAAACTCATCGTCTGACATTGGGATATGCAATCGTAATTCTTCTACTGTAGTAATATTTTGTTTTAATTCCTGTCTCCAATCCATGGAAATGCTCCTCCTTTCTCAAATATACTAACTATTAGTATATCATAAGGGAGCCATAATAAGTTGCTGCGATTCCGTTGTCACTTAATTTTTACATTTAAACGGAATTATATGTCATATACCTAGCGTATACTTATATTCGTATAGAAATTTGATATAATGCTGTTACCTTCATATAATTTATTAAAAGCCGTTTACAACGGGCGTTTATGCTGTTAAAATATTATGTGGCGTTTTATAAGCCGTTTGTTAACTTATGCTAAATTATCCTAATATAGGGGGAACGTTTTAAATGAAATCTTACACCGCGAAGGAAATCCGCAATATTGGCCTGTTTGGACATGGCGGAGAGGGCAAGACAACGCTTACAGAAGCTATGCTTTATAATGCAGGGCTTTTGGACCGCATGGGGCGCGTCGAAGACGGAACGACTACGACGGACTATGATCCGGAAGAGGTCAAGCGCACGGTTTCAATAAGCATGGCCGTAGCGCCTTATGAATGGAAAAATACCAAGATTAATATTATTGACACCCCCGGCGGCTTTGATTTTTACGGAGAGGTCGTTGAGGCCATGGCGCTTGCCGACTCTTCATTGATAGTTGTCGGAGCGGTTTCAGGTCCTGTTGTAGGCACTGAAAAGGCGATGGCAATGTGTAAAAGGACCGATAAGCCAAGGATGATAGTAATAAATCAAATGGACAGGGAAAACGCCAATTTTGACAAGGTGATGGATGCCCTCGTTGAAAAGTTTGGCCCGTCGGTCGTGCCGATTCAGCTTCCAATAATGGAGGGTGGAGCGTTTAAAGGCTATGTTGACCTCACTACGATGACGGCAAATATGTTTGATGGAAAGGGCGTTAAAGAGGTTTCAATACCCGGAGCTCTTGAAGCGCACGCTGAGGAACTGAGGGAAGCGCTTACCGAGGCTGCCGCCGAGAGCGATGAAGAACTAATGATGAAATACTTTGATGAGGGTACGTTAAGCCAAGACGAAATTATAGCGGGCTTATGCGCGGGCGTAAGTGAAGGAATTGTCACGCCTGTATGCTGCTGTGCGGCTCAGCCAAATATTGGTATTACAACCCTTATGGATAATCTGATACATTATATGCCAACAGCGGATACGGCTAAGCCGCGCGCGTCAGTTAATGCGAAAACTGGCGAGCCGTGCGAACTGACCCAGGGCAAGTTTGCGGCCCAGATAATGAAAACGGTTGCGGATCCATTTGTAGGGAAGATTTCGCTTATGAGGGTGTATTCGGGCGCTCTTTCCACCTCGGTTGCCCCGTATAACCCCAATGCCGAAAAGAGTGAAAAGCCAGGCACGGTTTACATGATGCGCGGAAAGAACCTGATAACTGTGGACAAGATTGAAGCGGGGGACATTGGCGCAATGGCAAAGCTTCAGTTCACAAACACCGGCGATACGTTATGCGATATCTCGGCCCCAGTCGTATTTGCAGAGCTTGAATTCCCAAAACCATGCATATTCCAGGCTGTTACTGCAAAGAAGCAGGGCGAGGAGGACAAGATCATTTCAGGGCTTAACCGGCTCAAAGAGGAGGACCCTACGATAACGCTCGAAAAGAACGCGGAAACGGGCGACGTCCTCCTTTGCGGATTGGGTAAGGCACATATTGAGGTAACGTGCGCTAAGCTGAAGAATAAGTTTAAAGTTGAGGCCCAGCTTAACGATCCGAAGGTGCCGTACCGCGAGACGATACGCTCTATGGCGGAAGCGGAAGGAAAGCATAAGAAGCAATCCGGAGGAGCGGGCCAGTTCGGCGTAGTACAGATGAGGTTTGAGCCGCTTCCGGATGGAGGGCTTGAATTTGTAAACGCTATTGTTGGCGGCGTAGTTCCAAAGGAATTCATTCCGGCCGTTGAAAAGGGCTTGAAGGAGGCTATGCAGCGTGGAGTTCTTGCGGGATATCCGATGACGGGTGTTAAGGCAACGCTTTATGATGGTAAATACCATCCCGTCGACTCCAAGGAGGTAGCGTTTAAATCCGCCGCCAGGCTTTCCTACAAGGCGGCATGCGCAAAGGCCAGCCCGGTACTGACGGAGCCGATTTACCGCTATGACGTTCTCGCGCCAGACGAGTATATGGGAGATATAATGGGAGATATGAATCGGCGCCGCGGACGCGTAATCGGAACCAATCCAACGTCGGAAGGCACAGAGGTAATTGCCGAGGCCCCGCTTTCAGAAATGTTTAACTACGCTACAGACCTTCGTTCCATGACGCAGGCCCGCGGTTCCTTCAAGATGGAGTTTGTACGCTATGAGGATGTTCCAGCAAACATCGCCCAGAAGATAATAGAGCAGGCAAAGAAGGATGAGGAAGACGACGAATAAGGCGCCCAGCGTACTATTCAAATAAAGGTGAAAATAAATTCCCGCAGGTAGGCCCGCGGGAATTTTTAACTTTTGCTTAATAGGCGGAACTTATTTTTTACTTGTAATATTGTGTAAATAATCAAGCTTATATTGTTCTAGAGAACCCGGGGACATCCCTTGACCCAGCCCGCAGAATGTGCAGCGCTTGTTTACAAACACATGCACGTCAAGAGAATATGCCTTGCAATAGGTGCAGCGCGTTTTATGCCCGCTTGCGGAGTATGGTTCATACGTTTTACTGTATGAGCCGCTGTGCGTGTGCTGATGGGTGCATACCTCCATGCCGCGCCTGTCCTGCGTACGCACGCCCATAGAGGAGCTGTAATTATAGTTCATTATGCTGCTGGCGTTTTCTACATGGCCAAGGCCCGCGATATGGCCGATTTCATGGGCGATGATTTTACTTTTGCCTGAGCTGCTTAGACTTGCAATACTGTGATGAACTATGGTCATAGTCCACCTGTTTATATGATAATTGCTGTCATATGGGGACTCGACATAGGCATATGCGCTTAACCCGCTGGCATTGTCAACCAAAATTTTGTTGCCGCTTGATACGTTCAATGTCATTGTAATATAGCTGCCGCCCCACAGCGCGAGAGCGTTGCTAAGCACATCTGAGTAGCCATATTCGATAAAGAGCGGCCCATAGGTATATGTAGTGTTTCTGCTGCCAAGATGTTTCCATCCTAACGTATTCCAGCCTGTTGAACTATCAGTAGAAAATGTCTAAATGCTAGTAGCGTTTACAGACAGGCAAAATGAAATCAGCATTATCACTGTCAAGCACAACATTATAATCCTTTGTTTATTCATAACTTACCTCCAATTATCGGGCATATACTCATTAATTGAACTAATAAGCTCTTCCTCTGAAATGATATACATACGTGAAGTCGCCGTATCGTTATTATAATTTGCCTTTATAAGCTCACATCCTGAGTTTTTGTAAAGGTTCACGAAATGATTGGCGGTCGTTTTAAAGTCGCCGCTTGCTGAATCCAAGAGCTCCTTGAGAGTAGTATTCGAAAGGGGAAGTAAGTTGGTTCCAGCGGGCTTAGGACCAAGCGCACAGCTGACAGCGTAGCTATCGCCGATCTTCAATGCGATTGAGAACGGATCACCCGTAATATAATCAAACGCGCTGTATAGGCTGTCGTCTGATTTCCACGCGAAGAACATGCATTCAACCGAATTGGCGGGCAGCAGGCTATCACTCTCACCCTGTTCGAGGCGGCGGGAGGAGATTGGATTTGAAACCTTGACTATATCCCCTGATTTTGGAGAGCCGCCTGTAGAGTCCGCAATAACGCCGTTAATTTGAACGGTAAACATCGAATAATACTTCCATCCATCGTCGATCTCAACCTCATTATGCCTGAGCACAGTGCCTGTAAAGATGATACCATTATCCTTATAGAGCTTTGGTGGCATCCAGAGGGCGTCCGTCTGAGTTCCATAGTTCAATTCCTCGTTCAAAACGGTAGCGACGACATTCCCGTCCTCATCCGTAATCGTATCTCCCAGACTGTACACCGCATAGGTTTGCTGCTGGTGACAGCCTGTCGATATAATCAACATCAGGAATGCCATCATAATAAGAAAGGTTTTGTGTAACCGTATCATTTTTAATTGCCTCCTAAATTATATATTGAATACATGTTAAATGTAGCATGAAAAGTGATAAAATACAATATAGCATATGCAATTAGAGATTTATTATAGCATATGGTTTATTAGCTTCATTATAAAGGAGTAACGTGCGATCGTATTTAACGATATCGTACAATGTGATGCTTTCTACGAAAGAACGTATATTCGTTCATCATTTATATTATTATAAACAGTTAGAAGCATATGCTCTATTCTGAACAACGTAGATGTACGTACTCTTTAATAGAGCGTTATTATATAAACTATAAATGATGCTTC
>DBFNRV010000014.1:0-6522 GCA_048421225.1 Christensenellales bacterium | reverse complement strand
ATAGATTTTATTTTATTGCTTTGTCTGGAGGATTTTTTATGCGGATGGTTGATCTTATTTTAAAAAAGCGGTTTGGAAGGGAGCATTCCGATGATGAAATACGGTACATCGTTGATGGATGCGTCCGTGGCGATATCAAAGACTACCAGCTATCGGCGTGGATGATGGCCGTGTGCCTCAATGGCATGACGATGGACGAGACAGCGGCGCTGACAATGGCAATGGCACATTCCGGCGTAGTTGCCGACCTCTCCAGTATATCCGGGGTAAAGGTTGACAAGCATTCAACCGGAGGCGTAGGAGATACAACCACGCTTGTCGTTGCGCCCCTGGTTGCGGCATGCGGCGGAGTTGTGGCAAAGATGTCTGGGCGCGGCCTTGGCCACACCGGAGGAACGCTGGATAAGCTCGAAGCCATACCTGGCGTAAGCGTTGAGCGCTCCACGCGTGAAATGTGCGATATGGTGAAAAAAATCGGCCTTTGCATAACGGGGCAGACCGAAGGCCTTGTACCCGCTGACAGGATTATGTACGCGCTTAGGGACGTTACCGGAACTGTAGAGAGCGTCCCGCTTATAGCTTCAAGCATAATGAGCAAAAAGATAGCTGCAGGCGCGGACGCCATAGTACTTGATGTAAAGGCGGGAAACGGAGCGTTTATGAAAACCGTTAAGGATGCACGAGAGCTCGCCAATGCTATGGTGGATATAGGAACCCATCTTGGGCGCAGAACCGTGGCGGTTATCACCGATATGAACCAGCCGTTGGGCCGGGCGGTCGGCAACGGCCTTGAGGTGAAAGAAGCCGTCGAAGTGCTTACGGGAAGGATAGGCCTAAGCGATCCGCTTACGCGGGTTTGCATGCTTCTCGCATCAAAGATGCTCATTCTTGGAAGCGTTGCCCCAACATCCGATAAAGCGGAATCAATGCTTGTAAAAGCGCTGGAAGACGGCGCGGCGTTTTCAAAGCTTAAGGATATGGTGGCCCTGCTTGGAGGAGACACATCATATCTGGACGAACCGGATATGCTATGTAAAACCCGGATGAAGCTGGAACTTAAATCCGATAAAAGCGGCTTTGTAAACCAAATAGACGCGCATATGGTTGGCGTCGCCTCTTCCCTGCTGGGCGCAGGCAGGGAGACAAAGGAGGATTTGATCGACCCCAGCGTGGGGCTAGTGCTCAACAGGCGCTTGGGTGAACGCATTGACAAGGGTGATTCATTGCTTACAATGTATGTAAACGACGAATCATTACTGGATGATGCCGTACAGCTGTTGAGGGATTCGTTTAAAATTGGACCGGAGGCCCATAAATCTCCCCCAATGGTTTATGGTATGATAGATGAAAACGGTTATATAAGTAAAGAATTAGATTGAGCTTTACAAGCTTAAAGGAGGCGCCATGCCAAAACTGATAGTTATAGATGGAAACAGCCTTATGTACAGGGCGTTTTATGCATTGCCCGCCATGACGTCGCGCGGCGGAACGCCAACCGGCGCTATATACGGCTTTCTCAGCATGCTTTTAAAGCTGACCGCCGGAAATCCCGAGTATATGCTTGTCGCCTTTGACATGCACGGTCCCACGATAAGGCACGAGAGTTACGCGGAATATAAATCAAATAGAAAGCCAATGCCCGACGAGCTGAGGGAGCAGATGCCGATTATAAAGAGGGTTTTAGCGGATATGGGCATAGCAGTCTGTGAATGCCCTGGGTATGAGGCCGACGATCTCCTTGGCACCTTTGCAAAAATTGCTAACGACGTGGGCGTCCACGCGCTGTTGGTTACGGGCGACAGAGACGCCCTTCAGCTTATAAGCGATAACACTCATGTTCTTATGACCAAAAAGGGTATAAGCGAAACCGTGGAGTTCGATGCTGAAACCCTTTATGAGCAATATGGCGTTACCCCTGCGCAAATAGTTGATTTAAAAGGGCTTATGGGGGATGCGTCCGACAACATACCCGGGATACCGGGAGTTGGCGAAAAAACGGCGGTTAAACTAATAAAAAAATATGGCGGTTTGGAAGAATCGCTCAAACACGCTGAGGATGAGAAGGGGGCTTTAAGACAAAAGCTGATGGACAACGCCGATATTGCCCGCATTTCATATCAGCTGGCGGTTATCCATACCGACGCGCCCATAGATATGGAAATAGCCGACTGCTCATTTGACGCCTCAAAACTTCAAAAAGCAATTCCTCTCATGACGGAGCTGGAATTAAAGAGCCTTATCGCGCGCATCCCTAAGGCGGACGCGCCGGCAGAGAGTCCGGCATATGTAAAAGCAGCTGAAGAAATAGCCGTTAAGGATTTGGACGAACTGGAGCCGGCCTTAACCGCCATATCCAAATCCGGCACGCTGGCAATCGTAATCTCCGATAGCTTCGTATCCATCTCGGATTCAGCTGACAGGCAGTACTTCATATCCACAAACGCTTCGCTTATTGAGCGTGGGCTTGATGCTGGCGACGTCTTTAAAACGCTTAAGCCAGTACTGGATAACCCTAGTATCCTGAAGCTTACATTTGACGCCAAGAAAATAATGCACACGCTCTCGCTATATGGAATAAAGTTAAACGGCCTTAAATTTGACGCCATGATAGCAGACTACCTGATTCACGCTACGCGTCCCTCCTCATCGCTTCAGGATCTGTATAAAGGTAGATTTGGCGCTGATGAAGGGACATCCGCTGGAGCGGCGGGCCTGTTCGTACTGTTTGAGGAGATGATGCGTGACTTGGAGGGGCTCCAGCTCATGGAATTATATGAAACCGTTGAGCTGCCTCTGATATCGGTGCTGTTTGATATGGAAAAAACGGGATTCAGCATCGATACTGGTATTCTTGAGGTTTTAAGCGATAGCATGTACATTCGCATAAGGGCGCTTTCGGACGAGATATATGAGCTTGCCGGCGAACAGTTTTCAATACTTTCCACAAAACAGCTTGGAAGCATATTGTTCGAGAAGCTCGGGCTTCCGCCTTATAGAAAGACTAAGACCGGTTATTCCACGGATTCGGAGACGCTTGAGGCGCTTCACGATATGCATCCCATCATTCCGCTTATAACCGAGTACCGTTTCCTAACCAAACTCAAAAGCACTTTTCTGGACGGCTTAAAAGCTCTCGTGGATGAACACGGCAGGGTACATACAAGCTTCAATCAAAACGTTACGGCCACCGGCAGGATCTCAAGCACGGAGCCAAACCTTCAGAACATACCGGTGAGGACCCAGGTCGGCAGGGAAATACGCAAGGCGTTCGTCGCAAGCCCTGGGAACCTGCTCGTAGGGGCGGATTATTCTCAGATTGAGCTTAGGCTTCTGGCGCATATGAGCGGCGATGAGCGTATGATCGAGGCGTTTATTGATGAAGACGATATTCACAGCGCGACTGCGTCCGAGGTGTTCGGCACACCTCTTGACGAGGTTACCCCTCAGCAGCGCAGCGCGGCTAAGGCCGTTAATTTTGGAATAGTCTACGGAATCAGCGATTATGGCCTTGCGAGAAATCTGGGGATAACCAGAAGAGTTGCATCGGATTATATATCGATGTACATGAAGCGCTATGAAGGCGTAAGCAGATACATGAAGGAATGCGTGGAAAATGGAAAGAGGAACAAGTATGCGGTTACCATAATGGGCAGGCGCAGGGAACTGCCGGAAATTAGTTCCTCAAACTTTAATACCCGCTCTTTTGGCGAAAGGGTAGCCATGAATATGCCGATTCAAGGTTCCGCCGCAGACCTTATAAAGCTGGCCATGGTGAGGGTACACCGGCGATTGACTGACGACGGCCTAAAGGCCAAACTCGTGCTTCAGATACACGACGAACTGATTATCGACTGTCCTGAGGATGAGGTTGGCCAGGTTAAGCAGATACTTGAGGACTGTATGCAGAATGTCATGAAGCTGCGCGTACCTCTAACCGCTGATGTACATACTGGGCGAAGTTGGTATGACGCAAAATGATTAAATAAATAGCATGGGGAATCGCAAATATGCCATTGTTAGGACTTACGGGCGGGATAGCCTCCGGAAAATCAACTGTTTCAAGCAGACTTAGAACGCTTGGCGCGTTTGTAGTAGACGCTGACGCCATATCGCGTGAGCTGGCGGCGCCTGGAGGCCAGTATTTAAGCAGGCTGCGGGAAGGCTTTGGAAGCGAGATTCTGAATGACGACGGTACGCTCAACCGTAGCGCGCTTGCTGATTTTATATTCACGGATCCGGCCAAACGCCGGCTTTTAGACTCTATATCGCATCCTGAAATAATAAGGCGCATGTGGGAAGCCGCTAACGATGCTTTAAAGCGCAACGCCGACTGCGTGGTAGTTATGGACGCGCCCTTATTGATTGAAACTGGAATGCACCGTCATATGGACTGGGTTTGGGTAGTTACCGCGCCTATGGATATGCGTATCAGCAGGCTGATGCTGCGCGACGGCCTTACCCCAGAACAGGCAAAGGCGCGCTTAGAAAGCCAAATTAATGATCCAGGCCGGCTGCGCTATGCCACGAGCGAGCTGAAAAACTCCGGCAGCACCAACGATTTAGTAAAGTTGGTCGACGCGCTGTGGCATAACATAATTGATATCCATTGACGCTGCAGGGGATATAATGATTCATCCCCTTATGGACAGTAAGGAGGACATATGCAGATTATAAAACAAGCGGCCTTGATAATACTTTGTGCTTTTATGATATTGGTTTCGTCAGCCTGCGGACGGCAAAGTCCTGACAACGTTCCTCAGGATACGCCGCTGTCACTGCCAACGCCTACGCTGGAACCCGTACCCAAAAGCGGGGGCGTGTTGTCGCTGCCTATGCCTATGAACGCTGATGTACAAAACCCACTTCTGGTATCAACGGAAGAGATGCTTCTTATGTTTTCTTTGGTGTTTGAGGGGCTGGTACGCCTAGACGAATCGGGCAGGCTTACCCCGGCGCTAGCTGAAAATTGGACGTGCGACGACAGTGGCCGGACATGGACATTTAACCTCAGGGACGGGGTTAAATGGCACAATAACTCGGACTTCACTTCCTCCGACGTTGTCTATACGCTTGACAGCCTAAGCGAACTGGGGGATACAAGCTATTATAGCTATAATATAAAAAAAATTGAAAGCTATGAGGCCGTGGACAGCCGCACCGTTAGAATTACAATGACCCACGAAGGGCTTAGTCCGGTATGTCTGCTAACATTCCCAATAGTCAGCAGTGCCGGCGGCTCCTCAAGTCTGCCGACTGGAACGGGGCCTTATAAGGTCAGTTCAGCTTCGGATGAGCAAACGGTTCTGGAGATAAACCAGTCCTGGTGGAAGCAGGCGCCATATATTGAAAAGGTTATATTTGAAGCAAGGGATAATAACGAGACGGCGCTGGCCTCATACTCGGCCGGACAGCTTAATATGGTGCCCACATCAGCGCTATACTCAGGCCGTTACCGCGGTGAGGCGGATACGTCCGTGCTTGACATTATGACACAGTCCATGGAAACGCTGATCTTTAACTTTAATAACATCGCCCTGAGCGACGCAAATGTTAGAAAGGCCATAGCATACGCCATAAACCGCAGTAACCTTATATCCAACACCTATATGAATAAGGCGCGCGAGTGCGACGTACCTATAGCTCCGGATTCATATGCATACGACAGCATTTATAAGATATACGACTATGACCCCGCTCTCTCCACACGGATGCTTGAGGAAGCCGGCTGGACCGATACGGATGGCGATGGGATCAGGGAAGACTCCCAGGGAAACAAGCTGGAATTCAGGCTTCTTGTAAACACGAATTCAGAAAACACAACGCGAAGCGATGCGGCTAACCGCATTGCGGCCGACCTTGAGGAGGTTGGCGTTGCCGTTGAGATTGTTTCCGTGCCATACTACGCTGAAAATGTAATCACTCCTTCCCCTTCTCCTTCACCCACTATAGAGCCGACTTCTACGCCAAACGGCTCGGACGACCCAGATAGCACCGATAATCCCGCCATGACTAATGAGCCCGTTAGCACGGACGATGTGCAAAATACGCCGGAAGCGCCCGTTAGCGGCAGCGGCCCGGACTACCTATCAATGCTTGGATCCGGCGATTTTGATCTAGCCTTAGCCGGATTTACAACAGGGCTTGACTTAGACCTGTCCGCTTTTATTTCTCCTGACGGCAATAGCAACTTTGGTGGATACGACAATACGGAGCTTACGTTGATGGCCGATTCCATAATAAAAGCCAGAGATGAGGCCTCTTTGCGCGAAGCTGCTTCTGCATTTCAGGCTGGATTCACCGATATACTTCCTTTTATGGTGCTTTACTTCAGGCTTGACAGCATCGTATACGACTCCGGCATACAAGGGCTCGTATCCATTCGCAAGCCCGATACGCTTAGAAATATTGAGAAATGGTATATGTATGTAGAATAATTTTATATATTTATCTTGGGCGGCCTGTTAAAAGGTCGCCCTTTTAAACTATAATCAGTTTTCTTTATCAGCTTTTAATTTTTATAAT
>DBFNRV010000013.1:0-3697 GCA_048421225.1 Christensenellales bacterium | reverse complement strand
CAATAAATACATAGGGAAAACAAGGCTAAAATTAGAAGCTTCACACTTTAGCCGTTAGATATTAACCTATTTTCATTGACATAAATTTTTCAAATATCGGCTTTAGTTTACTCATATCGCCGCTCGTGCAAAACTCAATCGTGCCCCTGCCTGAACGCTGCCTAACTCCGTTTTCATCCAGCACTCTTTCGAGCTGGCGGGCAGTGCCCTCACTTCCGTCAATTATCTCGGCTCTGCCGCAGAAGTGGTTTTTTGCATAGTTATCTATCGCCTCTTTTATAAACACGTAATGGGTGCACCCCAGCACTATAGAATCAATCTTTTCACCCTCATACGGAGCTAAATATAGCGACAGGAGGTCGTCAAAATCATTTGATCCCATTATTCCCTTCTCTATTCTGTTTACAAGTCCCGGACATGGTACATCTATGACCCTTCCAGGTTTAGGCATTCTCATCTTTAAGGATTTATATCTTGATAACCGCGTGGTTGCAACCGTTGCCAGCATCAACACCTTTCCGTCGCCCTCTTTATTACAGGCAGGTTTTATTGCCGGCTCCATACTGAGTACGGGAACCGAAATATGCTCCCTTATAGACCGTATTGCTGTACCAGTGGCCGTATTGCACGCAACAACTAATGCCTTTATTCCCCTGTTCATCAGATAATCCGCGCATTTCAACGACAAGCCGTTTATCTCATATTCGGTTCTATCTCCATATGGGGCGTTTGCGTTATCTCCATAATATATATAGTTTTCTTCAGGTAGCAGCTCTACCGCTTTTTTCAAAAAGCTTACGCCCCCAAAACCAGAATCAAATACTCCTACCGGCTTCATATACTCCTCCGAACTATACGTTTGCGGTTTCAATGATATCATAATTCCACATTATATACGCATCTTCTCCCGTATCTGAATAATAACGCTTTCTTACGCCCTCCTTTTTAAATCCAAGGTTTTTATAAAGATTTTGAGCCGAAATGTTTCGCTCCCTAACCTCAAGGCTCATACAGCTTGCTTTATTCTCAACGGCAAGTTTCATCATGCTTTGCATAAGGACGCGCGCGAGACCTCTTCTTCTAAATTCCGGCACTACCGCTATATTCGTTACATGGGCCTCGCCCAGATAGACCCACATTCCCC
The DNA here is from genome assembly GCA_048421225.1 of Christensenellales bacterium. Taxonomy (GTDB): domain Bacteria; phylum Bacillota; class Clostridia; order Christensenellales; family CAG-138; genus UMGS946. The sequence continues at coordinate 2,553 of DBFNRV010000013.1, read as the reverse complement.
CATAGCCCACTATATTACCGTCCAGTTCAATAACAAGGTAATGCGCGAACTTATTTTTAAGTTCCTTATACAGCGAGTCGTATGACCATGGAGTTATAAAGCATATGCGTTCTATTTCAGCCACTCTTGCTACGTCTGGGCCTTTCATTGGACGTATGTCAAAACTGATCATAATATCCCTCCAGCTCACCAAATCTACTTTAACTTTCTCTCGGCCTGCGATGGCCTAAGATACATCGGCGTTACTTCGGGTAATGGCTTAAGCCGTCTGTCTACCGACTGGTTTGCCGCCCTTATAACAGACCTGGCGTCTAAATTATTCAGATTGTCCTCCAAAAAACGCGGATTTACGCATACTTTTTTAATATTCTGCCTGTATTGAATTGCCCCCGAGCCAATAAACAGCGTATCGGGAGGAAGTTCTTTAAGAAATTCGTCCACCTGTACGGCCGATGGATCCATGCTGCACTCCCCATCCACATATAATGCTGAATACCCGTTGCCATTGCGTGCATCAAGAAGAGTGCATATGTTTCCGCAGCAGGGTAAATCGGCGTTAAAAGCAAGCGCCTCCAATGAGGAAACCGGTATAATTTCCCTTGCATACGTATATGCCATTGCGTTAGCTATGCACACGCCGATTCTTACCCCTGTAAAGGAGCCCGGACCTGAATCAACGGCATATATGTCTATCATATCAGGAGTTATGCTGTTTGCCGCCATAAGCTCATCTACCAGTGGTAATATTGTTTGGGAATGAGTTTTGCTTGCCGCTCCGGCCGAATTTGAAAATAATGCATCGTCTATCATCAGTGCGGCGGAAGCCACAGTGGATGAAGTTGAAATAGCAAGCATAATCATAATCGTATCCCTCAAATATTGATTTAAAGATTCTTTATCATTGGCTCATATTTGCTGCCGTGGGAATCAAGCCTGACCACCCTCGGATCGGCTCCGTTGCCCTCAATATGGATTTCAAGCCGTTCTTCTGGCAGCGCGTCCTGAATGTTTTCCGGCCATTCCATAATTATTATACCATTACGGTTTAAATACTCGTCAAATCCAATGGCATATAGTTCATCAGAGCAGCTAAGCCTGTATGCGTCAAAATGGAATAGGGGGACGCTAAGGGCATGTTCCCTTACTATAGTAAAGGTTGGGCTCATAATGTCTCCCTGTTCCGCACCCAGAGAGGAAGCTATCCCGCGAACCATCGTGGTCTTCCCAGCACCTAGACCCCCGTACACCGCTACAAATGCTCCCTGTGTCAAGAACATGCCCACTGAGGCTCCAAACCCTATAGTATCCTCTTCAGATTTTAAAACAAAGGTTCTCTGCATCAGTTGAGCGCCCCGCTCTCCAACAGTTCATGATATAAGTCCAAAAGCCTATCCTCTGAGATAGCGCGCCTGATATCCTCCATCAGTTTCAGAGTAAACCTAAGATTATGCATAGATATAAGCTGAGCGGCCAAAATTTCCTTAGCCTTTATGAGATGGCGGATATAAGCCCTAGTAAAATTGGAGCAAGCGTAACAGTCGCATCCCTCTTCAATAGGTCTATAATCCCTTTCAAAGCCCGCGTTCCTAAGGGTTAGCTTTCCGTTTCTTGTGAATGCCAGTCCATTTCTAGCGGTTCTCGTCTGAAGGACGCAGTCGAACATATCTATTCCCCTCATTACCCCCTCTATCAGGCAATCAGGACTGCCTACACCCATAAGATAACGAGGTTTATTTACAGGCATATGCGGCCCAAGTGTTTCAAGCATTTCGTACATGATTGGTTTCGGTTCTCCAACAGACAGACCCCCTATACCGTATCCTGGGAAGTCAAGATCGGTAATCGCCTTTGCGCTTTCCACACGAAGATCCCTGTACATCCCCCCTTGGATAATGCCAAATAGAGCCTGGTCTTCCCCATTGTGCGAATCCTTACATCTCTTAGCCCATCTGTGGGTTCTTTTCATCGCCTCAATGGTGTACGCCCTGTCGCTTGGGTATGGCGCACACTCGTCAAACGCCATGGCAATATCCGCTCCCAACGCTTGCTCTATATCCATTACCATTTCAGGAGTGAAAAACAGCTTTCTCCCATCAATGTGAGAATGAAATTCTACCCCGTCCTCTTTTATCTTATTGATTCCCGCCAGGCTGAATACTTGGAACCCTCCGCTGTCGGTTAATATGGGCCTGTCCCACCCCATAAACCGGTGCAGGCCGCCAGCCTCGCGCACTATGTTATGCCCTGGTCTCAGATACAAATGATACGTGTTGGCAAGAATTATAGGCGCCTTAATCTCCATCAGATCCCTTGGCGTCATTGCCTTCACCGTTGCTTGTGTTCCTACCGGCATGAAGCATGGCGTATCTATTATGCCATGCTCAGTATATATCCTGCCAAGCCGTGCGTCCGTTTTAACGCACGTTTTTAATAGTTCATATCTCAAACGTATTCTCTCCTATAATGAACTAGGCCTTTGCGAATAAAGGCGCCGAAATACGCCTCATTTAGCAAACTATTATATCAGCTGGCTATCGGTACTGCAACAGTTTT
>DBFNRV010000012.1:0-5431 GCA_048421225.1 Christensenellales bacterium | reverse complement strand
CGACGGATTATGTTATCTAACATACACTTCCCTTGCAAGCTCTTCGATTGGCAATGGAGCAACGCTGTATACGGTTGATCCTGAAACGGGCGAGATGAACTATATCGGTATTATCGGCGAACAGCTCGGCTATTACGTGCTCGGTCTGTTCTTTGCCGATTTTGCTAATGGTTCTGGCGGCGGCGATCCGACTGAAACGCTTGATGAAGCGCTGAACTTAGAAGACGGACTGCTCCATTTTGAAACGGATGAAGAATACCCGTGGTATGTTGTTAATTTTAAAGATTCGATCTGCGGAACGAGCGGCAATGAAGGTCAGCACGGCACTGTAAGCGAGGTATCTACTACCCATTATCTGAACGCGGGAGAGATGATTAGGTTTGACTGGAGGGTGAGCTGTCAAACTGGGATGGACTTTATGGCGTTCTATGTAAATGGAGAAAAAATCACAACATTCGAGAGTGATGAACCCGGCAACCTTATGCCTTGGACTGAATATGTTTACTTTGTACCTGAAGCTGGAGAATACACCTTCTCATGGACATACGAGAAGGAAGGGTTCTGGAGCGCAGGTCATGACCGCGGCTGGCTTATGAACGTATATGCCGGAGAGCCTATCCCCGTGGAGTCTTTCGAGCTTGATACAAAAGAAATGGACTTACGCGCTGGAATGAGTTCGCAGCTTGAATGGACAATAGGACCAGATATAGCTTATGACCAGAGCGTTTCATTCTCATCACAAGATCCGTCGATTGCTACAGTTGACGAGAATGGCGTTGTAACTGGTGTATCCGTTGGCAATACCATAATAACAGCCATAACAAACGACGGGGGCCTTTCCGATGAATGTGCAGTCACTGTAACGCAGGGCCTTCCGCACGCACGTCTGTATGGTTACCGTGTATACAGCCTTGAAGGCCAGAATGATATGGTTTCATTCTATGCAGACAACCCCTCCGATGTTGAGTCTCTATATACGCCTGCCTATGGCACCTATGCTATGGCCTATGGAAACGGAACTATATACGGATTTACAAAAGAAGGCGACTTCTTCACTACGACGCTCGACGATACGGAATGGCATCTTAACGGCTATAACTGTAGCGCGCAGATAATGTCGATGGCATATAACTATGCTACTGACCGCCTATATGCTGTAGGTTTTAGAGAGCAGGAACGCTGGATGCTTTACGAAGTAAATACAAACAGCGGAGAACTAACGGAAGTTGGAATGCCAAATACAGATGATCCACTGTGGACAATAGAGATTACGACACAGGGTGTTGCGTACGGCATAACCGCTTCTTCTGGATTGCTTTATACCTTTGACCTTGAAACCGCCGAGGCTACTCTTGTCGGGCCCACTGGATGCGAGAACGTAAACTTCTCACAATCCATGGCATATGACCATGACAACAATATAATGTATTGGGCTTCATATTATGACAATAACGGGCTTCAGGAAGTAAACCTTGAGACAGGCGAGGCAACCTATTTCAGCCAGATAGGACTTGAGGCCGAGATCACGGGAATGTTCATCGTTCCAAGCGAAGATCCGCAACCAGGAACGGATTACAGCGTAAATGTGGGAGCTTCCGATGCTAGACAAGGCGAAAGGGTAATCGTCCCCATAAGCATGGAAAACCTGGCGGCAGGTTCGTTTGCCATCGAATATGATGCTGACGCGCTTACCTATATCACTTACGGAAATCCTGACAGCGCCGCATACGTGGTGGTTAACGACACTACTCCTGGAATGCTTGATATAGCGGTTGTCAACCCGATTCAAAACTATAGCGGCGAGTGCATGACGCTTGAATTCGCTGTAGCCGATAATGCTGAGGGAACATATGAGCTTGCGCTTTCAATTAAAGGCGGATCAAGCATTATCGACGGTGCAACCATTGATATTGATGCTGAGGAGATAAACGCAGCGAGCGGTTCTGTAAGCATAGTAACGGGTTACACTGTAACGTTTAATTACATGGTTGACGGTGAATGGTTATCTGAAAGCCAGACCGTCGGCGTTGGCGAATCTGCAGTAGCCCCGGCGCCTCTGCCCCAGAATCATGAAATCACACAGTACATCTTCGTAGGATGGGACGCTGATTTCTCCTCCGTACAGTCGGATCTCAACATCACGGCAGAGTACGGCCTTCTGGGTGATGCCTATACAAACGATATCCTTGATATATCTGATGCAATGCTGATTATGCGCAGCATTGTGGGATTTGAGAACCTGAGCGGTCTTCAAACGCTTCTTGCCGATGTAGATGGGTCGGGGAATGTAGAGATTTCAGACGCTCTTTATGTAATGCGTTTGATAACAGGGCTGGAGACATTCGCAGGATAAAAATATTCCGCGAGATCCTATAAATTCTGATTGTCCCCCTAAATTGCAATGGCCGTCCTAATTACGGGGCGGCCATTGTATATGTAGAAAATTAAGATACAACCATTGTTAGAACTGAACTTATCATTATATTGAAATGTATCCGTGGATATACCCACTCCATCTTAATCTCCTGTGGGGAATAGAAAAGCAATTTACGAAACAGCCTTGATCGATATACGGTCAACTTTGATGTTTCCCAGGTAATAGCAATATTTTGCGACATATATCCCCTCAGCCTTATAAATTACATACCGCCATTTATGAGAAAACAGCAGAATGTAAAGAGGAGCATGATTCTGAATCAGTCCAGCCGTTCTTATGGATTAACAATCGCTTACCTACATAGTTGCCATATACCGGCCAAACCGATTTTCGGCACATAATTTCAATGCATTCCTTAGTTAGAGTATTTTATTAAATTTAATAAGCCCGTTAGTTAAGATGCAATTATGTCCTAATATTGTACAATTATGGCGCTTACGACAGCTCCATTGCCTTGTCCGGCCAAGTGATTTATAATAGAGAACGAGGTGATAATATGGATCGTAAGATATTGATCTGCGATGATCAGCCGATAATACATGAAACGCTTGGCGTTTATTTAAGAGAAGAGGGATATGAGACAATCTCAGCTTTCAATGGCAAGGAGGCCGTTGAAAAATTTGAATCTCAAAACCCAACGCTTATAATACTCGACATAATGATGCCGGTAATGACAGGCATAGAAGTTTGTAGGAAGGTTAGGCAGCAAAGCCGCGTGCCGATAATTATGCTTACGGCTAAGGGAGAGGAAATTGATAGGGTCTTAGGACTGGAGCTTGGCGCCGACGATTATATAGTAAAGCCGTTCAGCATCAGGGAAGTTATCGCCCGAATCAAATCGGTTCTGCGAAGATACCTTTCTCAGACTGATGAACCCCCCAAAGCGCTGAAATTAGGTGGATTAGAGGTTGATCTGGCTAACTACAGCGTAAAGATCAATGGGGACACCGTAAGGTTTACCCCCAAAGAGGTGGAAATATTGGAAATGCTCGCTTCTCACCCAGGAAAGGTGTTTTCAAGGGAACAGATATTATCAAAAATATGGGGATACGATTACTTTGGGGATACCAGGGCTGTAGATACGCAGATAAAGCGGATAAGGCAGAAATTCCCGCATGATGACCTTGGGTTCGTGATAAACACTGTATATGGCATTGGCTATAAGTTTGAATTGACGGAATGAAGCATTCACTGTTATATAGGACCCTTATAATAATTCTGCTTACCATCATAATGAGCGCCGCCCTTACGACGGTTTTGTTTAGCATATACGGAAAGCGCGTGTTTGCCGATCAAAAGGCCGAAGAGCTTGTGCCGCGTGCTGAATATTGCGCAGAACAAGCCTGGATGTATCTTATGGGGCTTATGTCTAGACAGACGTTCGAGTCCCTTATGTCCCCTGCGACTATGAACGATCTGTGGGATGCGCAGCTCTATATGTATAACGCAGAGGGTGAACTGTTCGCATATCTTGACACCGAATCCTCCACCGAATTGAGGGCCTATGTTGAACCCCATTTGGAGAGCGTACTGAATGGGGAGCATGTTATGACCCCTGCGGAACTAAGGGAATACTGCATAATCGTAGGCGCCCCTATAAAATCATATGGAAATACGCCGATCAGTGGAGACAGGATCCAGGGTGCGGTATTTCTTGTAAAGCCGATAAGCGAAATAAGCGCAGCTGTAAACGCCTTGACCACGGCGCTGGTTGTAAGTATGCTTGCCGTTGCAGCCTTGATGATTATTCCCGCGTATTTTGCCTCCAGAAGCATAACAGGACCTGTAAACAGGATGACCGACGTCGCCCAGGCAATAGCGCTGGGCGACTTTAAGGTAAACGCTCCTGAGAAAGGAAAGGGGGAGCTTGCGAGGCTTGGAAACGCGCTAAACCACATGTCCGACGAGCTTGAAAGAACAATTAAAGACCTTACGCTTGAAAGAAACCGATTACGCGCCATTATGAATGGCCTTGGCGAGGGAGTAATGGCAATAAACGCAGAGGGGAGGCTCACCCATTGCAATGAGGCGGCAATTAGGCTAATGGGAAGCGGAGGAGGAAAAATCCCCGCCGGATCCGATATATATAGGTCCGTAATGAAATTCATGACCGACGTATCTTCCGACATGGATGCAAAGAATGAGCAGTTAAAGGTTGGGGAACGCTTGCTGCAGATAACTGTTACGCCTCTTCCAAATGGAGAGGACCACGTTGCCGGCGCAGTTGCTTTAATGAGGGACGTAACGGAGTCGGAACGGCTTGAGCAGACCCGCAGGGATTATGTGGCGAATGTGTCGCATGAACTTCGCACTCCGATAAGCGCAATCAGGAGCCTAGCCGACGCGCTGAATGACGGCCTTATAAAGAATGATTTTGATCGGTCGCGCTACTATGGCTATATACTTAAGGAATCAATGCGGCTTTCAAGGCTTATAGACGACCTTCTTGAACTTTCGCGGCTTCAGTCCGGCGGTATTGCCTTTGAAAAATACAGCTTTGATATCAACGAGCTTTTAAGAAATGCGGCTGACTGTTATACTCAAATTTCCAGCGAATGCGGCTTCAGGATATGCTTTAGCATTGATAACGCTCCAGTAACGGTTTACTCAAACCCGGATAGGATTGAACAGGTTATTGTCATACTCCTTGATAATGCTGTTAAGCATTCTGATGGAGGGCGCGAAATCCTGTTTGGCGCCGATGTGATCGACGATAAAATAATCATATTTGTTGAAAACCCAGGTTACATAGATGAAGCCGACCTTGAGCATTTGTTTGAACGGTTTTATAAGGCGGACAAGGCTCATAGCGGCAATGGCACAGGTCTTGGCCTTGCTATAGCTAAGGAAATCATTTCCCTATTAGGGGGGAATATACAGGCTTTTTGCAAAAATGGAAGGGTAAGGTTTGAGGTTGAAGTGCATCGGGATCTATAGATAAAAATTGGCTGACGGGAATCTGAGGTTATTTGTAATACGGGGCGTTGATAAAAT
>DBFNRV010000011.1:0-12760 GCA_048421225.1 Christensenellales bacterium | reverse complement strand
GTTTATCAAGCATTCGTTCATACATAAAACACCTCATTATGAACCATAATATAAATTTTTTTAATATTATACCTTGTTTGTTCTAATGTCAAACGAAAACTAAAGGATTTAAATTTAATCCGATTCTCAACACAAACCCGCTGGCTGCATATGGTTATTATATCCAATATCGCTGGGGACCCGCGGCGGCTAGGCCGCCGCTTAGATGAGAAATAACGATTATGAGTTATTAAAAGACGATATCTCAATCAGGTTCCCATCAGGGTCTGCAACATAGCTGGTACGTTGCCCCCAGGGCTCATTCGTAGGAGGGAATACCGGCGTCGCTCCTGCGGCTACAATCCTCTCATACTCTTTATCCACATCGGAAAAAGCCGGCAGGCTAAAGGCTAACTCCATAGTGCCGTTTAGTCCATTTACATATCCATACCTTCTGGAAGTCATGCTTTCAAAGTCCTGTCTGCTGAACATAATAAGCCGTATTCCGTCAGAATAGAGTTCGGCATTGGGGCTGCCATTCCATTGTGTTTTCATATGCATCACATCACGGTAGAAAGCTACCATCCTGTCCCTATCGGTAACAAATAAGCCGACCGCGTCAAGTTTTAACATTTAAACATTCCTCCACGTAATCAAGATTGATAATCCACTGAAAACCTAGGCTTCCCTAACTGGAATCCTCAATACGGTTTTCAAACGTTCTACCTTTGTCCTAAGGGGATTTGAAATATAAATTTCATGGTGGCGGCGCCCAGACGCGAAATCCTCAGCCAGACCATTTAGCTCAATAAAAGCGTTTATTTGCTTAATCGTGCCAGGTTCATCGTCATAGCCGCCAATATGCATGCATTGAACGCAAAGTCCCTCCGCATAGGTTTGAAGCCTGGCCTTTGAGGCGTCAAGGTTTTTATTTTCTTGAACTTCGCGGCAGGCCCAGTCGAATACGTCACAGGTTACGAATTCAGGCTGACGTATCATGGCTGTCCAGCAAAATTTATCCTTTTGACTGTAATCAAGTGTACATGAGCCGTCCGCTATCGCCCAAAGGCCCTCAAGAGGGGGCATAACATACTCTATGTACCCATCAGGTATGTTGAGGCCCATTTTGCTCATCTTTATTGTATATACTATAGCATACAACAGTTCAACCGCTTGCTTATACTCACCTCCATCGGTGTTCGGGTTTCCATGTCCGTCTACCATAATAAAGCCCATCTGTGGAACCAATACCTTCACCGGCTTGCTCTTAGGCAGATATAAGTCCTTATACTCCTTTTTATAATCAAGCTTTTCCAAACCAAACCCCTCCTCATATGTTTTTTATAGAATATCACGGTATTCTGGACAGCTATGTGTCATGTTTTTCATATCCGGACAATATTTTTTTTGATAGGTCAATGATTTCATCCCTGATGGATGCGGGTTCTAGGAGCTCGATTTTATCTCCGAATGAAAAAATCCATCCGATCAGGTTTTGCCTGTCCATAAAGTCAAACTGAAATAGAAGTCCGCCGTCCTCGCGTTCGCAAAAGCAGTCGACGCCGAATTCTTCAATAAGCCGCCATTTCATCCGTGGATGTACGATAGCGACAGCGTGTATAGACGCACCTGCGAAGCATTCCGACCTAGCTTTAAACGCGGGCGGCTCTCTAGGCGTATAAGCTTCATCCATACAACAAAGACGGTTTATTCGATTCAATTTAAATAGCCTAAAATCATTTCTTTTTAGGCAATATCCCCACACATACCATGCGGCCCACTGGAAAACCAGAAGATAGGGCTCTATGGTTCGGTGGCTATCGCCGGCCGGTGCATAGTAGTCAAATCGAATTTTTTGCCTGGCGTTTATAGCCCTTTGTATTAGCTCAATTTTGGGGGCCAGCGAAAGTTTGTACCATGAGGAGAGGTCAACCATGATGCTGCGCTCGTTTAATAGAGCCGTCGACCGTCCAGCTGACAGCTTATCCATAAGCTGTTGATACCTGTTGGTATTTGCTATGCTGTCCAAGCCCTGCAAACCCGCTAATAGCGCCTGTAAGTCGCTGGAGGTCAAAAGGGTTTTATTAATTGCATAGCCTTCCATTATGGATATGCCGCCATTCCTTCCCCTGGTTGTTACGAGGGGAATGCCAGCCTTGCAGATAGCTTCTATGTCGCGGTTAATGGTTCTTCGAGACACTTCGAAGCGCTCTGCAAGCTCGGGAGCTGTGATGGTTTCCTTTTGAAGAAGAAGAGCTAAGATTCCTATTAATCGGTCTAACTTTATTATGTCCGCCTCCATTTCCTGATATCATTATAACCTAAATCCATTGTTTGCGGGCGTATACTTTAAATCGGATTTGTGATGGCCGTTACGTTACGCCTTTACAGCAATAGCGGACCCTATTAGCAATATAACGTTAAATGTCTAACTTAATCATCGGTATGATAAATCTGATTCTATATAAAAATGGCTGTCACAGCTTAAATGCCGAAGCAGTCCACCTTATTTTCGGATTAATCTATTCGCCGGTGACGTCGTTACGACTGGGGCGACAGGGCTAAATCCGTTACCTTGAAATAACGGATGCTTTGTAGAGAGGATTAAGGTTATATGTCTTTTGTTTTAATATAGACGTTTAAATAAATTTATGGTAAATTATGGAATAAGGAGGTATTTTAACGAAAAATTAACAATTAACAAAAAGGAGTATTCAATGAGATCAACCAAACCAAAGATATTAAAAGCGGTTTCAATATTGTTGGTACTGTTAAGTATTATTGGAGCAACCGTATCAGCGGAAGTTCTTAATCCCGTGGTTTCGCGGGACACTTCCGAACCCGTTATAGTAGAAGAGGATATAAGCCTGCGCGGGACATATGAAAAGCACTTCATAATGAGCGATGGAAGCAGCATGGCCGTAGCGTACAACGAACCCGTGCATTATGAGGAGGACGGCCAGTGGTTCGAGATAGATAACACGCTGGTCGAGACGAAGGGCGGCAACCGCATAGCTAATGTGAAAGGTCTGGAGAACGTGAGTTTCTCGCAGGAACCCAGCCAGGAGCTTGTCGTGATAGAAAAGGACGGCTATACGATTTCATGGGGCCTTAGATTCGGCACAGCGCCAAACGCCGGCCTTAGCGCTTCGGGCGGAGGTTTAAAGGGCGTGGAAACCAGGGAGTTGGATCCCAAAACATTTGCCAGGGTGGAGGAACCGGACTACACGGGCTTTGAGGGAACAGACCGGCTTATGCTTGCGCGAAACGCGGGCCAGCTTACGTATGAAAACGCGGCTGGAGACGGCGTGGACGTAGAATACACGGTGCTCCCAGGCAGGGTGAAGGAAGCGATAATCCTGGAAAGCCCGCAGAGCATAGTATCTTACATAATGGATATTACCGCGGAGGGCCTTACCGCGAGCGTGAATGAAGAGGGCGAGATAGTGTTCAGCGACGGGACGGAGGTTATATTCACCATATGGGCGCCGTATATGTATGATTCGGCGGACGAGCTGTCCGAGGAGATAGCGGTAGACCTTTCGGACAATGGAAACGGGTCGTATACTGTGACGCTGACGCCGGACGCGGAATGGCTCAACGATGAAGCAAGGGTGTATCCAATTACAATAGACCCCGACGTCAGTACGAGTACGGATCAGGCAAACGGGATTGATAACTCGGTGGAAAAGGGCAGCGGCGTGATAACGCATACGCTGGACAGGCTGTACGCGGGGAAACGCAATGGAAAGAAAAGAAGGTTCTATCAAAAGTTCAAGACCATGCCGACAATCCCATCGGGAGCTACTATAAATTCGGCCACCCAAACCTTTTACGTTACCAGCGGCACCTCCACGGGAAACAGCCTTAAGGCATATAGGGTTGACGCGGATTGGAACTCGAAAACTATAACATGGGCTAATAAACCCGCTGCGCTTATCCAAATTCAATCGAATATCAGTCATAACGGGTTGACCCGATACAATATAAATATGAAATCAGCTGTCAAGACCTGGTACAATAAAGACACGACGGGCCAAAATAGAAACTATGGTATAATGGTTCAATATCAAAACGAAACAATAAACGACTTTAACACCGTCTATTCCGCCGACTTCGCCACAGCGGCTAAACGCCCCCAGCTTAAGATAAATTACTCGGGAGGCTCCGCGCCCACGCCTACGCCCACTCCTACGCCTCCCCAATCGGGGGGCCCAGCCAGCAACCTTTACTATGGCAAGGAATATTATATAATGAATAAACGCAGCGGGCAGTATTTGACCGTACAAGGAACAAACGTACAGCAATCAAAGTTTAGCAACTCGGCCAAACAAAGGTGGAAGATCGTGCACGCTGGAAACGGGGAGAGTAACCTGGTTTTGATGAACAATCAGTCGTATACTCTGTCTATATCAGGCAGCAGCGCCAACAACGACGCAAATGTTATAGTTGATACCAATAAATCCGCCTCTGGCAGCAGATTTAAAATCTCAACCAACAATGACGGTGTAACTTACCGGATTTTAAGCAAACCCTCCGGCTTTGCAAAGGCTGTTGTAGTGCAGGGAGCTAGTTGCAATGCTGGCCAAAATGTCATACAATATAGTTATAATAGTACGGCTAATGACGAGTGGTTCTTTATACCGGTTAAGATCGACGTTTCCCTGGGCGAGCATTATGCAAGGAACCGCTATGAGAGAGGGAACGACCACATTACCACCTTCCCGTGGATGAGAGGAGAGCAGGATTATGGTAATTTCGTATCCCAGTGTCTCTTAGCCCAGGGAGTCCGTTATATAGATAAATGGTATATCTATAAAAAGAGGGATGGAAGCCCGATACACATGGATGCCAACGAGGCCGGAATTTATTGGGATTACGATTTGCTGAGCTACAGCGAGATGCCCTCAATGGGATGGACCCCTTACGGTAACTGCCCATGGTTTAACGCGACCGCCTTCTGGGGATTCTGGGGACGAAAAATACAAAATGTGGGATATACCACTGATAGTATATTCCCAGAATCGGGGGATCAAGCAGTTATTAATCAGTATTATACATCGTTTTACAATAAAGCCAGATCCAAGTTTGGTAAGGGGGATGTAGTGCAGATAATAGCTTCCGGTTCAACTTGGGATGATTGGGGCAGCGGAGGCGTAGGTTTTTATTCTGTTAAGACGGCAATGTATATAGTTGACATAGGTACCATTGACGGCCATAGGGATTTTGTGGTCGCGTGGCAGAATGAGCCTGGTGCGGTTGAAATAGCTACTTTAAAAGAGGTGCTTGAAACCTACCCGCGGTCGGAATATGTTTCCTGCAGGTTTTTCAGCATAAGTAAAGCAAATTAAAATAATATGGAGGTGTTAATTTATGAAAAAGAAGGGATTAATAGCGGTCATTATAGCACTCGTCGCTATAGTATCAACGGGCCTTGCCCTGGGTTTAACGGCGAAACGGCCGGATATCCCAAAAAATAATGACGCTTCGGCCACGCCAGGCTACGATTTTTCAAGCCTGGCCTCAAATCCGGTCGCGCTGGAAAAGAGGATAGAGGAGTTTGTAATCAACGTATATGAGGTGGATTTGTCAACTGAGGATGGACTGCCTGTTATCGTTGAACGCCCCGACCAGCTGTTTCCCGAGGATCAGGCGTTTTTAGAATGGATTAAGCAAAACCCGCAGCTTGGCATAACAATGGATTTAAACGACTATGGACTGCCGCTGCAGATAGGCGACTGGATAAAATCTGTAGGCGCATATGTTCATCTGGACGAAATCGCCAGGATAAACGATGAAGAGGAGAAAAAGCCGCTGGGAACCACATCCCCTGAGGTAATAGCGTCCCTGCAGGAACAGAAAGAGGCACGTGAGGCGCTTATAAAGCTCCTTGACGAAATAGACTATGAAGCGGCTGAGATATACAGCAGCTATAATAACGGGGAACAGCTGAACGTGCTTACCCGAAACAAGGCTGAATACAAACAAAACGCGGAAAAGATGCTTGCGCTGCTGGACCGGAAGGTTGTAAACTATGAAGAGTTCGACACCATATATAGATTTTTTGTCAGGCGTTTTTATACAATTAGTTTAGAGTTCCCGGAGCTTGCACAGGAGCGGGACGCGGTAATGGAGGCTTGTATTGAGTACTATAATTACGAGTATATACCCAATGGCACCGAGGGCAAAAGCGATGGATTCAGATAATATCTGATTAGTTCCGCTTGTATTGAATACGGCCTTATCCGCTAAAGATGAGGCCGTTCCTCTTTCAAACCGTTATTTATGGGGTGCAACCTCATGAAAACTAACATTAACACACACGGACGTAATTTCAATCCACACACCCGTGCAGGGTGCGGTCATCACTGTATTGTATAATTGTAATGAGGAGGTATTTCAATCCACGCACCCGTGCAGGGTGCGGCGCAAAAACACGTAAATTGATGCAAAAAACATATGTACAATCAATTATTATGCATTTAATGTAATTATATCAGGCCCCTAAGGCTGTTTCAACTGAATTTATATATCAAATTGAACCCTTTCGGGTGCGACTGCAACGCTAAAATTAAGATAACTATAGATTAGTGCTATTTAAAACGCCTGGCATTTTATAATGATTCATTAGGGATGTCATCTCCCGCAGGGAGAATAACCGGCCGATTGAGCCGCGCTTGTTGAGTTCCACCATATAGCGTTTTGTATAAGAATTCTTTGGGCGTGCCTACACGTGGGGTGATGATATTTATCTGATTAAGTGCTGTCCACATATCGGCCATCATAGTCCTTTGAATCCATATCGGCCAGTGCATCGCTGGAGTCATATGTTCGGGGTGTAGGTGATGGCGTTGGATTTATTGTTGGTTTTGGCATTGGTTTAGCCGTAGCATTCGGCTTATACCGCATGGATGCACCGCAGTCCATGCGCCGAAGCAGACCAACGAATAAAGCAATTGTTCCGCTTTTACCAATGCGACCACGGGACGGGTGGTTGTCCAGCTTTTGAACAGCATCCCAAGTTTCTCGGGAGATCGGCGGCTCGTGGGTGTTCTCCACGCGAATCCAATAGGATTCCGGCTTGGCGATCTGCTTGTGGTTTTTGTAGACACCGTACCCGTCTTGTTCTGCACCATGTGACCGATATAGACCTCGTTGCGGAGAATGGTTTTCACCGTTACATCGTTCCAGCAGGGCGTTTCGCCACGCAGATTCTCCCGCCCCTCAGCCATGTAATAAAAGCTTCTGGGTGACGGGACTTTTTCTGCATTTAAACGCCAACGCGATTTTGCGAAAGCCGTAGCCTTGCAAGCGCAGATTGAAGATGTAGCGCACCACCGGAGCAGTCGCCGGATCAATCTCAAGGATAGGCTTGTCCGCCTCGCTTTTCCGGTAGCCCAACGGCGCATAGCGCCCGACATATTTTCCAGCCTTGAAGGTAGATTGCTTGACTGCTTTGATCTTGTTGCTGGTGTCCCGCGTATAGAGATCGTTCATGACATTTTTCAGAATCATGACCATCTCGTTGTTCTTGTGCAGAGTATCTACGCTGTCATTAAGCGCGATGAAGCGACAGCCTAGGGACGGGAAAATATAATCCGTATATTTGCCGCACTCGATATAGTCACGACCCCAGCGGCTGAGGTCTTTGCGGAGGACAAGGTTGACCTTTCCTGCTGTCACATCGCCAATCAGCTTATTGAGCGCAGGACGGTCGAAGGTAGTCCCACTGACTCCATCGTCGCAGTATGTCGGGTACTATTCCAACCCTGTTTCCGAACATAACGAGTGAGCAATTCTTTCTGATTTTCGATGGACACACGCTCACCGCTTCGCTCATTGTCCCGGCTTAGTCTTGCGTATATTCCCACATTGTAATTGACAGTTTCCTGCATATTCTTTCTTTAACCTCCCGAAATGCAGTTCATATAACAATTAGAAATCTTAATATTATTATAGCGCTTAAATGTGAATTTTTTACCGACAATGTGCCGGGATTCACACTGCCCGGTCAATTTTCTCCATCGTCAAAGCATCGAGGACATCTCCCATATGGGAGTCCTCAGCAAAGAAGCTGCGTACATGGTAGATCGTTCCATCTTCCATAATCAGATTGAGCTGGTCAGGCGACCGGAATTTCTGTTTACTGTTTTCTTTAGCGTTAGCTGCGTGATTGTCTGATCTGTTGTTCTGCATATTGTACTTCCATGTTATGTTGCTCCAGGTAGCACAGTCATCCGTCACAGTTAAGGAATCGGCTTCGCCTCGCTTTGCGTCCTTGACAGTGCCGCCTGACAGCGCTGTATGGTAATCAAGGCGGCGATGCCGTCCTTTGCCAAATGAATTGGCAGACTCCGATTATGTTCATAGACAACTCCCTCCTGCCGGTGCAGAGGGACGGAGGATAAACAAAAAAGCTGCATGACGGTAAAAATCTTCCTATACCAATAAAACAGAACTTCCACACAGGGCTTTTGTTCATGCGGCATTAGGAAGACATCACTTCGTCAGCGGCTCCACAGCACAGCAAACATATTCGATTTTTCAAGGGTGAAAGATACAATTCTCCCTTGGTGATAATATTATAACAGACACATATGTTCGAGTCGATAGACACAGCGAAATAAATGTTCGTGTTCACAGAAAAGTTACTGATAAGACTACGATCTGAGCGGTTAGCAAGCTCAGCAAGTGTATGTACACATTGCCAAAATGAGCGTCCCGACCCTGCTGCCGGAACGCCCATTTTGGCGTTTTTGGAAAGTCCCAAACCCTTCGAAAAATCGGCTGATATGTGTAAAGCCTAAATCAATTTTATTTCAATGACTGCCGTGCTTCCGCTTAGCAATTCTGACAGTTCACTTGCGGAAAGCCCTTCGATATGACCGAGCATCGTATAGCTCCAAGAATTTGAACCAAAGAACAATACGAGCTGATTGCCGGAATACAGCACAAGATCGCCCGGATCGGTGGTCGTTTGCTCATCGTTCCTTGAAAAGCCTTGCGGCAGACTGCCAACCTGCTCAAAGCCGCCATAGAGCGTTGTATGGACTACGATAGTCTCATATTGAGCATAGGAAATCAGCTCAGTTACGGTGTCATTGTTCTCCCAATTTACATCCAGCGTCCTTCCGTTTACACTCAGCACCAATTTTTTCTCTTGTACATCATTATCCTCCGGGATATATTCGTTTTCATCAGGTAATTGCGATTGTTCCATATTGCTTGTTCCCTCGGTGACACCTTCGGTTTCTTGAGACGGTGTGCTTTCATCGGAAACAGGCTTCTCTGTCTCCGGTGAGCTGGATTGGTTTGTGTCGGTTGTGCCTGTAATACTTGTTTCCGGCTCTTGCAATGGAATATCTTCACCCGTCGCAGGGGACTGGTTTTCTTTTGAGTGCGTCTGTTCCACATTGGCTGTATCGTCAACAATGCTCTCCATGCCATGAGATGGTGCAGCACTGTTATCCGGGGTAGGTGCTTGCTGTGAGCAAGCGGCAAGCATGACCGCCAAGATCAAAATCAGGCAGATGAAAAGCTGCTTCTTCATTTGAGATAACCTTCAAAGAAACCTTTCAGCTTTTCAAAGGGAATGACATCCATCTGATCGTAGAGATCAACATGGTTTGCCCCCGGGATGATCAGCAGCTCCTTGTTGTCACCGGTCAGTTTCTTAAATGCGTCCTTGCTGAAATAGCAGGAATGCGCATTCTCTCCATGCACCAGCAGAACGGCAGAGTGAATTTCGTGGCTGTACTGCAAAATCGGCATATTCATAAAGGACAGAGAAGATGTGACATTCCAGCCGGTGTTGGAGTTCAGTGAACGGGGATGATAGCCACGCTTTGTCTTGTAATAGGCATAATAGTCCTTTACAAATTGAGGGGCTTCCTCCGGCAGAGGGTCAATTACACCGCCTGCAAGTGCATAAGTGCCGTTCCTGTAGTCACGGGTGCGTTGTGCGTTCATTACCTTCTTCTTTTCATAGCGAGCTTCTTCGGTGTTCTCGCTGTCAAAATATCCATTGGCATTTACACGGGTCATATCGTACATAGTAGAAGCGACTGACGCTTTGATGCGTGTGTCAAGTGCAGCAGCATTGATCGCCATGCCGCCCCATCCGCAGATGCCGATGATACCGATGCGATCAGGATCAACATTTTCCTGAACGGACAGGAAGTCCACCGCAGCACAAAAATCTTCGGTATTGATGTCCGGGGATGCCACATAGCGGGGCATACCGCCGCTCTCGCCGGTAAAGGACGGGTCAAAAGCGATGGTCAAAAAGCCATACTCAGCCATAGTCTGGGCATACAGACCGGAGGACTGCTCCTTGACAGCGCCGAAGGGACCGCTTACAGCGATGGCAGGCAGTTTTCCGGCAGCGTTTTGAGGTACATACATATCTGCCGCAAGGGTAATGCCATAACGGTTATGGAAGGTAACTTTGCTGTGGTTTACCTTATCACTTTTGGGAAATACCTTATCCCATTCACCTGTCATATTCAAATGTTCCATGCTAAAACCTCGGTTCAGTCTTTAAGTTTTCTACCGGCATTTCTCAGCCGGTTCAGTAGTTCTTCAGATTTGTTGTTATCCCCATAAGCTGCAAACATACCGCAGTCTTGAAGATTTAAGTATTGCAGGAAGGAGTTTTGGTATTCAAAAATTGCACCGCTGTAAACCAGATCACTACCGGAGGACATGAGCAGAGCTGCTTTTCTCAGCTTTTTCGGCTTATCCAGAGCGTAGATACGGTTAATGACGCACTGGAGCTGACCGGAAAAGCTATGGTAGTAGATGGGCGAAGCCAGTACAATCATCTCTGCTTCTTCCAGCAGAGGATAAACTTCCTGCATATCGTCCTGCTGAATACATTTACCGTTGCCTTTGGTATGGCAGTATTCGCAAGCAAGACAGCCGCCAATCTTCTTTCGGCATACATCTACTACATTAACACTATGTCCAGCTTCGGCTGCGCCTTTGGCATAGGCATTGATCATGGCTGCTGTATTTCCATCGGGGCGGGGGCTGCCATTAAAAATCAGAATATTCATGCTTAAATCTCCTTGCCCACCTGATATGCTTTGCCCAGGGCAGGATGTCCTGCAATATCTCCAACGCTGTTTACACCGCCAGCGAAGATTGTACCTATAAGCGCACATCTTTCATAACAATCAATCCAGCCTTGGACAGCTTTTTCAGCACCCTCTACAACATAAGGGGCATTTTCTGCCGCCGTTGCGAGAAGATAGATCTTGGTGAAAGCGTAGTCAGAGCCAAAGAGGGAGTTGGCACGATCCAGCATGGTCTTGAGCTGTCCGCTCACGCTGTAATAATAAACAGGCGTTGCAAAGACAATTACATCGGCATCGTGCATCTTTGCTACGATCTTCACCGCATCATCATTGATCACGCAATGACCAACCTTGAGACAAGCCATGCAACCCTTGCAAAACCCGTAGTTCTTTTCACGCAGATAGACGGTTTCAACATTGTGACCGGCTTCCTCAGCACCTTTCGCAAAGGATGCAACCAGCATTTCGGAATTTCCGCCCTTACGAGGACTGGAAGAAATGATCAAAACTTTTTCGCTCATAAAAAATCTCCTTTTCTGCATCTTGAATTGTTATTCAACTTATGCTATACTAATTATAAAATATAAACCTGAGTTCAGGTCAAGGGGTTTGCGAAAGTTTTTTCAAAAAAGAGGTAAACAAATTATGTACACTATCGGTCAAGTGTCCGAGATGTTCGGATTACCTATTTCTACACTTCGATATTACGATAAACAAGGATTATTTCCGGAAATTGAGCGAGTGTCCGGCATTCGAAAGTTCAGCGAAACGGAAATAGAAGCCCTGAGAGTGATCGAATGTCTGAAAAAGTCTGGGCTTGAAATCAAGGACATCAAACAGTTTATGGATTGGTGCGTGGAAGGAGCATCTACCTATCCCCAGCGCAAGGAGCTGTTTGTGAAGCAAAGAGAAACGCTGGAAGCAGAGATTGCCCACATGAACAAAGTGCTGGATATGCTGAAATTCAAGTGCTGGTATTATGAGCAGGCCATGCAGGACGGCAGCGAGGACAGAGTACAAGGGCTAATTCCCAACCACCTGCCAGAAGATATCCGGCAAGCCTATGAAAATGCACATAAAGAATAATAATCATTACCACAAGAAGATGGCCTCTCTGCTGTGGAGTCCGCTTCGTTTCCTTCCGCTTCGCTTTCACCTTGCGCGACAAAGCCCATGCTTCGGCTGAATCATGGGCTTTGTCGACGGCCTGAATCCCCCTGAAACGCAATGGTTTGAGGGGGTTTTTGTCGGCCTGTTTGACGCGGAGTAACGGCGGGAACAGAGATGCCGTGGCGGATAGGCGCTATAGGCGTGGGGCTGTCAGCGGTGCTTGTGTACTGCAACGGAAACAATCCGAGTTTGACGGGCAAGATTGAGGTAGCGTCGGGGGCGACGCTGCTGGGGGAATCGGACCCGATAGATGTAAGCGGAACGGCAGGCGAGGACTGGTACCGCGGGTCGGTAACGTTTTCGCCGATATCAAGCGGTGCTACGATAAGTATAACGGTGCCGGAGGGTACGGCTGGAACGGTATACGCGGACTCTGTGATGCTGGAGAAGGGGGAAACGCCGAACCGGTACAACATGCTGGAAAACGGGGACTTCACGCAAGGGAGCCAGGACTTTGAGGAGAGCGGGAATATCGGGTCAAGCGACGGGATAGTAACGGACACGAGCGGGAGCCATCCGAGCGGACTGTCGGA
>DBFNRV010000010.1:0-20326 GCA_048421225.1 Christensenellales bacterium | reverse complement strand
TCCACATGTTTTGAAAGTGTAAATAAATTGAACATAGAGTTTCGAGGAATTTCAATAAATAAAATGGGTACTATGGCATATGTTAATGGACATAGTTTCGACCTGCAAAATATTAAGTGTACTATCCTTTTACCGGCTCTACGCAATCATGAAATTGATTTTACGGATGAAGTAAAACCAAATATCCCGCTTATAATAGGGGTCAATGTAAAAGTGTTAATTTCTCAAAGACTGATAACAAAGGATAAAATCTTGTTTCTAGGCAACCAGATGGTTAGTAGTATTGACCTTGTGATTAGCGACTTTTATAATCATAGCAGGGTTGTTCTTAATAGATATTTTCTTTCTTAAGTCTGTTTCCTTCTTCTATATAACAAAAACATGTCATGGATATTCTGACATGTTTTTGTTTATTGGACAGTTGTTATATTCTTCCGCTTGACTTTCGTTGTTCGTTAGTTATTTTTTTGTTCCCTTAAATTTATCGGTCTGACGAGGGCATAACAGGCACACAGGCAAAAAAGCGCCCCGCCTTTATGCAGATGATTGCGGACGCAAAGCAGGGAGAATTCGATTTGATTGTCACCCGTGAGGTTTGCCGTTTTGCTCGGAACACTGTCGATACCCTTGTTATGACACGGGAACTTAAAAACTACGGCGTGGAGGTTTACTTTGTTGAGGATAACATTTGGACGATGGACGGCGACGGAGAACTCCGTTTGACGATTATGGCTACTCTCGCCCAAGAAGAAAGCCGTAAGGTTTCTGAGCGGGTAAGAGCCGGGCAGCAAATCAGCCGACAAAACGGTACATTGTACGGGTGCGGCAATATTATCGGCTACGACTTAAAACGGAATATAGGCGAAGACGGTAAGTGGAATCCAAGCGAAAACACATACGTTATCAATCCAGACCAAGCCGAAACGGCGCGAATGATTTTTGACCTTTATTTAGAGGGTCTTGGAGAAACGAAAATCTGTAAGGAACTTTGCAGACGCCAAAGAAAGGACGGCCACGGGAATGTCAGTTGGAGCGTTTCAAAAATCAGCCGCATATTACGAAATGCAACCTATATGGGCTACAAATGCTATTTGAAGTCGTACAGCAATAACTATTTGGAACAGAAGCGTATCAAGAACCTTGATGAAAGCACCTATCTTTATGTGAAAGGCGATTTTGAGCCGATTGTTTCCGAGGAAGTTTTCAAGCGTTGTGAAGAAATCCGCAAGAGCCGAACAACAAAAATGATTGTTAATAAGGGTGAGCGCACCTACGGGAAAAAGGCTTCACAAGATGTATGGCTGCGAAAACTCCGTTGTGCCTGCGGCTCTACTTTCCGAAAGAACAAATGGAGAACGAACCAGCGGGGCGATACCGTGTACGGCTATCAGTGCTATAACCAAGTAAACAACGGCGGCAAATCATTTCGGAGAAAAACGGCCTTGACACAGACGGTTACTGCGATATTCGTATGATCGGCGATTGGAAACTCGACCTAATGGCGGAAAAGATTTTTGAAAGCATTTGGACGGACAGAAAAGAAGCTGTATTAGAAGCCTACAAACTGCTTCACGAGTGCTATCAATCAGACGCAAGCAAAAGCAAGGCAACTTATACGCCATTGAGGGCAAAATCGCTCGTGCCACAGCGAGAATGAACAATTTAATTGCTATGCGTGCGGACGGTGAAATCTCCAAAGAGCAATTCGGCAGTTTGCGGCAAAAAGCAGAAACAGAAATCGCAATCCAAAATGAAGAACTCGACAGATTAAACGCTGTTTCTGACGAGGCGGCTGAATCTCTCGATATGAGCGCCATTGAAAAAGCACTGGGTGAGATCATTGATTTTTCAGGCCCTAAAATCGGCGAAAGCATTATTGAAAAGTTTGTTTCCCGCATTACGCCGATTGATAACGGACATTACCGTTGGGATTTGAACTTTACGCAGGGACGAAAACAGGCAATTATCGGCTATGTCGAGGGACGAAAGGGAAAAGCCACAGTTGAGATAAGAACCCGACCCGCTGACGCCATTGAAAATGGCGAGCGGGTGCCCCGGAACCTTGTTTCTGACGAAATAAAAGAATACGGTGAGAATGACGAGCATTCTCACCGTACATATGATAAGTCTATTCAGTTTTCCGCGAGCGGGACGATAGCCTACCTTTGTTTAATAGCGGCCTGTGCAGCCGCAAGCCTTGCAATCGGTACGCGGAATGGCGAACAGCTTACATAATCAAGGCCAAGGTTATGGCAGAATTCAACGCTTGACGGATCGCCGCCGTGCTCTCCGCAAATACCCAGCTTGATGTTTGGCCTCGTTTTTCTTCCGAGTTCTACAGCTATCTTCATAAGCTTTCCAACGCCGTCCTGGTCAAGGCGTGCGAATGGATCGCTTTCAAAGATCTTTTTGCTGTAATAGTCGTTCAGGAACTTGCCCGCGTCATCGCGGCTAAATCCAAACGTCATTTGCGAGAGGTCGTTTGTGCCAAAGGAGAAGAATTCCGCATACGTGGCTACCTCGTCTGCTGTAAGAGCGGCACGCGGAATCTCAATCATCGTGCCGACCATATATGGGATCTCTACGCCACGCTCCTGCATTACCTTCTTAGCGGTTGCGTCGATGTATCCTTTTACGTATTTAAGCTCTTTAGCGTCGCCTACCAGTGGGACCATTATCTCCGGCACAACATTGAGCCCAGCCTCCTGATTAACCTCAATAGCGGCCTCAATTATCGCACGCGCCTGCATTTCGGCGATCTCTGGATACGTGATGGCAAGCCTGCATCCGCGATGCCCCATCATCGGGTTAAACTCGTGAAGGTTCTCCACCGTAGCTGTAAGCTGCTCGAATGTTAGTCCCATCTCGGACGCCAGGGCGCGTATATCCTCCTCCTTCTGGGGCAGGAACTCGTGGAGCGGAGGGTCGAGCAGCCTGATTGTAACGGGACGTTCCCCCATTGCAAGGTATATGCCCTTAAAGTCGCCCCTCTGCATTGGCAACAGCTTATCAAGCGCGCGTTTACGCGACTCAACGTCCGAGGCTACTATCATTTCGCGCACAGCAGGAATCCTATGCTCTTCAAAGAACATGTGCTCAGTGCGGCAAAGCCCGATACCCTCAGCGCCAAACTGTACCGCAACAGCGGAATCCTTTGGATTATCGGCATTGGTACGCACCTTAAGCCTGCGAACTGAATCTGCCCATTCCATAATTGTTCCGAAATTGCCTGAAAGTTCGGCAGCAATGGTGGGGATTTTTTCACCGTATACGTTTCCCGTTGAGCCATCCAGCGAAATCCAGTCGCCCTCCTTAAGCACAGTGCCGTCAGCCCCTGTAACCGTCTTTGCTTCTTCATTTATCGCTATCTCAGAGCAGCCCGCAACGCAGCATGTACCCATTCCGCGCGCAACTACCGCGGCATGGGATGTCATCCCTCCGCGTGCTGTTAGTATTCCCTGGGCTATGTTCATGCCCTCTATGTCCTCAGGACTGGTTTCGAGCCTTACAAGTATTACCTGCTCGCCCTTGTTTCCCGCCTCAGTCGCCTCTTCAGCGGTAAAGTAGATACGCCCACAGGCAGCGCCTGGAGATGCGGGCAAGCCCTTTGCTATTGCTTTAGCGTTTTTCAGTGCTTCAAGGTCGAAGGTCGGATGGAGGAGCGAGTCAAGGTTTTTAGGTTCTATTTTGAGAAGCGCCTCTTCTTTTGTCAACATACCCTCGTTTACAAGGTCAACGGCTATCTGCAGCGCGGCGGCCGCAGTGCGCTTTCCGTTCCTCGTCTGCAGCATGAACAGTTTGCCGCGCTCTATTGTAAACTCCAGGTCCTGCATGTCTCGGTAATGCTTTTCAAGGATGTTTGCTATCTCAACGAACCGATTATAGACCTCAGGCATTGCGTTTGCCAGTTCATCTATATGGGCCGGAGTGCGGATTCCGGCAACTACATCTTCGCCTTGTGCATTCATCAGGTATTCGCCGTATAGCTTCTTCTCGCCTGTGGACGGGTTGCGGGTAAACGCTACGCCTGTTCCGCAATCGTTGCCCATGTTGCCAAATACCATGGTCTGCACGTTTACCGCTGTACCCCACGACGACGGGATATCGTTCAGCCGGCGATATGTAATTGCACGTGGGTTATTCCAGCTTCTGAATACGGCTTTAACAGCCTCCAAAAGCTGCGACTTGGGATCCTGTGGGAACTCCTCTCCCTTTTCCTTCAGATACAGTGCTTTATAAAGCGATACTATTTCCTTCAAGTTGTCCGCGGTAAGATCCGTGTCAAGTATGCAGTTGTTCTTATGTTTTTGACTGTCCAGGATATCATCAAATTTTTTCTTTTCAATGCCCATAACAACATCGGAAAACATTTGGATAAATCTGCGATAGCTGTCAAACGCAAACCGCTCGTTTCCGGTTAATCTTGCCAATCCTACAATCGTCTCGTCGTTAAGTCCAAGATTAAGTATAGTATCCATCATGCCCGGCATGGATGCCCTGGCCCCTGAACGGACTGATACCAAAAACGGGTTTTCGGCGTCGCCAAAGCGCTTACCCGCGGCTGCTTCCGTCTTTTCAAGCGCATCAAATATCTGATCAATTATTTCAGGAGCAACAGTCTCGCCATCTTCGTAATACTTTATGCAGGCTTCCGTGGTTACGGTGAATCCGTATGGAACCGGCAGACCCAGAGACGTCATCTCCGCCAAGTTAGCGCCTTTTCCTCCCAGAAGGTTGCGCATGCCGGCGTTTCCTTCATTAAATAGGTAAACATACTTTTTTACCATTAAAGCTACCTCCATGCTTGTCTTGAGTTTAAGCCATTTTATTTGACTAACAAGTAATTATATATCGACATGCCCCAATAATCAATCCAGATTCATTACTTTAAGGAAAACTTTTGGTAAAATGTTTTACAGTCATTATTTTTGCAACTAGGTTCTATGATGTTTTGATAATAATATAAAGACGGCGCAATATACATTACGCCGCTTTGCCTTCATGCGCAATTATCTTGGACTGTGCTAAAACTATTTGTTATTCGGGCGTCGCTACGATAAAGAGCATATCGTTGAGTTCTTCTTCCTCAAAGAAATCATACATAGTAAAATTATAAAGGAATCTCTCCGCGCCGTACACTCCATAACCATCCTGGTTGTGGTCTGTAGTATCATAAGGATCCGCCACTATTATAACGTCGTCCTGAGTCGTTTCGGTTCCCATCGTATCATATCCAATGATGACCTGCCAGTGCCCGCCCCAATCGTTCCAAGCGACCATTATGGGCTTGTTTTCCTTTAATGAGCTGATTATATAATCAAGCGTAAACACATCGTAGACATTGTCAGCGCAGTCAAAGGTGCTATAGGTATTAAATCCGCCAGCCTTATCAAATATGTCAAGAGCCTGCCTAAGCGAAGTTCCCTCAGCCGCTAGGCCGTTGGACCGGTACGACGCCAATGACTCCTCCGTTTCATCTCCCAGCTTGCCATAGTGCTGCATCACCATGAGAGCCGCCACAACCCCGCACGACCATTCGCTGGTCTGCTGCATTGTTTTAAACTTAGGAATTATTGTAAGCGTGTCCGTGGACTTCATGTTGTAAAAATCCAGGCGCGAAAAGTAAGGTGAATCCTTGTGGTCGCCCTCACGCTCCACATGGTCCGCGCCATCCTCTTTTGAGAGGTCAACCGAATAGGGTATCTTCATTTCGTCGGTATAATTCCCATGCGTTTCTGAACCCTTGCCAGAAGTTTCGCCGCCATTGCATCCGGCCGACATAATGAGAAAAAGTGAAACGAGTAAAAATACAATTAAATTCTTGAACGCTTTCATTATTTAAAATCCCCGCTTTCTTAAAATTAATTGTACTTGTAATTTAACAAACCCGCTTTTTGTATTATTTATTATCGAATCAGATACTGACTCTCATTTTATTTATCCAACGATCGGTACAATTTGAGTCTATATAGTAGCCGAACTGGGTAGAACCCCCGCCCATATGTACTTTTACTACTCTCATGTTGTTTTACAAGTACGGTGGGTATTTCCCACATCTTTATGCACTCATGCATACCTATAAATTTCAGGACCTGTCTTTGGTCCACAACAAGAGACTTTAGAGAAACAGCGCCGATCTGCGCTATATATCTCAAACCCGATGAAGTATAAGCACATTCCCTCCCCTCTTTGCGCACAACTTCTAAATTATAGCAGAAAACAGTTTTAAATCAATACACTTTTACAACTTTATGTAGCAAATATGGCATAAAAGCGGCGTTATGTAAGCAATAAGCGAAGAGGCGTTTATAGGCCGATGAATACTCAATACAACTACTTCAGGTTTCATGTACTGGCCCAAACGGCCGAGCCGGCCAAAACCGGTGGAATTGTTTCGATATAATGATTATTGCTAATACGAAAGGAGGACTGCCGCTCAGCAATCCTCTAGTTATCAAACTTAATTATACGCTAACGCTATTTTATGCGCTTGCATTCAAGATAATAGCGCTTTTCATTCGCTTCTCCCATTGAAAACGTCTTTCTTGGAAGGGCGCCGTCAAATACAACGGTCCTAAATAGCGCGCTCTTATGCATAGGCGGCAGTGTAAAGCCCATGTTGCCGGGCCGCATTCCCAGATCATACACTACGTCCTCTCCATGTATATAGTCTATGGTTATTCCCTTCTCCTTTATCATATCGTCAAGCGCGTTTTGAAGGGTTCCCACTTCAAGTTGAGCTGAGGGACATTTCACGCGGAAGAAGCCATAGCCGCCTTCAGCGCAGAACGGAAGCAGATGCCCGCCCTCGCCCGTCTCTTTCTCCATTAAGTTGTCGCGCTCCTCTTTAGACTTGCACCAGTGCTTTTCACAGCTGCCATTGTCCCTTGCCATCCTGTCCATCAACCATTTAACGGCATCATCAACGTTCATGTTAATGTTAAATATGACCCTGTGAATCGGTTCAAATACTATTCCATCGTCGTGTACGTTCTCAATCTCAACAAGCGCATACCGTGCGGGATGCGTTTCAATCTCTTCGGGTGTAAGGCCGGACTTCACCTTTTCCCAGCCTGCCTTAGCGGTGGCAAACGAATGGTTGCCGTCGCCCATGGCAAATAACATGGACGGCTTGTCCGCACCGTAAGCTTCCCTGAATTTTTCGGGATCCGCCAGC
The DNA here is from genome assembly GCA_048421225.1 of Christensenellales bacterium. Lineage (GTDB taxonomy): Bacteria > Bacillota > Clostridia > Christensenellales > CAG-138 > UMGS946. Next base: position 13,149 of record DBFNRV010000010.1, on the reverse strand, counting down.
GCTTCCATAGCGCCAATTATTTTGCAAATAGCGGCCTCATCGTTTATAAACCATCCCTCAATATGGCCTCCGCCCTGCATCAATTCAAAATCGTAGGCTTTTTTCAGTTCGTCCGCTCTATCAATCAGCGGCTCAATCACCGTCTTTTCGGGATCGTCGATTAGCACTATTATATGGGGCATCTCAAGCGGAGCGTTTTCCCTAATACGCAGCCTGGGCGGAATCCGTTCAACAATCGTCCCCTCAGTGGCCCTTATAAGGGTTGTCGCGCCCTTTTTGTAATCATAGCATTCGAGGTCAAGCGCCATCACCAGACCGGAACGCCTGTTTCCCGCAACGGTTCGCCTTAAAAGCATGAACCCCCGGCCCATGTTTTCCAAAACGCCGTTTTTCACATACTCGTCCATGCGGGCGTTTATCATGGCAATACGGTCAGCCTCACCCGGCTTGTCCAGATACATTTCTGGGAGCATAAGCCTGAGGGTTGAAGGAGCGTCGCCTACTATACGCTCGGTTTCCTCCCAATATTCGGGCTGGGAAGTATATTGATCGCATGCCACGACAGCCCACTTCGCAAGATCGACGTCCTTGTTGGGCATAAGCAGCTCGGGAACAAAGACGCCTACAGAGTTTTCGTATCTTTTCATGTTAACCTCCGTTCAGGTGGTATTTTTCATGTATAGTTTACATTAAAAGGCTACTCTGGTCAATGTGAGTTAAATTTAAAAGTGTATTTTATTAGTTATATTGTCTCCATCCGTCCTTTTTAGGCTCGAAACGGCATATACATTTTAGGCAGAATGGAGGATTTGATAATGACGCCCATACCTCTTATTGTAATACAAACTGACGTTAACGCTATGATTGAGGTTAACGGCCAGCGTATAGGGGAATGCGTAAAAGGGGGACATCTAGCTATTCCCGTATCTGATACGGGTAACTGCTATATACTTGCTCTTCCCCTGTCGGATGACGGTGGAAACCGCAGATATCCCATAATGCGCAAGATCAGCTTTGAAGACGGACTTATGGTACAGCCGATGCCTGGAGACATCCGCGTATGCAAGTGGCATGATGATGTATATGAGATTGAGCTCAGTCTTGGAAGCCTCCCCGCCGCGGTGCCAGCCCTTCCATATACGATTGAAAGGGTTATATTGCCGTGGCGTGGTGCACGCGACGCATATGTTATGACGTTGTACTACGAAAACGGCCTTCGGCTTATGCTTGAGGAGGGCGATATAGTACGGTGCGGCTTCGCCCTGGGCGATGGCCGCGGCGGCAGTATCTCGTTTTTGGATGTAGGAAATACAAGGCTTGTAACAATACACGCAGCGCTTAACGACAGGGAGCGGCTTTTGGTGCTAAACCAGGGCACAACGCCAATCCTCGATATATCGGGCGATAAGGCGCTCATTGAGGATTCGCGCCCTCAGGTTATAAACAGTCTCAATACCGCTGTCGGACATGAAACCAGAACTCGATACGAATTCAATAGAGACCAATTTATTGAATTGCCGACTGAGCGCGGCTTCTTTTCCCATGAATATGTGCGGCCGGCCGACAGGCGGGGGACCGCCATAGCCTTCTGCGAGGCCGTGCAGCAGGATTTCATGGAGGAGGCGTTTAGCTATCTCGCAGAGGATCTCAGATCGTCTCTGACATCTGACCAGATTAAGGACTTTGTAGGCGCCTATATTGTCAGGCAGTCTCCGGTAGTTGAGATTGGCAGAACCATTCTCGGCCTGATGCGTCAAGAAGAGGGGCACTTGGAATGCGTTAACCTGCTCGAATTCGAGTTTCAGGACGGCCTTATATCCGATATACAGGAATGTGAATGGTAGGCGGCTAAATAAAAGGGCAGGCTGTACAGCCTGCCCCTTTAGAACACATTAATATTATTTTCCGCCTGTAAACAGCCCTTTAAAGAAATCTCCAACGTTTGTGAAAAACTCCAGCACTGTGTTCCACACTCCGGCAAACCAATCCGACACGCTAGACGCCTTATCTATGGTGTCCAGCCATCCGAGAAGCCGGCTCTGCAGATTGTCTACATCCAGGTTTTGGAAGGTACGGCATAGCTGCAGCAGCTGTTCAACCTGATCGTCGGTAAGCTCTACCTTGCATTCGTCAGCTATCCTGCGAATTTCAGCACGGACCTCATCGTCTGACATGTCCTTTATGTTGTCAAGTATCTTCTTTAGTTCGTTTATAAGGCGGGTGGCTTCCTCGCTGCCTATAAAATCGGCCAACTCAGCAGTTGTAATAAGCTCCTTGATAGCAGCCGTCTTATCATCCTCATCAAGTTTTTCCCCGCCAATGTCCTCATATGCCTTGTAAATGCCTGTCAGAGCAGCAGTACCCGAAAGCGGATAGGGCGCTGAGACAATTACGTGCGCATTTGTCACTCCGGCGGTTATGAGAGCGTTTTCATACATCTCCCTTGTAACCCAGTTGATGTTGTTCGTTTCAATTTCTAATCCCTTGCCCTCTTCAAGCACGGTTATATAGACGCATGAAAGGGCTACATTGCCAAGATATTTTTCAGGCGCAACGCCCTCAAGATACTCCCTCTCTTCAGCGTTTGTTACCTTTAACTCTTTAACCGAGCCTTCCTCGACGCCAAACGTATTATAAATCTCGGTGCGCTGTTTATCGCTGAGATTGGCCCCCATTGTTATTCTCTGCTCTCCCGCTTCCGCGGCAAAGGCCGGTATAGCAACGCAAAGGCTAAATATAAGCGCCATAATGGCCGCTAAAGCTTTTTTCATGCTTATCACTCCTTATCAAATATAGAGCATAGCTCATTGTCACTATAACATATCATGCCCCGAAATAGTTTGAACATAATGTGAACTTTAAACCTGAACACAAAAGCATATATAAAAATTACCAAATTTTCTTTAACCCTTGAATTGACATGCGCATAATATGATGTTATAATATGTAAGCGTTTATGTCTAGGGGCATGATGTAATGGTAACATAGCGGTCTCCAAAACCGTTCTTGAGGGTTCGAGTCCTTCTGCCCCTGCCAAAACAATTCAAATCCGGACTCTTTTTACTATAGCTTTGCTAAAGAGGTGTTCGGTATAATTCATTTGTTATACATAATACTACCCGCAAGGCTTAGAGTTTTGCGTTTTTTTATACTTTGAGTCGGTTTACAAGAAACTATATACAGACCTGAACCTGATACGGGCTGCTGACAACAAGACGGTGCTATGGCTCTGGCGAGAGCCATAGCACCGTCTTGAGTTGGAATTTCCAAAGGGGTAATGCCCCTTTTGGGACACGACTTTGCGGTGCGAAGTATAGTATTTCATACGCGCTGTCGGCGTTGCCATGAAAATACTGTTGCTCTCCCTGATAAACGGGAAGTTGGCGCATTGTATGGCTACGCTCATTTGGTATTATTAAATATGTAAAGGAATGTTTTCTAAAAAACGTAATTCTACTGGCGCATATTCAACACCATATTTTATCATTTCGTTCCAGGTATTATCTTTAAACGGAGATATACAAAATACTTTATCTTTTAACACAACGAACAATTTATCCGCTGAAAAAGCATGGACATACCAGGTTAATTTGACTTCTGTTTTTAATGATGTTAACAGCTTCTCGATTTTATCATCTGGAACGTGATATTCATTTGTATGCCAAAGAGGTTCCGTGTCATCAGGTATGTTTTCCGTTTTTTGCGAAAATAAAAATGGCGCAAATTCGTCAAGAATTCGTTGTCTGTGTTCTAAACACTCTTCGATTATGCCAAGTCTAAACATAATAAATACCTCCTCTTATTTTAAATAGTCTCTGCGCCAACTCACGATTTGTCATTGAAGACATTATAACATGGGCCTTTCATATTGTCCATAAAATTGCAGTGTCAGGAGCCGAAAAACCTTTGATTTATAAGTCATGGGAAGCCTGTCAGACCGTTTTATCGGTCTAGTCCCTTGTAAACTGCACTTACTGCAATATAGATATATGTATTATTGCTCTAATCTTCCAACGCTGCTTCAACTCATCACGTCTTTAAAATTGTATATTCAAGCCATCGCAGCATCCCCTGTATTTTAAGCGCACTTTATCCGATTTTGCGACCGCTCACCTCATCAGCGGTATCAACAAATATCAGGGCCTCCATATCTACCGAGGTTGCAATATCCTTTACCGAGTGTACATGTTTACCCGCACAAATATATATCAAAAACTGGCATTTTTCCCCTGAATATGCACCTACCGCATTTATTAATGTAACTCCGCGGCCCGTTTTATCGCTTATCGCCCTACCTAGCTCTATGCCCTTTGTGGTTATTATGGAAACCTTCTTGCGGGATTCGGACTTATACATCATTTTATCTATAAACATCGTACATACATAGGTCAATATGCCACCGTAAAGCACAGCTTCGATGTTGCCGAATACTATGCCGTTGAGTATCAACACACACCCATCTATTATCATAGTAATGTTACCAATAGAAATATGAGGGTTCTTCTTTCGCAAAGCGAGTATTATGAAATCAGTTCCTCCAGTCGACGAACCTCGCATATATATAATTGACAAACCTATGCCCGAAAGAGAACCTGCAAAAAGCGCCGCAAGCAGCTGGTTACCGTTATATGTCGGTAGCATAGGAAATAGCCAATCAAGCACTATCGCTACGATTACCATAGAAACGACCGATTTCGCAAAGAACTTTTTACCCAGCGTTTTATACGTGAAGATTATAATGGGGATATTTATCACCAATGAGCAAAAACCTATCGGAATAAATCTGAAATAATGGTTGATTATTATGGTAAGTCCTGCAATGCCCCCTGGGGCGAAATTACCAGCTACTGCAAAAGAATATACCCCTGCTGAATATAGCATTGCCCCTATAATGACGTAAGGTAAATCGCTAATAAACTCCATAACTGTAGCTTTGTCAAATCTTTTTTTCAAAAAAAGCACCTTCCTTTAAAAGAAATAAACCCGAATCGTCAAAGGTAAAGAAAGGTATGAGTTTGGAGCGCCTTGAAAGTAGCTTAACACACTAAAAACCACATTACGAGTAATGTGGTTTAAAAGACACATAATGTCTTATAAACCCATTTTTGTTATACACAAAAGCAGGCCTATAAGGCAGTGTACCCGTATGTTCTTTCCTCACCGAAAGACATAGATAATTGTTTACGCGGCAGGTCTCCCGACTTTGGCATCAAGCCTAATCCACGCCTTCCCAAGCAAAAGAAATATGCCCAGTGACATTCATGTGTTTCGTAGCCATCACGGTAAAGTGAGCTGTTTCGGCATCGCACCGAATTCCCTTATTAGTGCAAATAGCAACCGCAACAATTTTTATTCAATTAATTATAGTATAGTTGGCTTTATATTGATTGTCAATGGCCCTTCACGAGATACGCAAATATGTAGAATATTAAAGAAGCTTCGTATCTTCAATTAATTGGTACATGAAACATGTAGATGTTAACGGCGATGACTTTCTTGCAATATACTTTGAAAATGTTCTCAAGATTGGGGAATTTGCTTACTGCTTGGCAGATTGCAACAATGATGGCATAGTTAATAACATGGACGCGGAATTGCTTCTCAATTCTCTTATGAATACATAAGTTATAATAGACAGTACTACCGGAGGGGGAATGCTCCCTCTCTTATTTTTGTTTCGGGCAAATAGTAAGCCTTTCGTATTGCATTGTTGGTATATGAATTATACTTATACAATCCTGCCTAAAGGACTTACGGTTGTAAAAAATTGATATAAAGTAATGGCAATACCTATAATAGCCCCGTCATTATATTATTGGCTTATCTTTGATTTATCACTTCTGCAAAACTCGGTCATCACATCCCAATAACGCTTAGGCATATGCGACATGCGGCATTTAGGGTTATAACGGCCCTCAATAGCGATCGAGTCATCATATTCACACCATAAATCCCTATACAACCGCTCCTCCTCATCGGGATTCTCCATCACAAAGGAATCTACTGGGACAATCGCCGACTGGCCCGGACGGGAAACCAGCGCCATTCCATGCGCGGCATCGTATATCAAAAAGGCCTCCTCAGGGTATCTGTCTATAAAATGCGGCGCAATGATGGGAAGCACCTGGTTAAGCGGCTTTATAACGCTTACCAAAACTTGGCCTGATACGGAAAACCGGATGAATTGCTTATATCTATGACTTTCATTCAGTAAATGCCGCTCGGCCTTCTGGAGTGCCGACACGGTGTCATCCGTCAGATGGCTCATAACAGCCTTCCCCATGGCAAACCCTAATTGAAGGAACCTCAGCAAGTAGAGCTCCTTTTGCTCCATAAAGGTCAAAAACACGTTTTCAAACAGCATCAACGCGTCGTGGGATATTTTGCGTGGAATGGATCCTCTTACCCTGGCCGCCTTTGCTAAATCGGTATGGATAAAGCGGGTTGTCCCAAGCGTTAGCTGACGCTCGCCGCACGGCGTTATATCCAGCGGCAGTTCATGTTTATCATAGCTTTCAAATACGCAGCAGAGCAATCCTTCTATCGTGCCGTCATATTCATATGCTGTGAAGCCCCGCTCAAACATTCGTAAACCTCCCCTCCTCCTATGCGCGACTGTGAAAAAAGACTTAGCTGCTCATAGCTGCCCTGCATCTGTTTACGCATGTAATCCATCCCCTGCTGTGAGATGAGGCCGCGAAGAATTGCATCCTGCGTAATTCGCAAGCCATCATTGATTTTGCCGTTAACTGTAATAAAATACTGCGCCCTCTTAAGCACTACGCCTAGCTTTTTCAGGCCGTCATAGCTGAGCGATCCCACCCTTCTGGCCGCAAGAATGCGTTTTGCGCTTGTCACGCCTATTCCAGGCACACGCAGCAGCTCTTCGTACTGCGCTTTGCCTACCTCAACGGGGAAGCGCTCCATGTGGCTGAGCGCCCAACTAGCCTTAGGGTCCACAAGCGGGTTGAAGCTCTGATGAGCCTCGTCAAGAAGCTCATCAGCCTCAAATCCATAAAAACGCAGTAGCCAGTCCGCCTGATACAGCCGATGCTCCCTCAGCAAGGGCGGCGGAGTGCCGGCGGCCGGAAGCAGGGGATTTGACGAAACCGGCATATATGCCGAGAAAAATACGCGTTTTAGCCGATATTTTTTATAAAGGGCGCTGCTAAGCTTCAAAATCTGAAAATCCGTATCCGCCGTCGCTCCGATAATCATCTGTGTGCTCTGTCCGGCCGGCACGAATTGAGGAGTATGGCGATACCGCGCCAAATCGCGCTTGTTTTCCCTTAGCTTATCTGTGATAAACTCCATAGGCTTCAGTATTGAGGTCTTGGATTTATCCGGAGCAAGCAAACCAAGGCTTTTCTGGCTCGGAAGTTCGATGTTTACGCTCATGCGGTCAACCAGCATGCCAAGCTGGGTGAGCAGGTATTCATCCGCTCCTGGAATAGCCTTTGCATGGATATATCCGCAAAAGTTATATTCCTTTCTCAGTATTTCAACCGTTTTTATGAGTTGCTCGCAGGTATAATCCGGACTTTTAATCACACCCGAGCTTAAAAAAAGCCCTTCGATATAGTTCCGCTTATAAAAATTTATGGTAAGGTCGGCCAACTCACGCGGTGTAAACGCCGCGCGCGGCAAATCGTTGCTTCTTCTATTTATGCAGTAAGCGCAATCGTAAATACATACATTGGTTTGGAGAACTTTCAGCAGGGAAACGCAGCGCCCATCGGCCGAAAATGTATGGCATATTCCGCAGCCTACGGCATTACCCATTCCGCTCTTGCCATTTTTACGGTCCACGCCGCTTGACGTACAGGCTACATCATATTTTGCGCTATCCGTAAGTACCTTTAGTTTATCGAATACATCCAATCGCTCTCCCCCCTTAATACGGTTAGTATATACTAGAACAAACGTTTTAGTCAATAGTTTTAAACAAGTATTTCGATATTTTAGCAATATTAAATACCATTTATCAGTGCATCCTCCGCTTGTTTTCCAAGTGTTACAATAATATAATTATGGAAGCATTAACCTTGCGGGGGGTCAGTAACGTGCAAAGAATCATGGTAATCGGATGCTGTGGCTGCGGAAAGACCACCCTTTCCAAAAAGCTGGCCTCAAAATTGAACCTACCGCTTGTTCATCTTGACGTGCTTAATTGGAGGGATAACTGGCAGCCGGTATCACAGGGGGAATTTGACCGCCTTTTATTAGGCGAAGTGAAGAAGGATAAATGGGTGATAGACGGAAACTATCATCGTACCATACCAATAAGGCTTAAATATTGCGATACGGTTATATACATGGATTATCCCCGCGTGGTCTGCTTGTTAGGGGCTATTAAACGTATACTTAAGGGCTATGGAAAAAGCCGTTCGGATATGGGAGGGAACTGTCCGGAAAGGTTGGATATGGAGTTCTTAAGGTTCATATGGAATTTTAATAAAAACAACAGAAAAAATTATTTAGAAATGCTTGAGGAAGCCGCCGGTAAAAAAAAGGTAATAGTGCTTCATGGCAGAAAAGAATGTTTAAGATTTTTGCAAAGTTTTTGATAGTTCTCAATGGGCAGCGTTTGTTTTAACGGATTTAAGCAGCGGGGATAAAAAGTAATAACACTCCATTATATCGAAACGGAGAGACTGTTTTTAAGAAAGTATACTGAGAGTGATATGCACGACATATTTTCTATTTACAGTGACAAGGGAGTAAACATATTCCTTGTATGGTTTCTAAACACCATGAAGAAGGCCCGGGAATATTTGTATAGCCAGTTAAAGGTTAACAATATATTGGCAGTTATAATAGGTAATAGCATAATGCCAATACAATGCAATTTAATCCTTCCGGCGACGATCGCATTTAATCTATTTTATTAGCCTTCAAAGGCCTGGCTTATATACGATTACAGTCCCCCAATCATACTCTATATTCTCAAATACTATCTGGCCTACTTTTGCTTTCAAATAAAACCGCTTCTAAAGTTCCATAAAATTATACCCAGATTTGCCGCTACTCATTAATCCTCATGATTTCCATAACGTTTACCCGCGTAATCCTGATTACTGCGATAGCGGCCCCAAGCAGATAGCATAAAAGATAGATTAATAGGTTCATATAATTTGGCGCAACAGAGGTCCCCCTTATGAGCATATAAAGGCACATGCCCAGCAGGGTGCCCGCCGTTACCAGAATAAACTGTTCAAAAAACGATGCCATAAACACCTGGCGCTTGCCCGTACCCAGGCTGCGCATTACCGCAAATTCCTGCTTTCTATTTCTAATATACAGGAAACCCGCAACAAAACCGATCCCCGCCGACAGGGCCAAAAGCACCGGTATAAGTATTTCCAGCAGCCGTATCTCACCGCGAACCGCTGTTGTGGATTCTATTAAAATTCTATCGTATACAGTAAGCGCAAAGCTATATATTGTCTCTCCTGGTGATAAGTTGGCGCTGGTAAAATACTGCGCCGCTTTCTTTTTAAATTCTTCCAGACGGTAATTATCTTCAATAGTAAAGCTCAGGCTCTCTGTATATATATTTCCTCCAACCCCTCTAATGATCCCGCATACAGTCTCCCAGGGACAGTAAACCGTCCCCGAGCCTCCAGTGTATGCTCCGGCAACCGTAAATTCCCTATCCGCCGTTCCATACTCGTCGTTCATAATATGGTCAACCGCGGTCATCTTCAGCTTACCGTCAACTACAATATCCATCATATCCGCAGGAACGATGCAAACATCATTGTTAGTGAGGAATATGGTTTCATCAAAGCCTTCAAAATAGGTTATTTTAACGCCAATCTCCTGTGCAAGCGCGGGCTCAGCGCCGGGGCGGGTAATCCCAACCAAAAATTTCTCTGTTGAATAGTAATCCGACTTGATCCGTTCCACTTCATCCGATCCTTCGGTGGCGTACCGAAGGCTTCGTCTAAGACTTATATCCTTTACGTGCTCCCATAGCGTATAGTACTCTGAAGTGCATACATCAATGTAAGTGGTAGATAGTTCCAGCCCGTCGATCTTAGTTCCCGTAAGGTCGGATACAACGCACTTTACTTCAATATTCTTATATAAGCCATCCAATCCGTCCATTCTGTTGGCCAATGAAAAGTTAAGCTCGCACAATAGCAACGCGAACGCCGCCGATACGAACAGCAGGGCAAGGCAGCCTAAGCTGCTGCGGCTCATACGCTTTAGGGCGTATTTAAGGGCAAATCGCATCCTTATGCCACCACATTTTATACTATTATTCTTTGCTTTAACAGAATTCGCACGGTTTTCGCCAGCATGCCCGAAGCTCGTCTTGCTTGCCTCATTAGCCTTTATCATATTGACGGCCTCTTTAGCGCCGCCTGTCCCTCGTCCCTTATCCACAGGGTTAAAGCCGCTAGCAAGTTCTACAGGTTTTTTCCTGCATAAGACCGCCGCCGCTATCGCCGAAGCGCCGATTATTGCCGCACACTGTCCCGCCGCCGCATACCATACGCTCTCTGGCGATTTCTTCATATTAAATGTGTCGGCAAGGTTTATTGCGCTTATATCCTCGCTCCTGCCTCCCTCTCCCATTAGCGCGCCGGCCAGATTGCTTTTAGCAGGCAAATCGCTGAACATAAGGTTGCTTTTGCCCTGCTCCCACGCGTACTCGTACGCCGCGTCCGACGCTGCGTTATATATCGCGTACCCCGCCGCTCCGCCAAGCGCCGCGGATACCAGCGCCGTTACCGCAAGCGCCGCTGCAGTATGGATGAACATCCGCCTTCTTCCCGCTCCAAGCGACGCCATAATACCCAGATCCTTTCTTATCCGCCCGATATAAAGCACCATAAATAACGCCGTAGCCGCCGCCCATACCAGGCCGCATATCCCCATCAGCAGCGCCGCGTTCCTGTTCATGCCGTTAAGCGTACCCTCCACCCCGGAATAGCCCTGATCAAAGTAATAGTACATCCCTCCATACCCAAGCGCCTCCATCCCAGCCTCAAAGCTTTTTACGCTTCCGTTTTTTAGCTTCAGCGAGAACATCCCGGGACGTTCGGGTGCGATCTGATTTTCTATGCCCCCGCCCTCCCATAGCGGCGTGGGGCCAGGATATTCCCCGTCTATTGAGTTAAATGGAACAAATACCGTGTTTGGCGTAAAGCTGTAATAGTCCTGCTCCCAGCCTGGACTGGAGTATATGCCCACTATCTTAAACCCATAGGGTGTACTAAGCTCCATGCCATATTTATATCTTCCTGGATAGAATGTATCACCTGTATAGTATGCATTATATTGATATCCCGCGTTGAACAGCTCGGTCGTAACCGTATCGCCCACTTCCAGCCCATTTGCCTGTGCAAACTCCGAACTCACCACGCATACCCTTTCACCGGACATATACTCATCCTGCGTAAAGCCGCGTCCGGCTACTAATGACACCTTGAGCTGATTGAAGGGAAGCAAGGAGTCAAGCGAGTTGGTCCTGAATATCTGAAAGGAGTGATGGGACACCAAACACCGGCGTATTATCCGCTCCCACATCTCCCCGTATTGCGAGTTTAGCACATCCTCGGCCCCCATCCCTTCAGTAAGCTCAACAAACGGCATGGTGGGCAATGCGCCATCCTGCATAATTTCTATTACGGAATATCCATCGTTAAAGCTGTCAATCCCCCTCCATTGGCCATGTATGGAATCCGTTTCAGCGTCATATTCATACAGATCAAAATCAAAATATCCCGTTTCCGGCCAGTCGTCTCCATATAAACCATAAGCGCCGGTTTCAACTTTCACGTTGAGATAATCGAACAATGCGTAGGCAGTGCCATCTCCTGCCTCTACCTCGGTAAACAATCCTGTTTTTTTAGACCTTATCTCCATGTCAGGGGTATAAAGCAAATAGGTTTTGCCCTCCTGAAAAATCGGGTTGCCAAGGGAAAAATAGCATGTACTATCCATCTTGAGGGTATGGATATCCGAATAACCAGGATGGATTGCGGGCGAAGCGCCGTGATCTATGAGGAATGTAGCGGTATACGCCATATCATTTTGCGTACCAAGATCTCCCTTGGGTTTCTTGGCCACCTCCATGCATTTTACCACCAGTACAGATGGCGCATATGGCGTGGTAAAAGACGGTCTAATTTGGCTTCCTGTATTCTTTCTATCGGAAATCATAACACCATACAGGTTCTCCGAGTAGCCCGTCAAGCTTTGCCTTGCGTCCGCCATAAGCGTATATTGGCTTACGGCGCCGCTTTCCTTTACGCGTTCAAGAAGCTCCGGCGCGTATTTCGGCTTTTGATCATTGCTTCGCATTGGCCTGAACTCGGCGTCGTTTAGAACGGCAATGGTGGTAAACACCCCTTCAGCCTCCCGCATGCTCTGCCGCGCGTTCGCCCAGAGCCCCGCGCTTAGGCAAAAAAACGCGCAGCTAAGCGTGAGCAGCAGCACGAAAGATATCAAAAATCCCGGCCTTCTCAGCAGCTGCTTTATGCTGTTTTTCACTTGGCACTACCTCCAGTTGTCATTTTACTCCATTGAACGCGCATGGGGCGCGGGTTCACTATCTATTGCCTGAATCTATAATCAATTTAGTTCGTATTGCATTGACGAGGGCACCGTGCAGGGCGGACCGGCGCAGGGTACGGTGTAAATCGTGCTATACTGGCAATAAACACAGATTTGATAGTATGTATGCGTTCTGGTGCCAGCATTGTGTCCACCGTCTCTCGCATATTTGTTAACGTGATCTCTGTCTTCAGTACCAAGATAAACACTCATTAACGCACCGCACTTTTTACACAGTTGGGTTCTGTACTTGAAGTGCGTGCATCCATAATCTCCTCCATTGCCAGTAGAGGTGTAAGTATACCATGGTAGACTCCAGTCATGCACACATGCATTCGGAACCACTTCTTCCCCATGCCCGTGGGCAAGCGCGCCCGCCGGCGCGGCAATGGCGGCAAGTATAACGACGGCAGCTATAGTAATCGTCAGTATCCGTTTCATTCTTTTTACCTCCTCTTTAGTTTAATTATTGATACGCCCCATGCGCATTACTAAAAAATTTATTTCGGAAAGTTGAAGGACAATTTCGGAAAGATTAAAAATTAATCACTATACATATTAATTATATACATACTTTATCAT
>DBFNRV010000009.1:0-9184 GCA_048421225.1 Christensenellales bacterium | reverse complement strand
CCGGTCGTTTTATTCAATTTATAATAATCAATGAGTGATGAGCTTTAATCCCATATCAAGATCATCGATTATATCCTCAACATCTTCAAGCCCTACGCTAAGCCGGATAAGGGATTCCGATATTCCGGCAGCCTCAAGCGCTTCAGGCGTGTAGGTGCTGTGGGTCATTGAGGCCGGATGCTCTATAAGCGTTTCGGCGTCGCCGAGGCTTACAGCTAGGGTACATAGCTTCAGCGAGTTAATAAACCTCTCGCTCTCATCCTTTGTCGCGTTCAGTTCAAAAGCGACTATTCCGCCGAACCCGTTTTTCATCTGCTTGATGGCAAGCTCATGCTGAGTGTGGGATTTAAGGCCAGGATAGTATACTCGTTTGACCATCGGATGGTTCTCAAGATGCTTTGCAACCTCAAAGGCGCTTTCACAGTGCTTCTTAACACGGATATCCAGCGTTTTGAGCCCACGGTTTATTAAAAACGCCTCAAACGGGCCGATTACGGCGCCGGTCATGTCTTTAAGGCCAAACATGGTGCATTCTGTAATAAAGTCGGCCTTGCCGACAGCCATGCCCGCAATAACGTCGCCATGGCCGTTTATATACTTTGTAGCGCTGTGAATTACCACATCGGCGCCCATATCAAGCGGTCTTTGAAGATACGGAGTACAGAAGGTATTGTCTACGATTACCTTAATATCAGGATTATGTTTGTGCGCGATGTCACTGATTGCTGCTATATCGATAAGCTTGAGGTTGGGGTTTGTCGGCGTTTCAAAATACAAAACCTTTGTGTTATCACGTATGTTTGCTTTAACAGCGTCTATATCCTGAAAATCGACAAGGGTTACTTCCACGCCGAAACGGGTCAACCCATGGGTAAAATAGGAGAACGTACATCCATAAAGGGCATCGTCGGCAAGAAGATGGTCTCCCGCCTTTAACGCTGTCCATATCACAGTGGTTATGGCGCCCATACCGGAGCTCATCACCATGCCCGCTTGGCCGTTTTCCAAAACGGCGATCTTTTCTCCAAGCTGGTTGGCATTGGGATTGCCTAGCCGTGTATATATGTAGCCCGACTCATCCCCTTTAAAGCGGCGCGCACCCTGTTCTGTGTTGTCAAACACAAAGGTCGATGTTTGAAATATCGGAGTGGCGAGGGGGTTGATGCCCGGTATATCCACATGCGCTGTGTGGATCTGTTTGGTAGAAAAGCCCTTGTACATGTCGCTTGACATGGCTGTGTCCTCCTTAAATGTTTTGCTATTAGCACGTGAATTATGCCGAAATTTTATATTTCTATGGTAACACCACAGTAATAAAGCGTCAAGCCGGACAGGGGCTAAAGGTTTATATATTCGGCGTTTGGAGCAACCGGTGTCACGCCAATTAATAACGCATTTATAAAATATAAGCCTTCGAGGAGGATTCCAGTCTAAATCAACCAAGTAAAGAGCCTGCACACTGATTAAAGATAGCGTCAGCTATATTTAACTTGTATTAACGGCGTTGGACATGACTGTGAAAAGGTCAATGTGTTTAGTTCTAAATTTAGCCGGGGCAGAGCGAAAATATCGATACTTAAACACACTATGATGCGCCGCCAGCCTTAAAAGGACGGGCGGCGCATCAATATAAAAGTGAGATATATTCTATAGGGTGGTCAGAGATCCTTATAGGGCCTCTACAATGGTTGTTACTCCCATACCGCCGCCTACGCACAGCGTTGCAAGGCCGGTTTTTTTGCCCATCCGTCTCAAGCTGTAAAGCAGGGTTACCAATATTCTGGCTCCAGACGCGCCAATGGGATGGCCAAGGGCCAGCGCGCCGCCATTTACGTTGACTTTATCCATATCCCATCCCATATCCTGGCTTACCGCAATGGATTGGGCGGCAAAAGCTTCGTTTGCCTCTATGAGATCAATCTGGTCCACTGTCAAGTCAGCCTTATTAAGGGCCTTTTTTGTGCTGTGAATGGGACCTATTCCCATTATATGCGGCTCTACGCCGGCCGACGCCGTTGCAATGATCCTTGCAATGGGTTTTACTCCCAATTCCGCCGCCTTCTCAGCGCTCATAACTATCAATGCAGCGGCTCCGTCATTTATTCCAGAGGCGTTCCCAGCGGTCACGGTTCCATCCTTTATGAACGCGGGCCTAAGCTTGCCCAAACCCTCCTTGGTTACGCCGGCGCGCGGGAACTCGTCACGGTCAAACATAACGGTGTCGCGCTTGACCTTTACCGGCACGGGAACTATCTCCGCGTCAAACCTGCCTTCGTTTTGGGCGGCTTCACACTTCTGCTGGCTGTTTGCGGCAAACTCATCCTGCATTTCGCGCGTTATTCCGTACTGCTTTGCAAGGTTTTCGGCCGTTACGCCCATATGATAGTTGTTAAACGCCTCCCAAAGGCCGTCCTTCACCATCGTGTCCACCACTATGTCCTCGGGCATGCTCATTCGGTATCCAAAGCGCGCTTTAGGCAGCGCGTACGGCGCCATGCTCATGTTCTCCATTCCCCCTACCAGAACCACGTCGGCGTCGCCAGCCTGTATTAATGCAGCCGCGGTATTTACCGACTTTAGGCCTGAACCGCATACATTATTTATGGTCATAGCCGGGGTTTCAACCGGCAGGCCGGCCTTAATCATGGCTTGGCGGGCTACGTTTTGTCCCAAGCCGGCCTGAAGCACGCATCCCATTATTACTTCGTCGATATCCGACGGATTGATTCCTGCGCGTTTGACAGCTTCTTTTATTACAATGCTTCCCAGCTCGGCGGCAGGCACGTCCTTAAGCATTCCGCCAAACGAGCCGACGGCTGTCCTGCATGCCGACGCTATCACGATATCCTTCATTTATCCTATTCCTCCCGCAACTCTATTCTACATTCATGACTTTAATATCGTCAGGTATTATAAGCTTGGCGCCAGTGGCGGCTTGTACTTCTTCAACGGATACGTCGGGCGCGATTTCCCGAAGAACGAGGCCCTCGGGCGTTACCTCCATAAAGCCCATGTCCGTAATGATGATGTCAACCACTCCGGCGCCGGTCAGTGGGAAGGTACATTCAGACAGGATCTTATGGTTGCCCTTTGCAGTATGCTCCATGGCTACTATTACCTTCTTCGCCTTGGCTACCAGATCCATAGCTCCGCCCATACCGGTTACCTTTTTGCCGGGTACGTTCCAGTTGGCAAGATTTCCCTTCTGATCCACTTGAAGCGCTCCAAGAACGGTCATATGCACATGCCCTCCCCTGATAATTGCAAAGGACTCGTCGCTTGAGAGAAATTTCGCCCCCTTCACAACTGTTATGTATTGTCCTCCGGCATTGAATATATCCAAATCAAGTTCGTCCCCGCCAGCGGCCGGACCTGCGCCGATTATGCCGTTTTCAGCGTGGAACGTTACGTTTATGCCGTCAGGGATGTGGTTGGCTACCAGCGTAGGCAGCCCTATACCCAGGTTTACAACGTCTCCGTCGTTTAGTTCCATAGCAACGCGCTTTGCAATAAAGTTCTTTTTATCAAGTGCCATATTATTTGCCCTCCTTGGGAATGCTTACGATTGCATCTATAAATATACCGGGTACAGTGACAAGTTCGCTGTCAATTTCGCCTACGGGAACGATCTTTTCGGCCTCAACAATTACATAGCTGGCAGCGGCGGGCATGACGGCGTTGAAGTTCTTTGAAGAACCCTTCATAAAGCAATTTCCAGATTCGTCGACAACAGCGGCGTGAACGATGGCAACGTCCCCCGCAAGCGCTCTTTCAAAAAGATATTCTGCTCCGTCAAAGCTGCGCTTTTCCTTGCCCTCCTCTATCACGGTGCCAACGCCAGTGGGCGTATAAAATCCCGCAATTCCAGCGCCCGCGCAGCGTATGCGTTCCACGAGCGTGCCCTGTGGGTTCAGTTCCACCGTAGTTTGATCGTTATGATACATCTGCTGCGCCATCGGGTTTAGGCCAATATAGGTGCAAATTATCTTGTCAACCCTGCCGTTTTCCATAATCTTTGTAAGGTTGTTTTCAGCAAGCCCCATATCGTTGTTGACTATTGTCAGGTGTCTGGCAGGGTGATCAATCAGTTCGCCCAGAATATATTCCGGACTTCCGCCCTGAAGGAACCCGCCAACTAGAAGCGTATCGCCATCCTTGATTCTGGATAGCGCCTCCTTTGCAGTTACAATTTTGTTCATTCGCTGTACCTCCGTTTTATGTTAGCGCACATTATCCGCGCATTTATCATACACTTTATTTTATACCTATAAGACCCTATTGGCAACGAAATTCATTGCAATAGCCGAAAATTTGGCGGATATGCTCAAAACCATCATCCGCCGGCACTTTCATCAGGGGCAGCTTCCATCTCGAGCATAGCACGCGCAATCCCGAATTTAAGGTTGGTGTATTTATCCTCGTTGGGTATTTCAATCATGACAAGGGCAAGTCTCGCGTCCTCGTCGGACACCCCTGTTCTGAATCCTACAAACCATGATATCTCACGGCTTTTGTCCGAGCCGATCTCCGCTGTGCCCGTCTTGCCCGCTACTGTGCAGTTTTTTACCCGCAGGGGGCGGCCCGTGCCGTTATACTTGGAATTAACAACGTCTTCAAGCATGGGCAGCAGTTTGGAAACGGCGGGTTGACTGACTGCGTTTTCTATCCATGTTTCGGACTCGCGTATTGATACAGCGCTATATCTTGAGCCTTCCGTTTTATAAAATCCTTCTACTATGCGGGGGACAACCATGGACCCGCCGTTTGCAAACGCCGAAAACATCGCCGCCAGCTGAAGCGGCGTAACCAGCAGCTCGCCCTGGCCGTATCCCATGTCCGCAAGCAGTTTATATGAAATATCGGTATTCTCGTTTACTATCTGGGATTTTGACGAGCCAAGCTCAAACGGAACGCTGCCGTTCATTCCGATGTTTTCTAAAAACTGAATAAAACGGTCCTCGCCCATCAGCAGGGCGGCGTTGGCAAAGTAGATATTGTCCGAGTGCAGTATAGCGTTTCGCATATTTAACGGAAGCTCCCTATTGTGAATTTCAGCGCGCTTTATGGATGGCCATATCCATGTGCCGTATTCGGTTGGGGTCCAATAATCGTTTACTATTTTGCCTGTAAATACATAATCAGGCGTTAGAACATTATATTGCAGTGCGGCAGCTGCGGTAAAAGCCTTAAAGGTAGACCCAGGAGGATATAAGCCCTGCGTTACCCTGTTGAGAAGCGGCTTTTGGGCATCATCGGTGAGCTCTTTATAATAAGCGGTATTTCCGCGCGTTAGCTGATTTAAGTCATATGACGGGTATGAGGACATGGCCTGGATTGCCCCTGTTGTTGGATTCATAACGACTACGGCGGCGGCCACGTCGTCGCCATAGAGCGTTAAGTCAAGCACCTCCTCAAGCCGAAGCTGCAAATCCATATCAAAGGTGACTCTTACGTCGTAACCATTCTGAACGTCCTTGTTGTAGAGCGTTCCCTGATTTATCCCATCATAGCTTCTGATGAAGATCATATAACCGTCCCTGCCCCGAAGGTCGGATTCATGCAGCCTTTCAAGGCCCGACCTTCCTACAATGGAGTCGGGGTTATACAATCCATCCTCGTCGGTGCGCCCCTCGTTATACTGGTCCAGCTTGTCCTTGTCGATATAGCCGACATATCCCAGAACATGGGCCAGAGTATCGCTGAAAGGATAATTGCGCAGCGCCCCATAACCATCTGAATCTATGCTTACTCCGTCTATAAGCAACAGCTGCTCCTTAAGCGTGTCGGTAAGCTCGTCAGGATATAGCTTGTCCAGCATGATAGACGAGCCTGGAGCGGCTCCGCGAATTCGCTTTTCAAGGGCGCTTGCGTCAAGTCCAAGCAGGGATGCGGCCTGTTGGGAGAATGCCGTTGGTTCCGAAATCTCCGAGGTATTGGCTAATATTGCGTGTGCGCCTACGTTTTCAGCCATAACGAAACCCTTAGAAGCTACAATTTCACCTCTGGCTGAAGTAAGCCGGTGCTTTACTATTCTGTCGCCCCAATCCATGCTTGGGAAGACCAGGGAAGGGGACCAGGGGATGGTCCAGCTATTGTTGCGGTTGCGCAGCGCAAGGTTAAAGCCGTATGTCATATCGCCCGCCAATGCTGAATGATACGTAAGGGTATAGCTGAGAGTGGTCATATACTGGCCTTCATTTAGCGATTCAATCGAATATGACATAGAGCTTATATCAAGCATATCGAATGTTGACTCATAAAGCGCCGCGAAACGTTCCTCTGATATATTTTCAAATGTATTTTCGAGATACTGCTGGTTAGTCAAAAGGGATTCTATTTCTTCAAGCACATCCTCAAGCGGCTTATCCTCCGTGGCCGCTGGGGTAGGCGGCGAAGAAGGCGTGGGCGCCATAGGCTCGGTAGGGGACGGAGCGGAACCTGGCTCGGACGATGAAGGTTCGTTTGAAAGTAGAACGCTTTTAGCTACGGGGATGTTGACGCCAGTGGTAGCTACATCGATCCCTCCCGATGGGGGGGCCGCTGTTGGAGTTATCTCCAGACTGGGAGACGCGGTAAAATACGCCCTGTCAGGATCGTATTCAATGCGCTTTCCATTATCGCCGATTACGTTGTAGCGTGACCATACCGATTTGGTTACGGCGCTTATGATCTGCTCCATATCCTCCCGGCTCCTTGAAGAGTCGGTGTCAAGGTATTTATAACACTCGCTGTATTCTCCGGCGCAGAGCTTGTCAAGAAACTCTGTAATAAGCTCGCCGGCGGAAGCCGGGGCGTTTTTAGAACAGCCTCCAGCTAACGCGGTTGCAAGCACAAAAAGCAGTACGAAAATATACGACAGCGCTCTTCTCAAAATATGCCTCCATATATTTAAATCAACCTAATTATATAATAGAGGAGATGCGTTGGCAAACGCTTATTGATAATGCTTGATAATGTATACTGGGGATGGATTTGACAGCAAGAAAGTTTTATGCTAATATTTATTTAAATTCATGTATAAGATGAACAGTAAAACGGGGGAGTTATGAATACTCGGAGACGGACTGACGGCTTGGATACAGGGGCGGACCGCGACAGATACAGGACTATAGGGCCAATAGCCGGCGTTATGGCACGATTTAGAACGTGCCTTTTTTCTTTGGCTACCACATTAAGGAACCATATAGCGACTAGCGCTGCCGAAGATAACGAAACTGTATCACCGCATAAAACCCGTTCAGTAAACTTTAAGCGCATTGGTTTTTTAGCGCTTGACCTGCTTCTGGCCGCAGGACTCATATTATCGACAATATCGCTGTATGGAATGTCAAACACGGAGGATGGAAGAGTGACGGTATTGCTAACCGCAAACGGAAAATCAGCAGAATATCTGGTCTGGCCAAAAACCGTAGGGGAATTTCTGGGGGAAGCTCAAATAGTGTTGAACTCAGAGGATATTGTATCATATCCATTGGACGCAATGCTTGACGATGGGATGATAATAGAGATTGCAAGGGCTTTTCCCGTAGCGGTAGCGTCCGAGGATAAGGTAACCGTGGTAAGCCTTAGCGGAGGAACGGTAGGAAACGCGTTATCAAAGGCCAACATCTTATATGATGCCGACGACGAGCTGTCGTATAAGCCCTACGCGGATCTTGAGCCTGGACAAAGGATTAGCTATGCTTCGGTCGAGACCGAATATGATACCTCTTACAGGCCGCTCTATGCCCAGGAGATAATTGTGAAGGACAGCTCGATGTATGAGGGTAAGAGCGTAACACAACAGGAGGGAAGGGACGGGACAAAACAGATTACGCAGAGAATAACCATTAAGGATGGCGTTGAGATATCGCGCGAAACGGTAGACCAGACAGTGATTGCCGAAGCGGTTGACGAGGTGATACGGGTTGGAACAAGGATTAGGTATCAAACCAGCTATTTGTATGAATGGAGGCGCTATAAAGCTCCGCCGACGGAGGATATGATCGCAGAGGTAATGTATGTGGAATGCACCGCATATACGCACACGGGGGAGAGGACGGCAAAGGGGACCTGGCCCGATCTTGGCACTATTGCGGTTAACCCAAAGGTAATACCGTATTATTCTAAGATATACGTTCCTGGTTACGGCTACGGTACCGCGCTGGATACCGGAGGGTTTCGCCATGCGGAAAGTGGAATGAAAAACCTTGTGGACTTATTTTTTAATTCTGAAAGCGAATGCAGACGTTGGGGAAGAAAACGTAATTTTAAGATTTATATTCTAAAAAACAGTGTAAATGTTCCGAGGAACCCTTAAATATGGATAAGCTCAATACAAAATATTTAATAAATAGGTTTGGCTTGAAGCCGAATAAAGCCCTCGGCCAGAATTTTATCGATGATCGGGGCGCTCTAGAGTCCATAATCGACGGCGCGGGTATCGATGGAAAATGTGTTCTTGAGATCGGGGCGGGTATGGGTACGATGACCCGGATGCTATCCAAGCGGGCGCGTTTTGTCGTATCAGTTGAAATAGACAGGGGACTTGAACAAACCCTAAGCTTTGCCTTGGAGGGATGCAATAATGTAACCATGCTTTTCGCCGATTTTTTAAAGTGCGATCTAAGACTGATTCATGAAATGCTACAGGGCGAAACGATTGACGTTGTAGCCAATCTTCCATACTATGTCACGACTCCCATATGCATGAGGCTGTTAAAGAGCGGCCTTCCGATTGAGACCATGACCCTAATGCTTCAAAGGGAGGCGGCCGGCCGGTTTTTTGCCCAGCCGTCCCGCCGTACCTATGGCCCGCTTGCGGTTATATCGCAATATCAATATACGGCGTTAAGGCTTATCGATTTATCGCCGGAAAGCTATTACCCCATGCCGGAAGTTGAATCAACCGTAGTTAAGCTTACAAGAGTACACGACAGGCAAGATATTGATAAGCTTTGCAGGTTATGCGCGCTGGTTTTCGCGAACAGGAGAAAAACCATTCAGAATAATCTTATATCCGGCGGAATATCAAAGGAGGATGCGCTTGTCGCATGCGCCCAATGCGGAATCCCGCCTTCCGCGAGGGCGGAGGCTATAGATGTCGATTCGCTTGCGGCGCTAGCGACGGCGCTGTTTGATTGACATCTATATATTGATGGGGTATGATTGTAAAAGATGCGCGCATTTATGCGGAGTCTATCTA
>DBFNRV010000008.1:0-18476 GCA_048421225.1 Christensenellales bacterium | reverse complement strand
TATGTTCAATTCCTGTTTATTCCAGCAGCTCCCTCTCCCAAGTTCGCTGCCTTCCACTCTTCTTTCGCCGGGTCTCTCTCCCGGCTCGCTGTCTCTTTCTTGCGTTTCGCACTATACAGTTTTCAAGGTGCGCTTTGCTGTGCTTTTTGGGCACGCGAGTTATTCTATCAAAAAAACCCTCGCATTACAAGCCTTATTATCAGCATTTATTTATAATTATATTTGATTATATCGTATTATTTGGATATATCGATCATTTAATCAGTATTTCGCGATTTATCGCGGTATTTATAATTATTGTTTGATTTGCGGAAAATTAAGCTGTTATTATCCATAATAAGATCATAATATGTCCCGTGGTTTAGTAATATTCCACATATCGACTAACTCAATCATGTTCCTAATAAAAGAGCTTTCGTTTACCAAAAGCGCAAGCGTCTTTTTAAAATTCTATATCTCACGCTCTTCGCATCTTGAAAAGCTTAAAGTTCTCCCGCTGAAATCAACGCCATGGCAAAGGCGTATAGCTTTATAAGATATGCTAAGATTCATTGTTAAATCGTATAGAAAGAGGCGCTTACCTTCCAATATGCCGTTTAATGAATACACCTATGCGCGCTATCTACCTGCACACGCCCTGCCAGCGGTTTTTCTGGGCGGCGTCACGACAGCGGCAGTATAGTCCCTCTCCAGATTGCAGGGATAATAATGTTAACCTGAACCCATCCGGATTTATATTTTCATTGCTAACGTAAATCCCCCTTTCTCCGAAAGCCAGGGCTGAGCAGAGCGGGCTGATAAAATTTTTGTAGTAGGATATGGCCAGGGTTGTAGAAGGAAGCATTGATATTCTAGACAGCCGCGTCTCGGTAAGTATCTGTTCTTTTAAAACTACACAGCAGTCTCCCAAGGACTCCTGACAGTTATTAATGTCATACCTCAATACCGTTACTCCGAGCAGATCGGTTGGCAGCCGCAGCCCGCAGGGTGTGATAAGAAAGGTTCTCTTTCTTCCGATTGTCCCTGAAAAAAGGCCGTGTTCAAATAATACGTTATCGCGCATAGCGGGATTTAGCTCTCCCCCGTCCCACGCCAGACCATCGTCCGGCGTGGCTACAAATACCGCCAAATCATATTCAAATGTCTTTTTGCAAGCGTTTCGAACATAGCCTAGCCTACTGGAGAGTCGCCCTCATACCACGGGCAGCATACGTCGATGTCCTCTAGTTTTGATATAATGCTTTTTACATATCCTTTGGCATGTCTGGACGAACCTATAAATATGTAGGGCTTTTTCATCATATTCAATTCTCCGGTGTCTAAACTATCGTTTTATCCTGAAATGTTTTATTAGCTGACCCTTTTTAAAAATATGTACAGCCGTGATTGCGCGTCCGAGGAGTCGTAATTATCCCCGCAGGTTACAAGCGTAACAAATTGGTCATGAACATCCACCCTTACGTCAATGGCTATCTCCGACCTTGATACCTGTGTGTTTATCCAGCCCTGAATGTCCTCTTCGGTGAACTGCGCCATGCTGTCGGTGTTATATTTGATAGTCTCTTTTGGCTCGTCCGCCTTGGTTTCATATAACGAAAATATTTCCCATTCCGCATACTCCCCAAATAGGCTTATCCCCCATACCCTGTCCGGATAATTCAACAGGTCCTCCGCGTTGTCCTGAACATCATGCAGGGCATGAAACATCGTTTTTGAATTGCGCGCGTTATGGCCCGTTACCGGATTGTTCTGCATCAAAGCGTTCCGATAGGTGTAAATGCTCCCTCTCGAAGTATGATTGCCCTTTAAATCCCTTTCATGATAATACCAGTTGTCGCCGTAGAGTATAGGGTAATCTATCACAGTTCCAGGTACAGTTATCCAGCCCACAACATCATTGTTAATTTCATACGCTTCATCAAACTTCTCCGAGTATGGGTCGTAATTAAGCTTTGGGAACTGGTCGATCTTTCCTTCCCCAACCATGTATTGGCGTATTGCGTAAACAGCCTCTATTCCCTTAAGTCCGTTTACCTTTGACGCCTCAAGATAAGCGCCGGCAAGCGGCGTGTAGCCATTGTTGTGGGCTTCAAGCGCTTCCGCGTCGTACTCATTGATATAACTGTCCCCATTTACCTCGCCCATGATGACGATCGTACCATACAGGTCGTCTCCAATGTATATCTTGGTGTTCGTTCCTACAAGGGATTCCGGCAGAAGCTCTGTATCGTTATATTTCAATACGATATCCTTTTCGCCCGTAAGCTCGGTTATGGCGGCTATTACCCCGCCCGCCTTGCTTTTTTCGGAAAAACCCTTTACATAGATGGAATCCTTATAGGGCCTCAGCAGCCAGTCTTCCGTGCGGTCCTGCAGGCTCGTGGCCTCGCCGTACACGCTTATTGATCCGTCAAGCGCCATAATAACCTGTATTTCTTCGCTTATCGCCGCATAAGCCGCGTTTTCAACATCTGACAATTTTCCGTTTGCGGGGGCGCACACGAGCGTTTTATCCCTCTTTATTCCAATGGTCATGCTGGGCCCCGTATATACCGACTCTACATCCGCCCAGTCCTGTACCTTGTCCTGTCCTTTATCCACCGAGCGGTCCGTTATCTCTGTAACTACGACGGTGCCGTCGGACCTCAGCCCCACCGTATGGTAAAGGCTTGTAGATATTGATATGATGCCGGACCATTCGCTCACCTCGCATTGGCCAAAGCGGTTGTCGCCCGCCGCAACGACGGTACCGTCGGATTTAAGCCCGATGGTATGATCCCCCGCGCACACTATGTCTACCACATCGGTCCATTCAGAAAGGTCACGCTGGCCCTTTTCGTTGCCACCCTCGGAGAGCAGCGAACCATTGCGTTTTAGCCCTACTATATGGTCGCTGCCTATGGAAACCGTCGCCAGCTCTGTCCAGGACTGGGCGGATATCCACGCGGACGCTTTCTCTCCAGCGATTTCCAGCGAACCTTCGCCCGTAAGCCCCACGGTGGTGGCGTCATTGACCGCAACATATATTATGTTGCGCCAGCCGTCCACTTCGCGCTGACCCTTGCTGTTATGGCCGGCGCTTAACAGCGTGCCGTCGGTTCTAAGCCCTATCGTATGGACGCTCCCCGCAGCCACCATGCCGCTACCGTTGTGTATGCTTAAACTTGGTTCCGGAGTTCTCACCGGCGCGGTCGGCGCAGGAGTCGCGGTATCTTTGGGCTCATCTTCGCCGGGCGAACACGCGCAGCCCATCAAAAGAAGTGCGAATGCCAGTAAAAGAGCAAATAAACGCTTGAATACCATAATTAAATGATTCCTCCTGCCGATAGCATACCTAAGTTTCCATATTCTTAATAATACCACAAACCGGGCCAAATATATAGATTTCATATATATTTTACAATATCAGCACTAAAATTTCGCCCTGAAGATTGATGGTATAAAAGCCGCTTTTAGCCATGCTTCCTATATTTGGCCAATAAAACGGCTCTATTATAATAATGTGCTCCTAATCCTCAAAAGGTTCCGATTCAATTACAGCCCCGCCGCTAAGCTCGTCATCCCCGTCCCTGCTGCCAAGCAGCCGCTCAAGCCTTGGGTTAAACCAGCGCCCCGCGGGCTTCATCGCCAGGCCGATGCCAATCGCTGATAATATGGTGCCTTCCCTAACGCTTCCCAGGGCGCCCAGCGTTATAATGCAGATAACTCCGGCGGCTATCACCAGCGCGCAGTCGAAGGCAAGCTTTACCGTTGAAAATTGCAATCCGCTTTTTTGCGCAACCGCCGCTACGAGGCCCTCGCCTGGGAGCGGCATAAGGCCCGCCCCCATGTAAAGAAGTATCCCCAGAGCTACGAAGACGATGCTAGACGCCATAAAGGCCAGGCTTATCCAGTAGTTTTCTATGACCGCGCCAGCGCCCACAATCATATTGGTACAGTCTACAAACCACCCGAATACGAAAGAGCCAACGATTTGCAGAAGGTTTACAGGCTTGAACTCGCGCCTTAGAATCAAAATCTGCAGCAACAGGAAAAGGATAAATAATAGGGTTACCAGCAGTCCCATATCCATTCCTGTAACAAGCGTAAGCGCATATGGCACAGAGTTGAGCGGAGACACGCCCAGTCCCGATTTTACCGACAGCGATACTCCAAGCGCCAGTATGAACAGTCCCGCTACATACAGAGCAATCCGTTTTATTATGTTAAAGGCCCTATTATTCATCCCGTACCTCCGGCTAATGCATACCCTCAGTCGACAAGGGCAACTATATTTTAACACGGACGCGCGGCCGGCGTCTTTAATAAAACTCAAAAATATGTTATATGTTTATCCGCCATTAGGCCTATCCCACTTGTAAAAGCAAATCGATTCTGATACATTGGTATCAGCTTTTTGGCAGTTTCGCGTATTCTGGTTAACCTGCCCAAAGTTGTACTGAAACCAATCCAGCGCCTATTTGGTTTAGGCCCTGTACAAAATACGCCGGCGGCGGGTTTTTCGGGTCCCCGTCAGAGGGCGGCGCCGATAAACGGCTCAAATGGGACGGATTTATAAAATATTCTGAACATAAGTATAATTATAAGGGGGTTTTTTATGTACTGTTTAAAGCAATTAAAGGATGATCTCTATTGGGTCGGCGGAAACGACAGGCGCCTTGCCCTCTTTGAAAACGTATTCCCAATCCCAAGGGGAGTTTCGTATAACGCATATCTTGTGCTCGATGAAAAAACCGTTCTGCTGGATACCGTGGATAAATCGGTTTCCGGAATTTTCTTTGAAAACCTTGAGCATGCGCTGAACGGAAGGAAACTGGACTATCTGATCGTAAACCACATGGAGCCCGACCACTGCGCCACCATGCAGGAGCTTGTAATGAGATATCCTGAGGTAAGGATCATATGCAATTCAAAGGCGCTGCAGATGATCAGGCAGTTTTTTACGTTTGAAATCGATTCCCGCGCGGTCTTGGTAAAGGAAGGCGATATCCTTAATACCGGCGCGCATACGTTCGCGTTTGTGATGGCTCCGATGGTTCACTGGCCCGAGGCCATGGTTACGTATGACACGCTGGACAGGATCCTTTACAGCGCGGACGCGTTTGGTACCTTCGGCGCGCTCAGCGGAAATATTTTTGCCGACGAGGTAAACTTTGAAACCGAGTGGCTCCCGGACGCGCGCCGATATTATACCAATATAGTAGGAAAATACGGCGCCCAGGTACGGGCACTGCTAAAAAAGGCCGCCGGATTGGATATACAAATGATATGCCCGCTTCACGGCCCTGTTCACAGAAAAAATATCGGCTGGTTTATTGATAAGTATATAAAGTGGTCGGCATATGAGCCGGAAGAGCACGCGGTAATGATCGCATATGCTTCTGTATATGGGAATACTGAAAACGCCGCTTCTATCTTGGCGGGCAAGCTGGCCGACAGTGGGATCCGCAACATTCAGATGTATGACGTATCCGCAACGCACCCGTCCGTTATCGTCGCCGAGGCCTTTAGGTGCAGCCATCTGGTGTTTGCCTCCACAACCTATAACGCCGGCATCTTTTGCAACATGGAAACGGTTATAAACGACCTGATAGCCCACAATATACAAAACCGCACCGTTGCGCTGATTGAAAACGGCACTTGGGCCGCAACCTCCGGCGGGCTTATGCGCCGGCAGCTGGAAAAATGCAGAAATATGAATATCCTTGAAAATATGGTAAGCCTGAAGTCGTCGCTCAAGGCCCATCAGCTTGAAGAGATGGATGCGCTTGCCGATTCCATCTATGAAAGCATGCCCAAAGAAAGGCAGCTCGCGCACGACGATACCATGATTGAACAGGATGCCATGTTTAAGATAGAGTATGGCCTGTTCGTTCTTACCGCAAAAAGCAGGGGCAGGGACAACGGCTGCGTCATAAACGCCGTAACGCAGGTAACCGACTCGCCCAAGCGCATCGCTATTTGTGTAAACAAGGCCAATCTTACGCACGACATGATATTGGAATCGGGCTTGTTCAACGTTTCGGTTCTTACGGCGGATACGCCCTTTAAAGCGTTTGAGCATTTCGGGTTTCAGAGCGGACGCGATGTGGATAAGTTTGACGCGACCGGAAGAATCGACCGCGCCGAAAACGGCCTTGCGTATATTGAAAGGTATACAAACGCGTTCATATCGGCGAAGGTGGTCAATACCTATGACTACGCAACGCACACCCTGTTTACGGCGGAAGTTACGCAGGCAAGGGTTTTATCAAACGCCCCGTCGCTTACATATGGATATTACCTTGACAATATAAAGCCTAAGCCCCATACCCTGGGCCAGGATAAAAAGGGCTATGTCTGCAAAATATGCGGTTACGTTTACGAAGGCGACGAACTGCCCAAGGACTTTATATGCCCCCTTTGTAAGCATGGCGCCGAGGATTTTGAAAGGCTTGACTAAGCCATGAGGCCATCCTATCGGCTGAGTCCCGCCGAAGCGGGATTAATGTATTGCGGCAAACGAAAGGAGTAAGAATTATGGATCAAAAATTTTATGTCTGTGAGCACTGCGGCAACGTAGTGACCTTTATGTCCAATAAGGGTGTTCCGGTTATGTGCTGCGGCCAAAGGATGAAGGAGCTTATGCCTGGTACTACCGATGCGTCGGCTGAAAAGCACGTGCCGGTCGTTTCCATGGATGGCAACAGGGTTACGGTTGCGGTAGGATCCGCCGCGCATCCGATGGTTCAAGAGCATTACATCGAATGGATCATGCTTGAAACCAGACAGGGCAGCCAGGTAAAATGGCTAAAGCCGGACGGCGAACCAAGGGCGGACTTCATGGTATGCTGCGGCGACGAAATCACGGCCGCTTACGCATACTGCAATCTTCACAGCCTATGGAAATCAAACGGGGAGGACTGATAAGTATGAAATACGTATGCGACGTTTGCGGATGGGTATATGACGAGGAGCTGGGCGCTAGGGACAATGGAATCGCCCCTGGCACAAAATTTGAGGACCTGCCGGACGATTTTGAGTGCCCGCTTTGCGGAGTTGGCAAGGAGCAGTTTTCTAAGGCGGATTGAGCGCCAGTAAACATTACCCGACATTTTTTAGGGCGGAGGGTTTTGACACGCTCCGCCCTTATTATAAAGCGCGCGAGGCGTAACTACACGCCTGTCATACGGGCGCTATGCCTAATGAAGAAAAACCTATGGGAACACCGGTACCGATTATTTTAGATAATAGCTTGAAGGCATCTAGGATACCGTGATTCCCCGGCGGTTGTTCGCGTTATCTGCGCCTGACTTAAACGCCGCGTGAAAATCCGGCTGGGCGGGCTTCTCAGTACTGCCAGTTGACGTATTTGTAACGAATAAGACGCTACGTAATTAAAAAGATATATTTTTATCCGCCGGCTATCTATGGTATCATATAAATACCGAGCTGAAAGGATTCTGACAGCAAGGTGTTACATTACATATATCTGACGCCAAAACCCGTTGCGGCGGAAGCTATCCTATAATTACTGTATCTTTAGTATAGCTGTACCGTTTTGGCGCGGCTATACTTTTTATTTTAAAAATAAGGAGGCGGTATTGATGGCGACAAGGGTGGCGGTAATTGGAATTATAGTGGAAAACCCCGATTCAGTTGAGAAGCTCAATGGTATTTTACATGAATACAGCGGCTGCGTCATAGGCAGGATGGGCATTCCCTACAGGGAAAGGTCCATAAGCATAATAAGCGTAGCGGTAGACGCCTCTCAGGACACTATCAGCGCGCTTTCAGGCAGGATTGGCAGGCTTGACGGCGTAAGCGCAAAAACGGCCTACTCAAACTTCGGAAGCGGAGAATAGATAATGAAAAGAATTATCGACCGGCTGAAAGCGGAAAGAATACTTCCGCGCGACGGATTTGCCGAGCTTTTGTCATGTTTAGACGCCGAAGCCGTCGGCTATCTTTACGAGTCGGCCAGAGAGGCGCGGCACAGCGTATACGGGCGCGACGTATATATACGCGGCTTAATCGAGTTTACAAACCACTGTAGGAACGACTGCTATTACTGCGGAATAAGGCGCAGCAATACGAATGCCTGCCGTTTCAGGCTGTCTGCCGACGAAATATTGGATTGCTGCGATAAAGGCTACGAGCTTGGCTTCCGCACGTTCGTACTACAGGGCGGCGAGGACCCTTTCTTTACCGACGGCAGGTTATGCGAAATTATTAAATCCATAAAATCCCGCCATCGGGACTGCGCCGTCACCCTATCCATTGGCGAACGGAGCAGGGAGAGCTATCAAACGCTGTTCAACGCGGGCGCCGACCGCTACCTGCTGCGGCATGAAACGGCCAACGGCGATCACTACGGCAGGCTTCACCCTAGCGGCATGTCCCTTGAATCCCGCTTCGGGTGCCTATACGACCTCAAGGAGATCGGATATCAGACCGGCTGCGGGTTTATGGTAGGTTCCCCTTACCAGACCGTGGAAAATCTGATTGAGGATTTGATGTTTATCCACGGATTTCATCCCCATATGGTGGGCATAGGGCCGTTTATCCCGCACAGGGATACGCCGTTTCATTCGAAAGCGGCTGGGACGATGGAGTTAACCCTCAGGCTTCTGGCAATAGTACGCCTTATGCTGCCCGACGTCCTGCTGCCCGCCACAACCGCCCTTGGCACCATAGCTCCGCGCGGCAGGGAGCTCGGAATCATGGCGGGCGCAAATGTTGTAATGCCAAACCTGTCGCCTGCCGACGCACGCGAAAAGTACCTGCTGTACGACGGCAAACTCCATACCGGCGCCGAAGCCGCCGAATACCTGGCAATGCTGAAACAGTCCATGGAAAGCATCGGATACAGCGTTGTAACCAGCCGCGGCGACCATAAGGGCGGGTAATTAAACTAACGGGGAAGCGGAGGCTGACCCATAAGAAAGGAATAACGCGATGTATAATAAAAGATCAATGAAGGCCGAAGAGTTCATATGCCACGACGAGGTTGAGGCGGCCCTGGCATACGCCGATGAAAACAAGGGCAATCTCCCGCTTATAAGAAAGCTGCTTGAAAAGGCTAAGCTGAGAAAGGGCCTTGACCACAGGGAAGCGTCCGTGCTGCTTGCATGTGAGGACGAGGGGATGATAAACGAGATGTATGAGCTGGCTGAGCGCATTAAAAAGGACTTTTACGGAAACCGCATAGTTATGTTTGCGCCGCTTTATCTGTCAAACTACTGCGTGAACGGCTGCGTTTACTGTCCTTATCATCTCAAGAACAAGCACATAGCAAGAAAAAAGCTTACCCAGGAGGAGGTTAAAAACGAGGTGATCGCCCTGCAGGATATGGGGCATAAGCGCCTTGCGATAGAAGCGGGCGAGGATCCAGTAAACAACCCAATAGAGTATATTCTCGAATGCATTGACACGATTTACAGCATAAAGCATAAAAACGGGGCTATCAGGCGTGTAAACGTAAACATCGCCGCGACCACCGTGGAGAATTATAAAAGGCTGCACGACGCTGGTATAGGCACGTACATTCTCTTTCAGGAAACGTACCATAAGGAGAGCTATGAAAGGCTGCACCCAACGGGTCCAAAGCACAATTACGCCTATCATACCGAGGCCATGGACAGGGCTATGGCAGGCGGAATCGACGACGTAGGACTGGGCGTGCTGTTTGGGCTTGAGCTTTACAGATACGAATTTACAGCCCTGCTTATGCACGCAGAACATCTTGAGGCCGCGCATGGCGTGGGTCCCCATACCATAAGCGTTCCCAGGATCAAGCACGCCGACGATATAGACCCCAGCGCGTTTGACAATGGAATAAGCGACGGCATATTCGCAAAGCTGTGCGCGCTGATACGCATAAGCGTACCGTATACGGGGATGATCATATCCACCCGCGAGAACCAGGCCGTGAGGGAAAGGGCGTTGAAACTTGGCGTTTCTCAGATAAGCGGCGCGTCCAGAACAAGCGTGGGCGGATATACCGAGGAGATACGCCCAACCGACACGGAGCAGTTCGACGTATCAGACCAGCGAACGCTTGACGAGGTTGTGCGCTGGCTTATGGACATTGGCTTCATCCCATCATTTTGCACCGCGTGCTATCGCGAGGGCCGCACGGGCGACAGGTTCATGAACCTTTTAAAAAGCGGCCAGATTCAAAATTGCTGCCATCCAAACGCCCTAATTACCCTAAAGGAGTTCCTAGAAGACTACGCGAGCGCGGAGACAAGGCGGATAGGCAATGGGCTTATCAGGGATGAGCTCAAGAATATTCCTAATGATAAGGTAAGGCGCATTGCTGAAGAATATATCGGCAGGATCGAAGCGGGCGATAGGGATTTCAGATTTTAGGAGGCACCATGGGACTTAATGACACGCCAAAGGCAAACCGGCTTCATATAGCCTTCTTCGGGAAGCGCAACGCGGGCAAGTCAAGCGTTGTAAACGCCGTTACCGGCCAGGATCTTGCAATAGTATCCGACGTCAGGGGAACGACTACCGACCCGGTTTTTAAGTCGATGGAGCTTTTGCCGCTTGGCCCAGTGGTCGTCATCGACACACCCGGCATCGACGACGAAGGAACGGTGGGCGGGATGCGGGTACAAAAGGCCCTCGGAATTTTAAGCAAAACCGACGTCGCCGTACTTGTCGTCGACGCATCGGCAGGGCTGGCAAGCGAGGATTCAGAGCTTATAGGACGGTTCAGAGCTAAGGGGATTCCCTATCTAATCGCCTATAACAAGAGCGATATCGCGTCTGTGACCCCAAACGGTCAAAACGAGATAGCCGTAAGCGCAAAGGATATGACTAACATCAAAGAACTTAAGGAGCTTATCGGAAGAAGCGTAAGCTTAGAAAGCGAAGGCCGGAGGATTATAGGTGATAAGCTTTCAAGGGAGGATATTGTCGTTCTCGTTACGCCCATAGATTCCTCCGCGCCAAAGGGCAGGATGATCCTTCCACAGATGCAGACGATCAGGGACGTGCTCGACTCGGAAGCTGTATGCGTGGCGACGCAGCCGGAACAGCTGCCGGCCACGCTGAGGGCGCTGGCCCGCCCCGCCAAGATGGTGGTCGCGGACAGCCAGGCCTTCTCCATAGTAAAGGACATGGTCCCCGACAGTACGGCTCTGACCTCGTTTTCCATCCTGTTTGCAAGGTATAAAGGGTTGCTGGAAACGGCGGTCAAGGGCGTGGTAAGGCTTGACTCGCTTAATGAAGGGGACAGGGTGCTGATAGCCGAGGGCTGCTCCCACCACAGACAATGCGAGGATATAGGCACGGTCAAACTCCCGAAATGGATTGAAGCGCATATTGGCAAGAAGCTTAAATTTGAATTTGTGTCCGGAACGGAGTTTCCGGGGGAGCTTTCCGGATACGCCATGGTGATTCACTGCGGAGGATGCATGCTCAACGCCAGGGAGATGCTCTACAGGCAAAACCGCGCGGACGCCCAGGGGGTGCCGATAACCAACTATGGCATACTCATTTCCTACATGAACGGTATTTTAAAAAGGAGCCTCAGGGTGTTTCCTGAGATCGCGCAACTGCTGTAAACACCTATAGGGGGCGGGTTAAGCAAGCCCGCCCCTCCATAGAACTTCAAAAAGCGGTTGGATAATTTAGTGCGGATTTTCGTTTAATAATAAAGTGTTTACTGCCTAAAAGAAAAGCGCCCAAAGATTATATCACTTTTGGCGCTAATACCGCATAAGCTTAACGGCCTTTTAGGGTAACGTCCCAATATTTGCTGAGAAAACGTTCTGCAGGGCCGCGTCCGTCCTTTATCCGTTTAAACCTGTTATAGCAGCGAATACCGCCATTCCCCGTCTTCCTTATAGTAATAAAACTCGCTGATAGACTCTGAGAGGAACACCTTGAGCATATCAAGAAAATCCTGGGCCAGCTTTAAATCCTTAAGCTTCTCCTTTTTAACCCAGAATACCTCGCCTTCATCCGAAGACCTGGGTTCGCCGGCGTAGCCGCAGGCCCTGAAGAGGGCTACGACGTACCTTTCGTCCCGCTCGGTCTGAAACTGCTTGATCCCGCACAGCCTTGGGCTATTTATCGTAAGGCCGGTTTCCTCGTACACCTCCCTGATAGCTGCCTTAACAAAGGACTCGCCCTTTTTAACGTGGCCCCCGGGAAATGCAATGCCCGGCCAATCCTCGCTTACCCTGTCCTGCACAAGAATGCTCCCGTCGGCGCTTTCGACCATGCACAGGCATGTAAGTATAGCCTTTTCGCTTCTATCCATCCCTGCCTCCTCTCCCCTCTAGGGCTTGGTCTGCCGGTGTTTTAAAATATCTATTTGACGCGGCTTTGGGCTGAGGGCCGTATCCCGCACCTTCGTTTTTCACTCGCTGTTCTTTAAAAAATCGATTAGCTGTCTAAGATCGCTGATCTCCCACCCGTTTCGCGGCTCCCTGTCCCTGACTATGTTGAACGCGGTGAATCCAAGCGCCCTTGCGCCGTTAGCTTCAATGTCATAGCCGTCGACATATATGCTTTGCGTCGCTTCTACTCCAAGCTCCTTTAGCGCGGCCTGATAGATCTTGGGATCGGGCTTCATCACGCCTATAAGATCCGAACAAATGAAGCAGTC
Organism: Christensenellales bacterium; assembly: GCA_048421225.1. Classification (GTDB taxonomy): domain Bacteria; phylum Bacillota; class Clostridia; order Christensenellales; family CAG-138; genus UMGS946. The sequence continues at coordinate 5,869 of DBFNRV010000008.1, read as the reverse complement.
GAAGTATTCGGCTATGCCGATCTCGTCAAGCGTCGCCCTCAGCGACGGGGCGGTATCGCTTATCACGCCCATCCTGTATCCGTTATTCCTAAGGTGTTCAAGCGCCTCCACGGTCTCAGGATATGGAATTATGCTTTTGCACCACAGCCTTGTAAACAAAAGCCCCGCCTTTTCCATAACGCTTTCTGTTACGCCTTCCTCACGGAGCAGCACCTGATAGTAGTGAATGTAAAAGCGCCGCTCCTCCGCCAGGCCGTAAAAACCGCCCTCCGGCCTGCCCGCGAGCTCGTGCAGGGCCGTCATCTTTTCATAGTTCATTATAAACGGCTTTTTGGTCCAGCCCTCAATCGTTCTCTTTTCCCATTCGGCTTTGACAGGGTTTCTTTTTGTAAGGGTATTGTCACGGTCGAAAAATATCGCCTTGTATTTCATACGTAAGCTCCTTATTGGTTGCGGTTGCTTCAGTAACCCGCCTGTTTCGCGGCGGCGGCGCCTTTAATGGCTCCGATGGCTTATTCGCGATAGGTTGGTCGTGCGAGTTTATGTACATCTATGCCAATATATTGACCATAACTGCCTGCACAGCTAATTCTATCTCCTCGCGTTAACGCCGCGGGACGGTTGACGGCGGCAATTTGCTCCAGTATCATACTAAAACGGTACCCCCAGTTGACAAGGGTAAATACGCCTAAAGGGCCGGATTCGGGCCATTTCTATGTTCCCGTCGTTTGAATTAGCGCTGAACAGTCCTGCGCTCCTCGGCCCTGAACCGGCCCAAATCCGGCTCCTCAAGGCTTCTGAGTTTTCGCTCTCCCAGCCCATGCGGGATGAGGCGCGGCCTCATAGGCGTAGCGAACCCTACGGCAAGCGGCTGGAACAAAGTCCGGCGCGGGCTGGGTGTGCCAAAACCGTGTTTATTCTTGTCAACTGAGGGTAAGATTCCTTTTACGCAAAGCGGGCGACGCCGCCCGTTCACGCTCTAGTCAGCGCACCGGATTAACGTTTTTATCCTTGAGAATAACGTCATGCGCGCCGCCCTCGACTATGCTTACCGATGAAACGAGCGTGAGCTTTGCCTTACGCTGAAGTTCAGGTATTGAAAGCGCGCCGCAGTTGCACATGGTTGAACGTATTTTGCTCAGGGTTATGCCAAGGTTGTCGCGCAGCCGTCCAGCATACGGCACATATGAGTCCACGCCCTCCTCAAACGACAGCTTGGCCGCGCCGCCGGTGTCATAGCGCTGCCAGTTGCGCGCCCTCGCAGAGCCTTCCCCCCAATATTCCTTCATGTAGTTTCCATTCACCATTACCTTTGCCGTAGGGCTTTCGTCAAATCTTGAGAAGTATCTGCCCAGCATGCAGAAATCGGCTCCCATCGCAAGCGCCAGGGTTATATGATAATCATGTACTATGCCTCCGTCTGAACATATGGGCACGTAGATTCCGGTTTCTTCATAATACTCGTCGCGGGCCTTTGCAACCTCTATAACCGCGGTGGCCTGGCCACGGCCAATCCCCTTTGTCTCACGGGTTATGCATATCGACCCCCCGCCTATTCCAACCTTTACAAAATCCGCACCCGCATCGGCAAGGAAGCGGAACCCTTCCCTGTCAACCACGTTTCCGGCGCCCACCTTTACCGAATCGCCGTATTTCGCGCGGATAAATTCTATGGTTTTCTTCTGCCACTCTGAAAAGCCCTCGGACGAATCGATGCACAGGATATCCGCGCCCGCTTCAACCAGGGCCGGAACGCGCTCGGCATAGTCCCTTGTATTTATTCCCGCGCCTACTACGTAACGCTTATGTGAATCAAGCAGTTCATACGGGTTTTCTTTGTGTATGTCGTAATCCTTTCTAAAGACCATGGCGACCAGCCGCTGTTCATCGTCCAATATTGGAAGCGCGTTTAATTTATTATCCCATATGATGTCGTTCGCCTCGCTCAGGCTTATTCCCTCTTTTGCATGGATGATGTGCTCTATAGGAGTCATGAATTCGCTGGCCTTGGTGTCCCTGCTCAGGCGGCTTACGCGGTAATCCCTGCTGGTGATTATTCCAAGAAGCCTTCCCCGCGGGGTACCGTCGTCCGTAACCGCCACTGTAGAGTGGCCCGTACGCTCCTTCAGCTCAAGGATGTCCGACAGCGTCTGGTCGGGACGTATGTTGGAATCGCTTATTACAAAGCCGGCCTTATGGCTTTTTACCCGACGAAGCATTGCCGCCTGCTGTTCTATGGACTGCGAACAATACAGAAACGATATACCGCCCTCTCGTGCAAGGGCCACCGCCATGCCGTCGTTGGATACCGACTGCATAATAGCTGATACAAGCGGGATGCTTATGCTTAGCGCCGGCGTTTCGCCCCGTTTAAATTTCGCCACCGGCGTTTTTAGAGATACGTTGGCAGGCATGCACTCGCTTGAGGAGTAGCCGGGCACCAGTAGGTACTCGCTGAATGTATGAGAGGGTTCATCATAATAATAAGCCATCGTTTTCCTCCTATTTTTATTATATTGAACCAAAGTATACGGGTTTAAGGGATAGATTTCAAGCGCCGGCGTCTCAACATATAATATATTTTATTGTTTCCGCGTGCGCGGGTTTGGAATTCCCGTTTTCTGTACGTCTTGCAGGCGGCAGGCGGACTTATGCGGAGCATGAGTATACATTCTATAAGAAAAACCTGTATTGTTTACCACATGATATCGGCTTTGCGGGCCGCCATATGGCCACTGTAAAAAATCCATGCTGTAAATGTGACAATGTTGCGACATTGATTGTAAGGGGCTTACATTGTGCTAAAATTATCTTTAAGAATTGATTGTGGAGGCGGGTATGCGTTGTGCCCTGCATAACTCCCGTATGCTGGAGTTCAGGAAACCCTTTGGCGCGGTGCATCCTAACGGGACGGTGCAGCTTTTAATAAGGTTATCCGGTACTCTGCTTGACAGGTGCAGGTCGGTTAGGCTCAGGCTGTGGATAGACGGCGGTGAGCGCATAGTGGACGGACAAAGAACCGACTCGGATGGCTGCGCCGGCTTTTCGTTTACAGCGGTCATGCCTGGCCATACGGGCCTCGTCTGGTACTATTTTATAATCGATACTTTGGACGGCGCCATATATTACGGCGGAAGAACCGGTGAGGGCGCGCTTTACAGCTACCCTCCCGATTCGTATCAGATAACCATATACGACCAAGACTATAATACGCCGGAGTGGTTCCGCGAGGGCGTTATGTATCAGATATTTCCCGACAGGTTCAACCGCTCCGCCGGTCTTGGCGGCCTTGAGCGCGTAAGCTATCACAGGGCGCTTGGCAGAAAGGCCGTGTCACACCACGGCTGGAATGAGCCGCCGGTATATCTGCCCCTCCCTGGAGAGAAGGATTACGACCCATGCGACTTCTATGGCGGCGACTTTGACGGCATACGGGAAAAGCTCCCGTACCTGAAGGATATCGGCGTTACGTGCATATATCTCAATCCGGTATTTGAGTCGCCGTCAAACCACCGCTATAATACCGCGGATTATATGCATACCGACCCCGTTCTCGGCTCTGAGGACGACCTCAGGCGTCTGGCAAACGAAGCTAAGGATTATGGCATCCGTATTATGCTTGACGGAGTGTTCTCCCATACGGGCGACGACAGCGTATACTTTGACAGATATGGCCGGTATGGAGGTGTGGGGGCATATTCAAGATGCGATTCGCCCTACAGGAAATGGTACCGTTTTGAAAGCTATCCCGATGATTACCGATGCTGGTGGGGCTTCAAGACGCTTCCGGAGATCGATGAAACCGAACCCTCTTACATTGAGTTTATCGGCGGGGTGCTTGCGCGCTGGGCTTCAATCGGCCTGACAAGCTGGCGCATTGATGTGGCCGACGAGCTGCCCGACAGTTTTATAAAAATGCTTCGATGCGTTATAAAGCGCAATGATCCTGAGGGCGTGCTGCTGGGCGAGGTGTGGGAGGACGCATCCAACAAGCATTCAATGGGCGCCAGGCGGGAATACGTTGACGGCTTTGAGCTGGACGGCGCGATGGGTTATCCGTTTAGGTCCGCGGTATTGGATTTCCTGCTCGGCCGCATCGACGCATATGGTCTTAACCAAAGGCTTGGCTCGCTTTGTGAAAACTATCCCGAACCGTTTTTATACGCCCAGATGAATCTTCTTGGAAGCCATGATACCGTAAGGGTTCTAAGCGCGCTTGGAGGCGCGCCGGACCGTGACGCACTTACGCGTGAACAGCAGGCGGAATATTCGCTGACAGAGGAACAGACGCTTCTGGGCAAGCGCAGGCTGATACTGGCGGCGGTTCTGCAGGCATCGGCGCCCGGCGTGCCCTGTATATACTACGGGGATGAGGCGGGGGTGGCCGGCATGGCGGATCCATTCAACCGTACAACGTTTCCATGGGGGAACGTAGATGAGGAACTGTTTTGCCAAATTAGGGATATCATGCGTGTAAGGGCCGGCAGCGCCGCGCTAAAGCGCGGCTGGTACGCCCTAGCGCCGTTGTGTCCCGACGCGTTTTCAATAATCAGGTCGCATGGCGGAGACTCCGTAATAGCGGTAGTCAACAGAGCTGGCCATGGGATAAAGGCGGCGGTTTCAGCCGGCACGTTTGCCGAAGGGCCGCATCCAGGGTTAGCTCCGGCCGACGGGCTATATACAGACGTGCTGTCAGGAAACCATTATGGCTGCCGCGAAGGCCGCATTGAGCTAACGCTTCCCCCTTGCTCAGCGGCGCTGTTAAAGCAAGGGCGTTAACGCGCTTAAGGACTCCAAAGTAAAGAATTTTAAGGAAGGGATTTTATCTATGCTTAAAGGACGCTATGGGCAGGACACCTTAAATTGGGTTCTTATAGCGCTGGGAATATTGTTTTCTATGGCGTCGATCCTGCTTTCATCCCTATCTCCGGTTTTATATGGAATGCTGTTCATGCTTTCTACCCTTGTTTTCGTACTGGCGCTGATAAGGATTTTTTCAAGGAATATACCTGCCAGGCAGCGGGAGCTGAATGTTTTTATGGGCTTCATATACAAGATAAAGGCATGGTTCAGCCGCACGCTTGGAGCGGCAAGGATCCAAAGCCAGCAGCGCAGGGTTTACAGATTTTTTACCTGCCCGCAATGCTCGCAAAAGCTGCGCGTGCCCAGAAATAAGGGAAAGGTCAGGATTACCTGCACCAAGTGCGGTCACAGCTTTATAAAAAAGACATAACCGCATACCCGTTAAATCATATTTAAAGCAAATGGTAAAATCGTCTTGACAGCCTAACTTCAATGCGCTATACTCTTTGGAGTGTCAAAATTGATATCGAATGCGCTTGTAGCTCAGTGGATAGAGTGCCCGGCTACGAACCGGTAGGTCGCAGGTTCGAATCCTGCCAGGCGCGCCACGTCGGAGCAAAGTCCGCTTTGCTCACAATCCCCTAGCCGTTTTACGACTAGGGGATTTTTTCACATTGCTCCCTTGCTTCTCCTTGTCCGCAAAAAGTCACGCTCGCTTCGTCTATGCCCTTGCATGCGCGGGCATTATGCCTTCGCTTCGCTGCCAGCTTTTTGCGGTTGCGCCTTCGGCGCGTAAAGTCCGAGTAATAGGGCTTGAGTAATGGCTATACGGTAAGCCTCGCTCCTTTCGCCCATGCCCTTTTTAGCCGTAAAGAACGAAAACAACACGGTTTATCCTGCGGAGAAAGACAGGTTCTAAATACAACGTCATCTTTGTTACACAATCGATTCTCTAAAAAATGAATACAAATATTACCATCTTATCGCTTCATATAATTAGTTCTAAAAGGAATAATGATAAGTTATTATGTCTTTATAGGCAATAAATTGGTATTTTTAATAAATT
>DBFNRV010000007.1:0-5650 GCA_048421225.1 Christensenellales bacterium | reverse complement strand
TGTATTATAACATACATTACACACGCATTGAAAATATTATAAAATAAGATAACTAGAAAATCTTTCAACCCCCTAATGTAAAATTTCCTGTATCGCCAAAAAGCATTTTAATAATCCATAAATTACCCGCCGCCATTCACGCCCTTTTACATGCCCGCATAGTATACCACAAACCCCAAAGGAGGTCTTAGACATGTATAGAGGATTCAGGTCTCGTCCTAATTGCAACTGCTGTCGCTGCAATGAACCCACGAGATCTTCAGCAACCGTTACATCTGACACCAGCCTCGTTGCAGCAGGCACAGCGCATAACTGCTTCACCGAGGAACAGGAACTGGCTCAGGTAAATTTCCCAATCCAGTCCTACGTCTCAGGATTCTGCCCCTGCGAGGCTTTGACCCAGGGTACGATGTTTCCTGAGCTCGTAAGGCTGTACAAATAGGAGGTGTTTGTATGCAGTGCACACAAAGCGATCTGTTGCTTAAAATTTCCGAATATCAATTTATCTGCATCGAATTAAACCTCTATATTGACACACATCCGTGCGATGAGGCTGCGCTTGCAGATTATCTTGTTTATTCCCGTAAGCTGAACGAGCTGATAGCTGAATATGAAGAGCTTTACGAGCCGCTTATGAATTTTGGACACTCGCCGACCTGCAAGGGCAGTTGGGTATGTTCAAAGTGGCCATGGGAAAGCTGAGGAGGTAAGTAAGTATGTGGATATATCAAAAGAAGCTTGAGTTCCCCGTAAACATAACCAGACCAAACCCGCGTATGGCAAAGGCCCTCATGGCCCAGTACGGCGGCCCTGATTCAGAACTTGCCGCGGCTATGCGCTACTTGACACAGCGGTTCAGCATGCCCGACGACAGGGTACGCGCAACACTAAATGACATTGGCACCGAAGAGACGGCGCCATTTTCCTGTCGGTAAAAGCTGGTTTACCCTTTTAAACTGAGGGTAGCATCCCCTAAGCAACCGCAGTCAAATGCATTATTAGAGTTAAATTTCTGCGTTCGACGGCAATTTAATTTAAACTTTACCCGCTTTATTTGATTTATTTACTGTCCCCTGCTATAATATCAAAACCAACCCATGTGAGGTTATTAATGAAGACTTACAGCACGTTTGATATAATCGGGCCGCGCATGATCGGTCCTTCAAGTTCGCACACCGCCGGGGCGGCTAAGCTGGGCTATATGGCCTGGAAGATAGCTGGCAGGGACGTAAAGCGGGCGGTTATAACGCTTTATGGCTCCTTCGCGCGCACCGGCCGCGGTCATGGCACGGATAAGGCTCTCGTAGCAGGCGTTTTAGGCCTTGAGCCCGACGATGAACGCCTTAGGTACGCCATGCTCCTGGCAAGGGAAGCGGACATTGAAGTCGAAGTAAAATTCAGCGGCGACGAAACCGAGCATCCCAATACCGCCCGAATACTTATTGAAGATTCTATGGGCTCCATTACCGAGGTGGTCGGCGCGTCAACGGGCGGCGGCAGCATACTGATAACAAGCATCAATGGGCTTAGTGTTGAGTTTTCAGGCGATTATCCAACGCTTATCATACGGCAAAAGGACGTGCCCGGCGTAATAAACGGCGTTACCAGCATCTTGGCCCGCGAGCGGGTAAACGTTGCGTTTATGCGCGTTTTCCGTCAGGTCCGCAGCATGGAGGCTTATATGGTAATTGAAACGGACGAACCCGTTTCGGAAAGAACAAGGCAGCTGATTCTAGACTGGTGTCCAGAGATAACGGAGGTGACAAGCGTATGAACAACAGAATGTCTAACGGCAGGGACCTCCTGGAATACTGCGATGAGCAGGGCATTACTATAGCTGAGGCTATGATAAGATATGAAATATCGCTTGGCGAACGCAACAGGGAAGCGATCATTGAGGAGATGAGGAAAAATCTCAGCACGATGCGCCTATCCGTAAAAAAGGGTATCGAAGAAGAGCAGTTCTCAGTAACAGGGCTAACGGGAAACGACTCGGGGATTTTCTTTGATTACGCCGAAAAGTCTCTTATGGGAAGCCGGATGGCTCGTGCCGTAGCCTCCTCAATGGCAGTAGTGGAGATAAACGCGTCGATGGGACGGATCGTAGCCGCGCCTACAGCCGGCGCAAGCGGTATCCTACCGGGCGTACTGCTTGTATGCGGAGAGGATCTGGGATGGGATGACGATAAGTTAGTGCAGGGATTGTTTGCCGCCGGCGCCGTGGGCATGATAATCGCCCAAAACGCCACCATTTCAGGCGCTGAGGGAGGCTGTCAGGCGGAAACGGGCGTTGGAGCCGCTATGGCTGCCGCCGCCCTGACCGAGCTTTGCGGCGGCACTCCACAAAAGGCGCTTGACGCCGCCGCCATAGCAATGAAAAACGTAATGGGACTTGTATGCGATCCGGTGGCTGGCCTCGTCGAATGCCCCTGTATAAAAAGAAACGCAATCGGAGCCGCCAACGCCATGCTTTCGGCTGACATGGCTCTTGCCGGCGTCAAAAGCATAATACCTTTTGACGAAGTCGTGGGGGCTATGCGGAGCGTAGGCAGGCTGATGAGTACGGATCTGCGCGAAACCGCAAGAGGTGGGCTTGCCGCAACCCCCACGGCAAAACAAATTGAAAGTGATTTGGGCCTGTCGCCTGACAGATAGCGTTGCAGCTGATCGAATGCGCCCTGCCCTATTTATATATCATCCTTCTGCGTCTGTCCCATCCTATCCTGCATAAATATGCTGGCGATTCGGGCCAGCATCTCCCCCACCTCCCTGTCCGAGGCGTTACAACAATCATCGCATATTTTAATTTTAATATTGCCAAGCGTAAGCTCCATTACATATCCCGATTTATCCGTCTCCATATTCAATTCACCTCTTGATTCCTATAGCGTTATCTATGGAATTCTATGATTTTTATTTGGAATAAATTTTTACAACTGCCTGTCTCTATATTATATTTTTGATTTAAAGATTGTACCAATTATGTATTAGCATCCATTACAACGGTGAAGGGAGCTTTTATTATGGCATATTGCATGTACCTCAGAAAGTCGCGTAAGGATGAGGAAGCCGAGCTGCGGGGCGAGGGAGAAACGCTTAAGCGGCATGAATTCATATTGTCCGAGCTGGCAAACGTGAAGGGAATATATGTATCTCAAATATACCGCGAACTTGTATCCGGCGATACTATAAGCTCCCGTCCAATTATGCAACGCCTTTTATCGGACATTGAAAGCAATATTTGGGATGGAGTGTTCGTTATGGAGGTGGAAAGGCTTGCCAGGGGCGATACTATAGATCAGGGAATTGTCGCGCAGGCCTTTAAGTATTCTGGAACAAAGATAATAACGCCAATGAAAACCTATGACCCCTCGAGCGAATTTGACGAGGAATATTTTGAGTTTGGCCTTTTTATGAGCAGACGCGAATATAAAACGATAAACAGACGCCTCCAGATGGGCAAATTGAGCGCCATAAAGGAGGGAAAATATATAGCCAGCCTTCCTCCTTACGGCTATATCAGGGTTAAGCTTAATGACGCCAGTGGCTTTACCCTTTATCCCAACGATGAACAGGCGGATATTGTTCGCATGATCTTTAACTGGTATGCTCATGGTATTAAAACGCCTAATGGCGGACTCCAAAGCATCGGCGCCACGGGAATTGCCGATAAGCTAAACGGTTTGGGCATCCCTCCTCAAAGGGGGGACGCGTGGTCATATTCGTCTGTACGCGGTATACTATCCAATCCGGTATATACTGGGAAGCTACGTTGGAACTGGCGGCCGCGCAAAAAACAATTTGATAACGGTACAGTAGTCGTAAAGCGTCCGCGATCCAAAGATTATATGCTTACAGAGGGGCTTCATCCCGCTCTGATCCCTGATCCTGTGTTCAAATTAGTTCAGGAACGCTTAAGACGGTTGAAGCCCAGCTCCAACACCGGTAATTTTACTTTGCGCAATCCCCTGGCAGGTATCATTTTGTGTGGAAGATGCGGCAAAAAAATGGTACGCCGTCCATATAAAAGCCAAAAGGCGCGGCTGATGTGCGCCAGTCATAACTGCAATACGGTGTCATCAACAATGGATTTGGTTGAAAAGGCGGTGTTTTACGCGCTTAATGAATGGCTTGACGGCTATATGATTGATTTTAAAAACGGTATAACGGATGAAGACAGTAAACAACCCATTATAGGCGCCCTACAATCCGCCAGCCTGGAATTAAAATCACTTGAAGCCCAGATAGATAATGTATTCGATATGTTTGAAAGGGGGATATATGATATTGAAACCTTTTCAAAACGCAAGGAAAAATTGAATCAAAGGCATTTATCCGTTTTAAATAAAAAAAGTGCCCTGGAAGAGGAAATTAAGGAAGCCGCGGTCGCAAACGGCATTTACGAACTAAAGAGCGCTCCCCGTATTTCTATTGTTGATGCGCTTGCGGTATCAAGCGCCAATGCCAAAAACCTGATATTAAAAGAGATCGTACAAAAAATAGTTTATATCAAGGCGGAAAAGGGCCGGTGGCATGGCAATGAGGACGGCTTTGCAATTACCATATATCCTTTGCTTCCAAAATCAGGCTCTTTAATTGAGGCCGTCGTGTCACATACATAAAAAAGGCGCCGAAGAGATGGCGCACTGGGAAATGATAGGCACCATGATTCTTCAGTGTATGCGCGGCGCATGCATAGCCGATATTGAGGCAGCTGGACTGCTTGGCTATTATACCATGCATGACCATGGCGTTTTCCCCGTAGATGCAAACGGGGTGCCGTTCACCGCGTCATACATTCAATGTACAGGCGATCCCCTCGCCGATATTGCTGAAGACATGGCAGCAGATGGTACGACTGCGAAAGAACAACAAAGCCGGAAAGCCGCATAAACACTACATTTTATGTAGTACAAGCCTTACCCGGCTGCGTTATCATAAGGACAACATATCACCAAAAAATGATAGGACAAGCCGTTTCCAAACATAATCGTACCGCACAGGCGGCGTTTCTTACTCCCACACCGGGAGAAAAGGAACGCCGCTATTTTTATACCCTCATGTTACGCAGTAGAGCCGAAAAAAGCCTTGTATCAAGCGGCTTTGCGGACGCGGTTTTGACGGGGCAAGGTGTTTATACCTAAACCCTCAAAAACGGCGTCCTACCGCGTAACAAATCCACAGTTAAAGGAGTGATGAAGCTATGGCAGTTTTCCGGGTGGAGCGAAACAAGGGCTATACCGTAATGAGCAACCACCACCTACGCAACAAGGAGCTTACGCTAAAAGCGAAAGGCTTACTATCGCAAATGCTGTCCTTGCCGGAGGATTGGAACTATACCCTTGCGGGACTGTCCCATATCAACCGGGAAAGTATCGACGCTATTCGTACCGCCGTTTGGGAACTTGAAAAAGCCGGATATATCACGCGGCAGCAAGGACGCGACGGCAAGGGCAAAATGGCGGCGATTGAATACACCATATTTGAGCAGCCGCAGACCCCGCCGCCATTGGATAAGCCGATATTGGAAAATCCAACAACGGGCAATCCGATATTGGAAAATCCGACAACGGATAACCCGACGACGGAAAATCCAATGCAATTAAATAAAGATATACAAAGAACTGACTTACCAAAAAAAGAAAAATCA
>DBFNRV010000006.1:0-35322 GCA_048421225.1 Christensenellales bacterium | reverse complement strand
AAAACTATAGATTGTTTTTCATTAAATATATTGCACGCATGTCTTTTAAAGTAGCTAAAAAGCGGTTGATATATAGCCTTCAAAGGGTTATAATGCGCGTGAAAACATAGCGGTTGAACCGCGCCAATAAATTAAGAACAGGAGATCTAAAAAATGGCTTACGACAGAATTTTTAATTTCTCTGCCGGACCGTCAATGCTGCCTGAGGAAGTGCTGCTAAAGGCCCAAAAGGAAATGCTAAATTATCAGGGTTCCGGTATGAGCGTTATGGAGATGAGCCACAGGTCAAAGGTTTACGACGACATTATAGTCTCGGCGGAAAGACTTATGCATGAGGTAATGAACATTCCGGAGGACTATAAGGTGCTGTTCCTTCAGGGCGGAGCGACGCTTCAGTTTGCGATGGTTCCCATGAACCTTATGGTCAAAAACAATAAGGCTGATTATGTCAGGACGGGCAGCTTTTCGACAAAAGCGTCTGAAGAAGCCGAAAAATACGGCAAGGTTAATATCGCCGCAACTACAAAATCGGAAAACTTCAGCAGAATCCCGCAGCAAGGCGAGCTAAACCTTGACCCTGACGCCGACTATGTTCATATTTGCTACAATAATACGATTTTCGGTACCGTATGGAACTATATTCCTGATACCGGAAGCGTGCCGCTTGTCGCTGATATGTCCTCCTGCATAATGAGCGAGCCCATAGATGTTGCAAAGTTTGGACTAATCTATGCAGGCGCGCAGAAAAACGTAGCCCCTGCGGGCCTTACTATTGTAATCGTCCGTAAGGATCTCCTAGGCGAGCCCATGCCCTTTACGCCTGTAATGATGAATTATGGGGTTATGGCCAAAAACGACTCCATGTACAATACCCCGCCGTGCTATCCTATTTATATATGTAAGCTTGTACTAGAATGGCTTCGTGATATGGGTGGTCTTGAGGTTATGAAGGAACGCAACCTCAAAAAGGCCAATCTGCTTTATGACTATCTGAATTCCAGCCGCATGTTCAAGCCTACTGTTCAGGAAGGTAGCCGCTCAATGATGAACGTAACGTTCCGTACCGATAGCGAGGACTTGAACGCCAAATTTATAAAAGAAACCGCCGCCGCCGGCATGAGCAACCTTAAGGGACACCGCTCCGTTGGAGGAATGCGCGCTTCAATATATAACGCAATGCCCTACGAGGGAGTTGAAACCCTTGTAAGGTTTATGGAAAGGTTTGAAAAGGATAACGGTTAATCAGCCGCGACAATATATAAAAAGGAGTTATACAATGCGTATTCTTGCATCAGATGGAATGGATAAATCCGCCGCTGCCGCGTTGACTCAGCAGGGTCACGAGGTTGTACAGGAGTTTTATGAGCCTGACGCTCTTGCTGAAAAGGTTAAGGAATTCGATGTTTTAGTCGTACGATCCGCTACAAAGGTAAGAAAGCCAATAATTGATTCAGCATGTGAGACTGGAAAGCTTAAGCTAATTATACGCGGCGGCGTTGGAATAGACAATATCGACCATGTTTATGCTGAACAAAAGGGAATAAAGGTCATGAATACCCCCAAGGCCAGCTCTGACACGGTGGCTGAGCTGGCTCTTGCCCACATGTTTTCAGTAGCTAGGTTTATCAATATTGCCGGCCACACTATGCGTGAGGGCAAATGGGAGAAAAAAGCGTACAAGGGCATTGAGCTTGGAGGTAAGACGCTCGGGATTATCGGCTACGGAAGGATCGGCCAGGCGCTGGGCCGCCGTGCCCAGGCGCTGGGCATGACGGTGCTCGCATACGATATATATAAAATCCCCGAACTAGAAAATGAAAATATGAAGTATGTTGAGATGGAAGAACTGCTGGCCAACTCCGACTTCATATCGCTTCATACCCCCAGCATTGACGGCAAACCGCTCATCAACGCGGATACTATATCCAAAATGAAGGATGGAGTTGTTATCATAAACACTTCCCGCGGCAACAACGTAGACGAAAAAGCTCTGCTTGACGCCATTAACAGCGGAAAGGTTTATGGTGCTGGCCTTGACGTATTCGCCGAAGAGCCGCCTAAGAACGTAGAACTCTATTCCCATCCCAAGGTTTCCTGTACGCCTCATATAGGCGCTTCAACCAATGAGGCTCAAAAGCGTATAGGCGCCGAGATCGTAGATATAATTGAAAAATTCTTCAATTAATTTTCCAGCACAAAACCCTTTTAAGGCAGGAGGCTTCCTGCCTTTTCTTATGCTTTATGCTAAGTTCTAGTGCATGGCGGCTATGCGAAATAGTTAATGTTTATATAACCGACATAAGCGTGCGTCCAACCTTCTTTTCATCATATTTGACAACACGGCAGCCTATTGGTATACTTTAAAAATATGGGTTATTTTATATGAAACCTATAATCAATGTTTATCTTAATATTTAGGAGGATCATATGATACGCATAAGCGCGGACAGCACGTGCGATCTATCTAGCGATATTATAAAACGGTTCAATATAGAAATACTTCCACTCTATATAATAATTGACGACAAAGAGCTTCGTGACGGAGTGAATGTTACGCCTGTGGATATTTTTAAATATGTTGACTCCACCGGCAAGCTTTGCAAAACAGCAGCGGTTGGAGTATCGGATTACTACGACGCGTTCAGCCGCCTTACCAGCAACGGGGATTCAGTTGTACATATAAATATAGGCTCTGAATTCTCTGTATGCCATCAAAATGCTGTGCTTGCGGCAGGTGAATTTGAAAATGTATATCTGGTTGATTCGCGCAACCTGTCTACGGGAAGCGGTCATATAGTTATGGAGGCCGCCCAAATGGCAGAGCAAGGTCTCCCCGCAGAAACAATAAAACAGCGCTTGGATGAACTTGTAAACAGGGTTGAAGCAAGTTTTGTCGTTGAAAGGCTTGATTATCTATATAAGGGCGGTCGCTGCTCGTCCCTGGCAGCGCTTGGCGGCAACATCCTTGGATTAAAGCCGTGTATTGAGGTTAAGGACGGCAAGATGGGAGTTGGTAAAAAGTATAGGGGATCATTTGACAGCGCCTTGCGAAAATATGTGCGCGACCGGCTTGAGGGCAGGGACGATATAGTTTATGACAGGGTATTTATCACGCATCCTGCGTGTACCCCTGAAATAGTGGATTCAGTTCGAAAGTCGGTTGAGGAATACGGAAATTTCAAAGAAATAATTGAAACCCGCGCCGGATGTAGTATCTCAAACCATTGCGGTCCGTTTACCCTGGGAATACTTTTTATAAGAAAAGAATAACTATGCTCAAAAGCCCGCTCTGATAATGTTACAGCGCGGGCTTCGAATAATTGATCATCCAATAATCTTTATTACGCCGCAAGCAATACGTTTTCCTGAATCCCCTGCTGGCTGAGATGTAAAATCATCTCGCTGGCTATGAACTATCACCGCCAGCCCATCCACGTCATCAACCGCAAAGCGCTTTGTATAAAACGCTCCCCATGCATAGCCGTTAAACGCGAACAACGGCGGCATATCTCCCGCATGGGCAGGATGTGGGCAATGACGTGGATTATAGTGCCCGCCCGCATCGGCAAAGGGGTCGCTTTCATTACCGGTGCATCTTCCATGCTCATGGATATGGATACCAAATATGTTGTTTTCGCATTCCCCTTGCTTTGTAGGCAGTCCCCATATCTCCGTTGCTATCAGCAGGCCGTCGTCCGCCTGATATATGTTCAGGTTTCCCCTTAACCCGGGGTATTCCGCGCTTCCCCTTATCGAAGCTCTTGCCACAGGCGGCAACAGCATCAACGCTGCAAAAGTTTTTGTATAATATGATGTCATCATATAAATGCTCCTCCTAAACGATCTCTTTGGGGCTTTCTATAATCGTATTCAAATACAAAATTCGAGGTGCGGGTTTTATTAATTGACTTAAGGTAAAAATTACTCGTATTTTCAAGTTATGGTACGCTGATTCCTTCTTATTAAGGGCTGAAAATTGTGAACTCTTTATTAATTAACCCGCATATTATCTCAATCTATCCGATTATATGCTATAATAAATAAAGTTTAATGGATTATTGTGTATAGTCTTGGGGGTGTTTTCATATGCGTACCAAAAGAAATATAGTTGCCTTTTTACTGGTCCTGTTCACCTTGATTTCCGTAGCTCCTATAACAAATTCCGTTGCTGCGGGAAATGTTGATTACGATTACATCAGGGTAAAGCTTTCAACCAATAATGCTACAACGCTCGGTTTCAGCATTAACGGACGCTATTTCATAGCGGAAAACGGCGCCTCCTTTAGCGGCGGTACCCTTACGGTTTCCAAAGCTGGAAGCAAGCTTAGGGTTTCTCACTCTACGTCTGGAATTATATATGAAGGCGATTCCGTTTCAATCTTGCGCACGGACATGAACCGTTCAGCAGGCTATGCACAATTAAGTACAAATTCCCGAAAGTATCTAGGCCATTTCTATATTAAATTGGCCTCGAACGGATATCTTCAAGTTGTAAACAAGGTGCCGCTTGCTCATTACCTATATGGTGTCGTTAACTATGAAATGAACAATTCCTACCCTATCGAGGCGCTTAAAGCCCAGGCTGTAGCAGCGAAGTGCTATGTTTTCAATAAAATGTCTCCAAGGGACGGTTATGATATAGGCGACAGCTCCGCCGAGCAGGTTTATAAGGGATACGATCCATCGGCAACAAACGTATTTGCTGCGGTAGATCAAACCATTGATGTAGTTCTTAAGTATAACGGAAAAATTTTATATACCTACTATGCAGCCAGCAATGGAGGAGAAACTACGCTGCCTTCCTATGCCTGGTCATCCAGCGCTGTCGATGGCGCTTATTCTTTAAACATAGACAGCTACGATTTTGACAACCCCTACAGCAAGCTTGAAACAGTATTTGTCCCGATAGGCGAAGGTAATTTGACGAGCGGCCGCCTGTATACAATGCTAATGGACAAGGCCCGTGAAGCGTCAGGCTTGAATGTAACGGGGATAAGCGCCATAAATTCGGCCTCTTTAAACACTCCGCGCCATCCAAATACACAGCGCAATATGACCCGTATGACACTATCATTGACTGCGCTTATATCGAATTCGAGCGATGGGACGGATACCACCCAGAGGAATATTACCTTGGACTTTCCTGCATCAGACCTTCTCGATTCGGGGGTTTTTTCCAATAGCTCGCTTCGTATATACTGGGGTGAGAATGTGGACGGCGGCTATAATGTATACCACTGCAGATGGGGGCACGGTGTAGGCCTTAGCCAAAGAGGCGCTCAACAGCGCGCTAACAGCGGGCATACCTACAGGCAGATCCTTAGCTTCTACTTCCCTGGCGCTGAATTTGCGACTATAACGGTAAACGAGCCGGAAAACCCTACCCCTGGTATAACCCCATCCCCAAGCGTTGAACCTACTGCGCCGCCCGTTAATCCAGGGGATATAATAGCTCGTGGAACGGTCACCGCTAACGGCGTAAACTTCCGTACCGGACCTTCTACTGATTTCAGCATAATTACGGTGCTGTACAGAGGCCATAAACTTGATATACTTGGAATTGAAAACGGATGGTACCATGCGGTAACAGAGGACGGTCGCATCGGATATATCCTCGGAAGCTTTGTAGAGATTACCGCAGAAACACCGGATCCAACACCCTCGCCAAGCCCGAGCGCTTCGCCGGCTCCAACGGTATCCCCATCCCCGACGCCCAACATACCCAACATAATAGCGTACGGCAAAATAAATGCAAACGGGGTTAACTTCAGGGTTGGTCCCGGCACCTCCTACCAGGTGATTACGCGCCTCAATTCCGGCGAAGATGTTTATATCCTGGGAGCTAACGGAGATTGGTACTGCGCGGTAGTCCAAAATATAGTCGGCTATGTCTCAAAGCAGTTTGTAGAAATAACCGGCCGGCCAGACGACCCCACGCCGTCTCCCGAACCTTCACCTGATCCAGGAGAAGGACTATATACCGCGGTAGTTACTAAAAACGGGGTGAATTTTAGAACTGGGCCTTCAACCTCCTATCAATCCATGGGTAAACTCAGCGCAAACAGCGGGCTGATAATCCATGGCAAAACCGGAGACTGGTATTACGCATACTCAAGCGCTTTTGAATCAATGGGATATATCCACTCCGATTATGTACGAATTACCGGGGAATACGTCCAGTTGCCGGATGGAGCCATTGGGTTAGGCCTGACGACAGGCAACGTAAACTTCCGCACCGGACCCTCGACCAGCTACAGCGTCATTGACGTAATTCCAAATGGAACTACAATAACGCTTTACGGCCTTACCAGCGGATGGTATGAGGCTGAGTATAATGGCAGGAGAGGTTTTGTAAGCGGCAGTTATGTTGAGATAACGTATTCTTCCGATTCATCGGATGGAGACGGTTCTGAAGAGAATAGCGAACCCATAGGAAGGGGAGTGACAACCGGCAACGTCAATTTTAGAACTGGGCCTTCAACCTCCTCACCAAAGATCACACAGCTGCCTAGGGGAACGCAGGTTACATTGTATTCGCTGAACAACGGATGGTATGAGGCTGAATATAACGGTATGCGCGGTTATCTATACGCCGCTTATGTCCGTATCGAAAGCGTTCCCGAGCAAGACGATGACGCCCCACCATCCCCCGCAACAGGTGTTACTACTGGACGGCTGAATCTTAGGGCAAGCGCCTCAATGGAGGCAGACATAATTGAGCTTCTTCCCAGCGGAACCGTAATGTCAGTGTTGGGGGATTGTCAAGAATGGTATTATGTCTATTGCAATGGTTCAACGGGGTATGTAAATAAAGCTTATATGCAAATCACGGCGTCTGGAACAATCGGAATAGCTCCCGTTGACGGCAATCAGGGTATAAGGGCCGCGAATTGCTCCGCAAAAGTAAATCTTCGTACAGGGCCTGGCACATCATACGGTATAATACGGCTTCTACCTGCCGGCACAAGTGTAGAGTATTTTTATACACTAAGTGGCTGGTGCCTAATAAGGCACAATGGCGACTGGGGTTTCGCCATAATAGATTATTTGGAAGTATAATTATTTAACTAGCATAAAAGACTAAAAAAGGCGCTAAAAGCGCCTTTTTTAGTCTTTTATGCTTATGTCAGGCCGATTTCAAGTCTATTTAAAAAGGGGAGTTATCTTTTTTTCTTTTAACTGTCACACTCCTTTGCCTTCTTCGCCTTGCCGCACTTCATTTTACTAACCAAGTAAAAAATCACCCGCTAGAAATCAATCAATTTCAAGGCAAATATATAATTATCCGGTATATGGATTACGACATAAGTAAACAATACCTATATGGAGATGTTTGCTATGGATAATAAAGTTAAGCCGGTATGTTCGGTTAAAAACTCTGGGGATGAAATGCGGCGACAAGCCGCAGGATTTAACCCCGATAATTATATTAACAAAACAACTATGAAAGAACTGGGCAAAACCCCGCTTATTTCCGTATTAGTTGCATATGAAGGTGGCGCACGTAATTCAGCGCTTTCCAGTATTGATTCCGTTATAAAACAGGAATACACCCAATGGGAGCTATGTATTTCATCCACCTTAGACAATCAAAAGGATCTTGCTAAGATCAGCGCATTGCCAAATGCACATTTAATAGTATCTATAGACGAGGAAAAAAGCCTAATTAAGGCGGCATTCGAAAAATCAAATGGTGAATTAATTATTTTCTTAACCCCCGGTGATATACTGATGCCTAACGCTTTAATGGAGCTTGTGAAAGCTATTAACGATAATGGAAACTGTGACCTCACATTCGGCGACGAATTCGGCCTTTTGGATAATGGCGAGCATATACCCATTTTAAAGCCCGGATTCGGAATGGAAACGCTGTTAAGCTATAACAGTATTGGAAGGCCAGTATTGATGTCTAGGGAAGTATATATGTCCTCAGGAGGGCTAAAGGGGCTCAACGCATCCGACGAGTACGATTTTACATTAAGGATCGCCGACAACTCGTCTAAAGCAGTTCATGTGCCAAAAATAATTTTAGCACGTGGAAACGCTGAGGGAAAAGCTGACCCTGTATCCGGAAGGAAATACGTAGAGAAGATATTGAAGAACAAGATAAAGTCTGTTTATGTAACATCTGGACTATATCCCGGCAGCTTTAACGCGAGGTTTTCTCAAAGCAGGAAGAAACAGCTTTCCATAATTATACCGGTACTCAATACATACGAGCCTCTCAGACGCTGTTTGGAATCTATTGAGGATAATACCGTCTATGATGAATATGAGTTTATAATAGCTGACATGGGCAGCAAGGATGTCCGCCTTACTAAATATTACTCTATTCTTGATAAAAATAAGGCTGCGCGAATAATACCTTCCGAATCCTTAATTAGCATACCTGAAGCGCTCAACGAGGCAGCCTCTAAAATTCACTCCGACACGCTGCTCTTTCTGAGCCCATACTGTGAATTGTTAACGCCCGATGCTTTTGAGCTGATCATCGAGCAGGCAACCCGTGAAAACATAGGAGCGATAGGACCAAAGCTTATAGATAATCAGGGTAATATTGTCAACGCTGGGATGGTAATAGGCTTAGGCGGTTGGACCGACAGTCCCTACAGAGGGCAGCCCGATGGATTGGGTGGTCAATCAAAAAACCGCTTTATAAACACCCTTAGAAATGTAACTGCAGTGAGCGCATACTGCATGGCGATAAATTCTGAAACATTCTTTAATATCGGATGTTTTGATACTACCTTTAAGTCAATCGGTTATGACACGGAGCTTTGCATACGGCTATATAGGTATGGCTTCCACAGCATATTTACGCCTTTTGCCCGTTTCCTATATCATGGAGAAGTAATGAGCTATGCGGACGCGGATAACTCCGACCTTATCAGATGCTATGATTCATATAGAACCATGCTTTCTCTTGGGGACCCTTTTTATAATCCAAATTACGAATACTCCTCTTTAATACCTGTTATGACTGGGAATCCGTATCCAGCTATACAGCTAAACCCTAACTATAAGGAATAGGCCCACCGTAATAATGCAATTTAAAAAGGCGTTGTCAACGCCTTTTTATGTCCCCCTACAGCTCTTTAGGCGGCTGCGACAGGTTTAAAAAAGCCGACACATCCGTTCCAGGCCTTAACCCTTGTACAATACCATCCATTTCCGCCTTTGATTTGGCACGGCGGGCGGCATCTATAACCGTTTTCTGGCTTCCTTCGTCCATATCCGTAAAATAACGCAACGCCTCTATATCTCTGGATAAAGCCATCAAAAAACCAATTGGAAGCTCCATAATCAATCACCTCACCATTATTATGCCAAGGATAACTAGGCTCTAATCACACCCTGCATTATTTCTCCAATCGGTCCATTGATTATTTCGTTAGCCCTTCCATCATATGGGGTTGAGGATTTGTTAATAAGGAAAAGCTTATCCCCCTGGTAATAATCCACCAGTGACGCTGCTGGATAAACGGATAGCGAGGTGCCGCCTACTATCATCATATCAGCATCCATAATGGACTTGACAGCCCTATCAACAACGCTCCAGTCAAGCTGCTCGCCATACAGAACAACATCGGGCTTTATTATTCCTCCGCATTCGCATAGCGGTACGCCATCTGAGGAATGTATATGTTCAATATCATAGAACCTGTGGCACTTCATGCAGTAATTCCTATATATGGATCCGTGTAGTTCATAAACGCATTTGCTTCCGGCCATCTGATGGAGTCCGTCAACGTTTTGAGTAATTATTGAGGATAGTTTGCCAAGCGTTTCCAGCCTTGCCAGGGCATTGTGCGCCGCGTTAGGCTTAAATCCGGTTTTAGCAAGTGTAAGCTTATAATACCTGTAAAACTCTTCTGTATTATCTATGAAAAAGTCATGGCTTAGCAATATCTCTGGCGAATAACCAAATCCCCGTATCGCATCGTATATTCCATTGTTGCTTCTGAAATCAGGGATTCCGCTCTCAGTTGATACGCCGGCCCCTCCAAAAAACACAATATTACTGGATTCAGCTATTGCGCTGCGGAGTTTATCTATGTTTAACATAATGTATGGCTATGCCCTCCAGCTTTTTTATAAAGTATACTGCATAATAACACCGTTATCAAGAATCTGCACCATTTATCTAGAAAATCATATATGTTACATAAATCGATATCCTTATTGACTGTTTAAGGTTTTAGCGGCACAATACAGGTATGACAGCATTGGAGCCGATACCCCTGTTGAATAGGACGAAGATCAGGTTTTCAGCGTAGTGAACCATGAATCCCATGCCGACAACCAGATTAACCTTTGGAAACAATGCATGTTTGTTCTCCAGTAACGAAAATCCCGCAATATCGCTGCTGAAAGAGAACGGTGACAAAAAGACTTCGCCGTATGTGCTCATGGCTGCGGCAGCGTGGGTGTTGTTAGTAATATCGACGCCGGGATAAATCATTATAGGAATACCTTCTTATATGGTATTTCCGGCGTCGTGTTCCACTTGGTTCTACCCATGCGGCCTTGCTCGAAATAGCTCGACGGCTTATACAACCAATTAGCAATCGGGATAGAACTGTGGCGGCAAACTCCTATGAGTAGCCCTTACTACGGGTTTTATAGGCTTTTAACAGCGCCTACCCCACTATAGCAAAATCTTTGAAAGGAGTGTGTGGTTACATACGGCTTCTGCCGTGTGTATATCATACAAGGATTTTATGAAGCGTTTAGCTGATATGACCCATGATGAACTGGTGAGAATGTATAGGCTCACCCATATAGCGTTTATACACTGCAAGTCACTGGGTCTAAAACTGAATATGGCCAGAGGCAAGCCGAGCACCGAGCAGCTTAACCTATCCGCCGAACTTGTAGACGTCCCTATAAGCGGTCAGGAGTACCTCTGCGACGGTATCGATATACGCAATTACGGCACGCTTGAAGGGCTGCCTTCATGTAGAAGGCTTTTTGCCGATATTTTGGGCGTAAGGTATGAACAGGTATTCGTTGGTGGCAATGCCAGCCTTACTTTGATGTACGATATAATTGCAAAGGCTTATACGCATGGTCTGCTTCACAGCAGTCAGCCGTGGTCTAAGCTAAGCGGGGTTAAGTTCTTGTGCCCCTCACCGGGGTATGACAGGCATTTTTCAATATGCAAATCATTTGGAATGGAAATGATAACAGTACCCATGACCGAAAGCGGGCCTGACATGGATATTGTTGAGAAACTGATCAAGGATGAGAATGTTAAGGGAATGTGGTGTGTTCCCAAATTTTCAAATCCAGACGGAATAATTTATTCAGACGAAACGATCCGCAGAATCGCCTCATTGCGGCCTGCGGCTGATGATTTTACTGTGATGTGGGATAACGCTTACTGTATACATGAATTTGACAGCGAATTCGTTTCCTTTGCAAACATTTTGGACGAATGTGAGCGCTGCGGCAATCCCGATATGGTGTTCGAGTTTTGTTCCACCTCAAAGGTTACTTTCCCTGGCGCCGGCGTAGCCTGCTTTGCATGCAGCGAAGCTAATATGGAATACATGAAGAAGCTTATCGCGGTTCAATCAATAAGTTCTGATAAAGTAAACCAGTATCGGCATGTTCGCTTTTTAAAGGATAAGGCCGGCGCTATTAAACATATGGAGAAGCACGCCGCAATATTAAAGCCGAAGTTTGACATTGTACTGAGCTTTTTAGCTAATGAAATAGCGCCCTTTGGCTTCGCCCGCTGGCATGAGCCCAAGGGAGGCTATTTCGTTAGTTTAAACACCATGAACGGATGCGCAAAACGTACGCACCAGCTATGCACCCAAGCGGGAGTAGTTATGACCGAGGCTGGGGCTACGTTTCCAAATGGAATTGATCCAAACGACAGCAATTTAAGAATAGCTCCGAGCTATCCTCCAGAACACGAACTCAGGCTTGCAATGCGCGTGCTATGCACCTGCCTTAAGCTGGCTGCCGTCGAAAAAATGCTGGGAATGTATTGATAAAGTGGTTGATTAAAACAGCCTCAACGGATAATGCGCACACGGATACTGAATATAATAAAGAAGGGTGGAAAGCTTTCCGCCCTTCTTTATTATCGTAGTTCAAGTGGTATATCCGTTCAAAATTCGTACAAGATTGTACAAAAAGGTGTTCTTTTTTAGTAATGTGCCGACCACATTTATTGCTTATACTTTAGTCATCAAGATGAAAGGAGCAAAAATTATGAATACGGAACGTTTTGATGATGAAATAGGAAACGCACAGTCAGGCTCCCCAAAGGACGAAATGGGTGAACAACTAAATTGCCGCAAGGAGGCCGACGACTGCGGGACAGCTAACGCCAGCGGCACCGTTGCAAGCGACAGCAGTCAGACGCATGAGGATGCGGATGCGGCTTCTGAGCCTGTGGTAAATCCGGACGTCTCAAGCAGGAAATACGACGATTCAGATACAGTGTGTGAACCCTTCAGCGAAGCTGACCAGGAGCATAACACATTCGCCTGCCAAATTCAACACGATATACCAGATAACAATAACAACGCTACGGATCATGTGGATTCAAAGCGGTCCAAGGTTAAGAATAAGCGAAGTGTTCCATTTGGGGCACTTATAGCATGTATGATGGCAATAGCACTGTTTGCCGGCGGCATAGGAGCCGGACTTACGTATTATATTACACAGGGAGGGGCGCAGAATCAAGGCCAGCAAATGTCTGCAACCAATACGCCGTCCCCAAGCGGAAATATAAACCTTAATTATAGCAGTGACAATGTGATCTACAACAATTTAACCGAGCTTGCGGACGATTGCATCAAAAGTGTAGTGGGAATTGAAACCGAGTCGGGCAGCGGTTCCGGCGTGATTATAACAGAGGATGGGTACATTGTAACCAACTATCATGTTATATCGGGTTATAAAAACGTCGCTGTTTATACCCAAGATGGCACCAGGTATGACGCAACCCTGGTAGGGAGCGATTCACAGACAGACCTTGCCGTTTTGAAAATCGAGGCAACGGGATTGGATGCCGCCACCCTGGGTAATTCAGCTAATATCAATATAGGTGAAACCGTTTTGGCGATAGGCAATCCTCTCGGCACTCTCATGAGCACCGTAACCGACGGAATCATTAGCGGTGTAAACAGGGAGGTTACAATAGACGGACATACCATGAACCTGATACAGACCAACGCGGCCATTAACCCTGGGAATTCCGGCGGAGGACTGTTTAATACAAACGGCGAGCTCATCGGCGTGGTCAATGCAAAGAGTATGGGCATTGAAGTTGAAGGTTTGGGGTTTGCCATACCTATAGATACTGCAAAGTCCGTCATAAACGATCTAATTGGCCAGGGATATGTTAGCGGAAGGCCATATCTGGGAGTATCCCTGCAGGATATTGTGATAGGCTACGGCGGTCAGCAAAATCCATACAACTTCTTCTTCGGTCAGTCTCAGCAATATGAAAACAGGGTTCAGGTTATGAGCGTAGAAGAAGGCGGTGCAGCCGCAGCTGCGGGAATGCAGGTGAACGATATAATTTTATCCATTGGAGGAACCGAAATAACATCTAAAGATGATATAAATTCCCTTCTCATGGAATACAATGCCGGGGATACGGTAATAATAACCGTACAGAGGGGCAACGAGAAAGTTGACCTGACTGTAACCTTAGGTGAACGCACCTCCTCAAACTAAAGTCATTACACCTATTAGGTGATGACATACCCCCAACCATCCTTGATGTTGTGACTCCCCAAACACGGCATCACAAAGAAGCGGCGTTAGCCGCTTTTTTGTTTTATGCAAAATTCAAGTCATTGGATTGGACATACAACATATGACGTTGTTTGGCATACTCATACATAAGATGCCCGATGTCTATCAGGAGGTATATCAAACATGTATCAGTTTTTAATTCAAGCCGCACATGAGCTGCTGTTTCTGGTTGGGTATGTCAACAATTCCGGATCGTTTCCCGAACCGTTGAGCCCAGCCGACGAAGAAAAGTATCTGGCCTTATGCGCAGACGGTGATGAAGCAGCGCGCTCCAAGCTTATTGAACACAACCTTCGGCTTGTGGCGCATATTGCAAAAAAATATGCTACAAGCACCAGGGAAACGGATGATTTGATATCTATTGGTACCATTGGCTTGATAAAAGCTGTATCAACGTTTAACGATAAAAAGGGAACGGCGCTTGCAACATATGCCGCGAGGTGTATAGAGAATGAAATATTGATGTCCATTAGGGCGGAAAAAAAATCAGCTAACGATCTTTCGCTTAATGATCCAGTGGGGACCGACCGAGACGGAAACGAGATATCAATAGGCGAGACACTCGGCTCGGATCCTGATTCCGTTCAAAGCAAAGTAGAGCTGTCACTGGCCGCAGAACAGTTAAGAAAGGCCATGACACAATCGTTGACTGAGCGCGAGCGTATTGTTCTTGAGCTTAGATATGGCCTATTAGGAAATAAAAACATGCCGCAGCGAGAAATAGCTTCACTACTTGGCATATCAAGATCGTATGTAAGCAGGATTGAGTCCAAAGCGATATCAAAGCTAAAAAAGGCGCTGGACAGCCATGTCGTATAACTGATATACAGTACTACTTGTTTCTATAATTAAAGCAAGAGGCTTAGCTTTTGAACTGAGTCTCCAAAGAGATTCCCCATACAATTAGTCTCCCGTCGCTTTTATCCTGCGACAGGAGACGTCTTTTCTCAATGTCCGCTATTACGGTTGGGCAGTTCATTTACGCCTCCCGTTTTAGCATCAAAACATGCTCAGCTGATCCGTCTCAGACAAGCCTTCAAGCAATCCAATGGATTTGAACATATCAAGGACAGTATTACTTACCTTAGCCCTATCCTTAAAATCTTTTATTGATGTAAACTTGCTCTCCGAAGCAGCCTTTGCAATCATGATAGCCGCCACATCTCCGACTCCGGCAAGGGAGGTAAACGGGGGTCGGATGCCTTCCTCCTCCAATTTAAACCTCGTTGCGTCGGATTTATAAAGATCCAAGCCAAGCAGTTCTATTCCCCTAAGGCGCATCTCGTACACTACCTCAAGTATTGTAAGAAGGCCCTTATCCTTCTCGCTTGCCTTATCGCCTGCATTGGATATAGCGCGTATCCGCTTAAGAAGGGCCTCCATAGGCACTGAAGCCTCAATTATATCAAAAGCATCCGCTCTAACGGTATAATATACGGTATAATATGCCTTTGGATAATGTACTTTATAATATGCTACTCTAAACGACATCATAACATACGCCGCTGCATGCGCTCTAGGGAACATGTATTTTATCTTTTTGCATGAATCTATAAACCATTTTGGTATTTTAATATTGTTCATCCATGCTTCCATATCAGCCGTGAGTCCCTTGCCCTTTCTCACGCTTTCCATTATCTTAAATGCCATCGACGGTTCACCGCCGTGGGCTAGCAGATAATTCATAATATCATCGCGGGTACATATTACCTCGGAGAGGGTCGCCGTTCCATCAAGAACAAGATCCCTTGCGTTGCCAACCCATACGCTTTCTCCATGTGAAAGCCCCGAAATCCTGACGAGCTCCTCCATCGTGGTAGGTCTTGTATCCATCAGCATCTGACGTACAAACGCGGTTCCAAACTCTGGTATACCGATGCTCCCCACATCGCAGTTTATATCGTCGAGCGATATTCCAAGCGGATCGGAGGATGAAAATATGCGCATAGTTTCAGGATCATCCAGCGGTATTGTACGCGGGTCAAGTCCCGTAATGTCATGCAGCATCCTCAGCGCCGTTGGATCATCGTGTCCAAGGATGTCCAGTTTAACCAGCTTATCATCCATGGCATGAAAGTCAAAATGCGTAATTGTAATGTTCTTTTCACTTTTATCAGCAGGGAACTGAACTGGGGTAAAGTCGAATATCTCCATATCTTCAGGAACTATTACGATCCCGCCCGGATGCTGTCCAGTCGTCCGCTTAACGCCGGCGCATCCCGATGCAAGCCGCTCCGCCTCGGCCTTTGATATGCTCACTTCCCTGTCCTCACAGTATTTTTTCACATATCCAAACGCGGTCTTCTGCTGAACCGCTGATATGGTGCCTGCTTTAAACGCATGTCCAACTCCAAACATCTCCTCTGTATAGGCGTGCGCAATAGATTGGTAGTCGCCTGAAAAGTTAAGGTCTATATCTGGCGTTTTATCTCCTTTGAAACCCAGAAACACCTCAAATGGTATATCGTACCCTAACTTGTTCATTAACGCTGTACAATTTGGGCATTGAATATCCGGCATGTCAACTCCGCATCTTGACGACGCGGCATCCACATCAAATATCGTAGTTTTGCATTCTGGGCATACGTAATGCGGCGGCAGTGGATTGACCTCCGTTATACCCGCTACGGTCGCCACAAACGACGACCCGACAGATCCCCTTGAACCCACAAGGTATCCGTCGTCAAGCGACTTCTTAACCAGCCTTTGAGCCATCAGGTACAATGACGCATAGCCATTGCTGATTATCGACGAAAGCTCCTTATCAAGCCTTTTTTGTACTACCTCGGGTAACGTATCCCCATAGACCGAGTGAGCGGTGTCAAACGCCATGTTTTTAAGCTCATCATCCGCGCCCTCAAACGCGGGTGCATAAGTCCGCTTATCATCCGGAAACGGCGTCATTGATTCGCACATGTCAGCTATCATGTTTGTGTTTTTTATGACAACCTCAAAGGCCTTTTCATTACCAAGGTAAGCAAACTCCTCCATCATTTCATCCGTTGTCTTAAAATACAGGGGCGCCTGCTGAAACGCGTCTTCAAAACCCTTAGAGTTCATTAAAATCGCTCTGAAAAGAGCGTCCTCCGGATTTAGAAAATGCACATCGCCTGTTGCCACAACAGGTATGTTTAATTTTTCCCCAAGTTCAACAATCCTTCTATTAAAATCTCGCAGATCCTCCACCGTTTTTACCCTGCCTTCGCGCCTCAAAAAATCATTGTTTCCCACGGGCTGAATCTCAAGATAATCATAAAACTTTGCAATCCGTTCAACTTCCTCCTGTCCAAAGCCGTTTAGCAAAGCCCTGAACAGCTCCCCAGCTTCACATGCGGAACCTATTATCAAACCCTTTCTGTGAATGCAAAGCAGGCTCCTTGGAATTCTTGGAACCCCTTTAAAATGCTCCATATGCGAATATGAAACGAGCTTATAGAGGTTTTTTAGGCCCTCACGATTTTTTGCAAGAAGTATAATGTGGCTGGCATGGTGACCATGCCCTTTTTCATGTCCTGCCTCAAATCCAACGCACATCGGTATAGCGTCCATCCCCGACTTATGCATTTCATTCATAAGTCCAGCAAATACCTGAAAAATCGTTTCCGCACGCGGCTTCTCAGCATCAACGCCAAACAGCGCCGATGCCGCCTCAAGCCCATAATCGTTTAACTCACGGTGCAGATAGCAGGTAAGCATTCCGACGTCTATAAAACGGTCTTTTAAGCTTGCGTTAAAGCGGCGGGCCAGGCCGCACATCTTTACCAATTCGGCCCTTGACCCAACGACCAGGGTGCTATCACCTAAAAAGGCCATAAGATCGGCAAATATACGCTCCAGCTCGGGGTTTGATTCCATTGCGGCGCCGCTGTTTATAGCGTCAATATCAAACTTGGATGGCTCCGTATATTTTGTCGATATATTAAACCTGTCAATTATCCTGCCCGCAGTGAATTTAATCGAACTAACGTTGATTTCTCCCGATGAATCGGCATTGCGGCCCGTATAGATTGAAACGGCCGCAAATTCGCTGTCAAAGTCAATACAAAATCCATCGTTGATCAGATAGCCTTCAGTGCCAAGTATAGCCTTTATACCCGCGCTTTTAGCAGCGCTGACAGCCGACGGAAAGCCATGGACAACCCCATGGTCGGTAATCGCTACCGCCTGATGGCCAAACCTTTTTGCCGTATTAATCGCATCGTTGTCCCTGCCCTCCGCTTTTAGCAGGGCGTCCATAGCCGAAAATCTTGTATGAAGGTGCAATTCTACACGCTTTTGAGGATAATTATCCTGCCGCTTCTCCGCCTGCGTACAGTTTATATCGTAGGGCATCAGGACCATCTCGCCGGTAAATCCATCCTGTCTGAAGTCCCCCCTTATTATTAACTCATCACCTCGCTTTTTACATTCCCTCAGCTTGTCGGCAATAGTCTTTTCATCCTCATCCCCAAGGAATAATTTAACGGGTAACGTGTTTGTTTTATCGGTTACGCTAAGCAGGAGAATACATCCGCCGTTTTTCCTTGTTTTTTCCTCCATTGAAAATATGCTTCCCTTAACAGTGATACGTCCTGAATCCTCCCCTACGTCGGACATCAATACTGGTTTTGATTTGATAGCGCGTCCGAATATAACTTCCTTCTCATCTGTTTTATTTGCGGCCTTATTTTTACGTTGTACTGGAACTACGCCTAGCTCTGGCCTTTTGGAACTTGGCATCGATATGGCGGAATCCGGGCAGATAAAAAGTGCATCCTCAATTCCAAAGTTATCCCTCAAGACCGCCCTCATTAACTGCTCATTCTCCGTCCCCGTTATGATCTCCGCAGCGGCGGCCGGCACATACAGGGTGAGCATTCCATCGGTTTCCGAAAGCTTGGACCGCCTTATAATTGGGCTAAGCATTGGCAGCAGATCGCACCATGTCTCCATTATCACCTTAGCCGCTTCCGGATCTCCGCAAAGTTGTTTTCTGGCGAATGGGAACCTTACCGTCAAATCAAGGTCCAGATATTCACCCGTACATGAATGAACTGCTTCCGACAGCTTTGATTTTACCCTCGCTACCTGGGATGTGGTTAACAGCCTGTCCGATGCAAAGACGAGTTGGAGGCTGCGCCGGCCTTTATAAAGCTTAGCGCTCTCCAATCCCAGGTGTCTTCCCATATCCTTGCCTAAAATCCCGTTTATGTCCATATCCCGTCACCTGCAATCCTGCGGGCTTCTGAGATGAGAGCGGAAACGGCCTCTTGATGGGGTGCATTCAGAATTACCTCATCCTTTTTGAATAAAACTCCCCTGCCCGCACCAAAAGCTATGCCTATATCGGCCTCCCTGGCTTCTCCAGGGCCGTTGACAGCACAGCCCATAACCGCCACTTTAAGCGCTTTATCCGTACAAAATCCGCTTAATTCCGATTCAACCTGGCGCGCGATTGACTCAAGGTCTACGCAGCAGCGTCCACATGTAGGGCAGCTGATTATCTCAATCCCCCTGTCGTATCTTTCCAGCGAACGAAGTATTTCTTTGGCAGCCTTGACCTCGTAAATCGGGTCTCCAGTTATTGATACCCTGATAGTGTCTCCTATGCCATCCAAAAGCAGTGATCCAATTCCAATGGCGGACTTTACAACAGCCGACTCTCCAAAGCCCGCCTCCGTTACTCCCACATGAAGGGGAAACCGGCAAATGCCGCTCATAAGCCTGTATGCTTTAACCGTATCCATGACATTGGACGCTTTCAGCGATACGACAATATCCTCAAAGCCCTCCCCCAAAAGCAGATCTACATGCCGTTTAGCGCTTTCCACCAGCGCTTCGGGCGACGGCCTGCCATGTTTTAAAAGGAGGTCGCGTTCAAGGGAACCGCCGTTCACCCCTACCCTTATAGGAACGCAATGCTCTTTTGCGCACTTAACCAGCTTCTTAACCCTATCAGCATCACCTATATTGCCTGGATTAAAGCGTATTTTATCTATGCCATTATTTATTGAGGCAATGGCCAGCCTGTAATCAAAATGTATATCGGCTACGAGCGGTATATGCGTCACTGCCTTTATGCCTTGTATCGCTTCAGCGCACTCCATGTCGTATACTGAAAACCTGGCAATCTCGCAACCTGCATCCTCCAACCCTTTTATCTGATCCACGGTGGCCTTTATATCCCTGGTATCGGTATTGGTCATGGATTGTATGGATATATTGGCGCCCCCGCCTATCTGCACTCCGCCCACCATCACTGGCCTAGTCATAATTTCCTTACCCCTTTTAGGCTAAATCTCCAACGCGGTTTTCATATAGCTTTATGCATTATCCTCCCACGAGTCTTGAAACATCTCCAAATGTAAGCACGATCATCAAAATCATCAGTAGAACAAAACCAATCATATGTACGACCGCCTCTACCTTGACAGGCACCGGCTTTCTGAATATCGCCTCAATGGCCATAAACACAAATCTTCCCCCATCCAGGGCAGGCAGCGGGAGCAGATTTATTATTCCAAGGTTTATGCTTATAAGAACCGCCATTCTAAGCACCGTTTCAAAGCTGCTGCGTACCGCCTGGCCAATGAGGTCTATCATACCTACGGCGCCAACCACATCGCCTTGCTGTATATTGCCCTGGAATAGGGTTCCTAAAAAGCCGAACATCTCGTCGATCATTGAAAACGTATACTTAACCGACCCGCCCCACGCGCTGATAAAGTTGTATTCTTCCCGTATAGCGGCGGCGCCTATCGTTATGCCGATGTAATTGCCCTCCTTTTGAGCGTTATATATATCGCTCAATCCAAGACTTACCCTCTCTCCGGCGCGATCGACGACAATTATAGTTGTTCCGTTTGGATCAGCTGATTTTAGCTCTTCCACCGCCTGGTTTGGATATGTTATAGGCGTACCGTTTATCTCTACAATTATATCGCCTTTGAGCATTCCGGCCTCCTGAGCAATGCTGGCCTCCTGGTCAAAATCAACTACCTGCGGCATATATTTCAAATCGCCGTATGCCATAAGCGTTATCGCTGAAAATATAATCGCAAAAAGGATATTCATAAACGGGCCTGCCAGCACGACAAGCATACGCTTCCATACCGGCTTTGAATTGAAGGAGTCGGCATTTTTTACGCCTTCGTCCTCTCCCTCAAATTGGCACATACCGCCAATAGGTAAGGCTCGTATTGAATACAAAATGCCCTTTTTCTCAAACTTGGCCAACTTTGGACCCATTCCTATGGAAAACTCAACTATTTTAAAGCCAAGCAGCCTTCCCATTCCGTAATGCCCCAGCTCATGAACAAAAACCAGTATTCCGAGCACTAATAGAGCTCCAAGTATCGATAGAACTATATCCAAATTGATGTTCTCCCTTCACCATAATCGGATTAAATGATATTATATCACACTTTTTCTTGAACAAGCATTCTGGACCGCCTATCAATCTCAACTATAGCTTCATAGCTGTCCGCATATACGAAATTATATGCTTGCGCTTTTTCCATTGCATATTCAACACGCCGAGCTATGTCCAAAAAGCCCGTCTTGCCCGCCAAAAACATTGAGGCGGCGGCCTCGTTAGCGGCATTGTACACTATTGGCAACACGTTTCCACCATTGAGTGCCGCATATGCCAGCCGTATTGCTGGAAATCTTGAAACGTCGGGTTTTTCAAAAGTCAGAGGCTTCTCATCAAATAGGTTAAGCGGCTTTACCTCCGATTTTATCCTTTCAGGATAGGTCAGCGAATATTGTATTGCTGTCCTCATATCGGCAGTGCCCAGCTGGGCTATTATGCTTCCATCAACAAACTCTACCATTGAATGTACGATGGATTGGGGATGCAGCAGAACCTCTATTGCATCTCCCCTCATATCGAACAGAAACGCCGCTTCCATTATTTCAAGCCCTTTATTAAACATCGTTGCGGAATCCAGTGAAATTTTCCCCCCCATATTCCATATTGGGTGCTTCAAGGCCTGTTCAGGCGTAGCGTGTTCCAACTCCTCAAGCGTACTGGTTCTAAACGGCCCTCCCGATGCTGTAATTATAAGTTTTTGCAGATCGCTCCGTCTGCCTGCCATAAGGCATTGAAATATGGCCGACTGCTCGCTGTCGACGGGTATAATCCTCCCCCCCGATTTAAGCGCGTTTTGTATAAGCGGGTTCGCGCAAACGATGCTCTCTTTATTGGCAAGAGCAACTGTTTTACCCGCGTGAAGCGCCGTGACCAGCGGCAGCGTTCCCGCAAATCCGCACACCGCGTTTACAATGATATCAGCTTCGGCAAGCTGGGCCAGTTCAGCGGCAGCGCTTCGTCCCAAAATAAGGGATACGCCCTGCTTCACTATTACTTCATGTGCGCGGCCTGCGTCCGCAAGGCCCACATACTTCGGGCAAAACTCCGCAATCTGGCGATTAAGGAGTTCAACGTTGCTTCCAGCGCAAAGGCCGATACACCGCATTGTATCCCTATGACTGCGTATTACATCAAGCGTTTGAACCCCTATGGAACCCGTAGAGCCTAAAATAACGATTTTTTTTAAATTCATAATTTTACAACAGCCCCGTTACATAGCTATGCACCGCGTAAAAGAACAGGAATACCATCGGCGCGCACATTAAAACGCTGTCCAGGCGGTCCAGCATTCCCCCATGGCCTGGCAAAAGCGTCCCAAAATCCTTTATATTGGCCCACCGCTTTATAGTTGATGCAAACAGGTCGCCTATCTGTCCCATCGCCCCGCATAGAAGGCCCAATACCATCATAGGTATTATCCCTACGTAAGGCCGTATTTCCAAATATTGCTGCACAAAGTATACAAGTACACCGCCCATTATGCCGCCCGCAAGACCCCCAATGCCGCCTTCAACGGTTTTTTTGGGGCTTATATGAGGACATAGCTTATGCCTTCCGTAAAAAACTCCTACAAAGTAAGCCATGGTATCCCCAAGCAAAGGCCCCGCAAACATCATCAGCAGTGCTATGCGGCTTAAAGCCTCTCCCGACAGCTTATGTATAGCGGCTATGAACACAAAAAACGAAAGTGGATATAAAAATACCGATAGGCTAGCAAAGACGTCTTCAGTGGTACGTTTTTTATTAAAAATACGTTCTACAATCGTAGCTGTAACACAAAATACAAGCAACAGCAGCAACCAGTATATCGCAGGCGTATAGCGGGTAACAGGATAGTATATCAATGCAAACAGATATAGCGGATAGGAAAAGGGATTTAGGCTTTTTTTCTGGAAAGTCTTAACCATTTCATAAACGCATATTGAAGTAGCCAGACTGAACATAACGCACTGTACGATACCGCCAAAAAATAGCGTCAGCAAGAACAACAGCGCCAGCAACACCCCAACAACTATCCTAGTCCGCATCCCAAACCACCTTTCGAGACGTCATAGTCCCCCATATCGTCTACTTCTGTTTTGATACTCGCTCAGGCATTCAGCATAGCGCTGTTCGTTAAAATCAGGAAACAGAGTATCAATAAACACCAGTTCTGAATAAGCCGCCTGATATAACAGGAAATTTGACAGCCGTTTTTCCCCTCCTGTGCGTATTATCAGATCAAGCTCCGGCATTCCGCTGGTATACAGTGCCCTTTCAATGCACGCTTCGTCTATATAACCAGCGCTTATGCGTCCGCTTTCTACATCTTCAGCAAGCATGCGTGCAGCGTGCGCAATCTCGGTACGCGCACCATAGTTTATAGCAAGATTCAGCTTAAGCCCCTGGTTGCGCTCCGTAATTTCCATGGCCTGCTCCAGCGTTTTGCGCGTTTTGGATGGAAGCGGTCGTATATCCCCCAAAATCGATATACGTACTCCTTTTCCGTTAAGCTCCTCTATTTCGCGCTTAAAGTATTCTATCACAAGCTCGAACAATGCGCTAACCTCAGTTTTGGGCCTTCGCCAGTTTTCAGTAGAAAACGCGTATAACGAGAGCGCCCCTATACCAAAGCCGTCCGAGGTTTCGATTACTCCACGCAGCGCCTCGACGCCGGCGCGGTGCCCCGCCGTCCTTGGCAGGCCCCTCGTTTTAGCCCATCGACCGTTTCCATCCATTATTATAGCAACATGACGCGGCATTTCCAATGTTAGTCCGTATTTTTTAATTAAACTGTTCATATTACTTCCTATCGGACAGGAACAGCTTTCTTTTATCGCCGACCGTCCTGTCTATCTTTAAAATATAGGTAGCTATATCCTTGGGGTTTGGAATGCGCTCCACGCGTCTCTGGGAATCAAATATCCGTTTTGACATTGCGCCAGCCCCATGCGCCATTATATTTGTGGTTTCCTCCATCATATCAATATTATAAATACATTCGGCCCCCGCTGTGGTATAACCCACATTTTCTAGATTTCCTCTCATATATTTTTGACGATACATGTAATATGGATACATGCCCATGTCGCGCGCCGCTTTTGCACAGATTTTCACCATGTTGTCCGCGGTCTGTGCATCAG
Source organism: Christensenellales bacterium (assembly GCA_048421225.1). Taxonomy (GTDB): domain Bacteria; phylum Bacillota; class Clostridia; order Christensenellales; family CAG-138; genus UMGS946. The sequence continues at coordinate 11,064 of DBFNRV010000006.1, read as the reverse complement.
GCAGCGGGTATTCTGTAATTCTTTCCTTAAGCCTTGAGGACCGCTTTACAGCCAAGGTATGTACCGTTAGATTTTCCGGCGCCAACAAGGCGATCTCATCCATGGTGCGCTTCATATTATCTTCGTTTTCTCCTGGCAATCCGGCGATAACATCAGCGTTTATAACGCTAATGCCTGCCTCCCTTGCGATATCAAACGCCCTAAATATCGCCGAAGGCGAATGCTCCCTTCCAATTAGCTTTAATGTTTTTTCGCACATGGTCTGCGGATTTATGGATATTCTTGTCGCTCCGCAATTCTTTATAACTCTAAGCTTGTCAAGGTCTATCGTGTCCGGCCTTCCCGCTTCAACTGTCAGCTCGGCCCCAAATCCTCCGTAGCTGCCTATTGTAAATTCAAGCACATCGCGAAGTTCATTGGCGGTAAGCACCGTTGGCGTTCCCCCGCCTACATAGATTGCCCGCACACGGTATCCACCTTTATCAACGATCCCAGAGCCATGTTTTATATCCTGTTTCAGCGCATCTATGTATGCCCCCATATCGGTCTTATCCGTTCGGACGCAGGATGCGAAGGAGCAATACAGGCATCTCGTTTTGCAATACGGAATTCCAACATATATATCTATATCGTCCTTGCTCTGCATTCCTATTATTGGAAGTTGCGCCGCAACAATATTCGATGCAAGCTCAAGTTTTTCACATGAAACATCGAATTCCTCAAGCATTATGCGTCTGGCCTGTTCAACGGTGTGCTCCGATATAAGCTCTCGCATAAGCCTTGTGGGCCGTATTCCTGTGAGGGATCCCCATGGAACGTATGAATCGAACATTCCCCGCATTGTGCGAAAGGCCGCAATTTTAACGCAGCGTTTTCTGTATCGCTTTTCAATCAGGGGCGTTTCAAGACGCATCGGCGCTCTGTATTCATAATTAAACCTGCGCTCCCTTCCATATTGAAACTGCAGGCACTCTGCGTCAACGTGCCATACGCCTTCCTGTATCCTAAGAAAGAGTTTTAAAACTATATCGCCCTCACCCATTAAAGGTAGGCAATCCAGCTGCTCAATTTCTTCACAAGATATAAACAGCCTCATCTCCTCAGCAATTTCGTTGAGAAACTCAGGCTGATTGGTGAATATTCCCGTCATATTTCTCCTAATCCATGCTCCAGCGCTTTGTACAGGGGTTATGCTCCCTTTCGAAATTCAACGTGGTTTCCCTGGTATGACCAGGAAGCAGTCTATAGTCGCCCTTAAGGCTATAGAGCTTGAATACTATTGAATTTAACAGTTTTTCAACGCTTCCGCCATATAGGTCAGTCCTTCCTACGCTTAATCTGAATATTGTATCCCCAGTAAATATAGTTTCGGCTTCATCCAAGACATAACACAGTCCACCCTCGGAATGGCCAGGAGTTGCAATCACCCTGAATTCCATTCCACATAGGGTTAATACCTCCCCGCCTATCAGTTTCTCGTCGGCATAGCATGACTCAGCATTGACGCCTGCAAGTACGGATAGATTTTTATTATTGTCATAAAGCATGTCTGAATCCTTTTCGCCTATAAACACCTTAGCTCCCGCGCCTTGCATTTCCTTAACGCCCAGGATATGATCAAAGTGGCCATGCGTAAGCAAAATGTACTTGCAAGTTAAACCGGATGCGCCAAGATGTTTATAGACCTTCTTTGCGTCCGCAGGATCAATAACAACGCATTCGCTTGCCCTATCACGGCTGACTATATATGTGTTTACTCCAAGCGGCCCAGTTAACACCGTTTCAATATTTATCATCAGAACGACCTCTCACTATCTAATAGTATCGTAACAGGTCCGTCGTTAATGAGTAAAACCTCCATCATTGCTCCAAACCTGCCACATTTTGTTGGAACGAATTCACCGATCCGTTCGATTGCGGCCTCATACATCGAAAGCGCCCTGTCTGGCCTTGCCGCCCTTATAAAGCTAGGACGGCGGCCCTTCCTGCAGTCGCCGTACAGGGTAAACTGGGATACGAGTAAAACCTCTCCGTCTATATCACCCACCGATAGGTTCATATTGCCGGATTGGTCGTCAAACACCCTGAGTCCTACTACCTTATTACAGATATACGAAAGATCCGTGTCACCGTCATCCTCGTCTATACCCAAAAATATGAGAAGCCCTCTTCCGACGCTGCTTATCAACTGACCTCCGCAGCTAACCGAAGCGCTTTTCACCCTTTGCACCACTGCCCTCATTTGTGCCCCGGTCCTCCTTAGATAGTGTTAATACGTTCTATAAACATTAGAAACCGAAGGTAGTTTCTTCAGGTTTTTCATTACAACATCAAGCTGTTCCGAGTCCTTGACGCAGAATGATAAATTCGTTGTAACATTTCCCTCATCGTCCGTATTTGCGTTCAGCCTCGTTATACTGATTTCATATCCCATGAATGTACGTGAGAGGTCAAGCATAAGGCCTACCCTTTCCTCCGCTTCAACCACTATGCTTACCTGATACTTGCTCGCAGAGTCCCCCGCCCATTCTACCTCCGTTATTCGTTCAATATCTTGCATTAGGTTGGCCGCGTTGGCACAATCGCTTCTATGAACCGAAACCCCGCGGCCCCGCGTTACATACCCGAATATTTTATCCCCAGGTACGGGATTGCAACACTTGGCGAATCTTACCGACATTCCCGAATCGCCATATACTCTAACGCCATGAACAATCTTGCTTGAGTCATGGTTTGATTCCTTTGCATTCCCCTCTTCGCTTATAAGTCTGTTTTGATTTTTCTCCTTTTGGTATAGGTCTATAAGCTTGTGCAGAATTTGGCCGGTAGTTATCCCTCCGTATCCAATGGCCGCGTAAACATCCTCAGGATCGCTCATTTTGTATTTGCTCAATACTTCTTCAAAATAGGCGGGCTTTGCAATATCCGACAGCTGGTAGCCCTGACGCTTTGCCGCGTCAGTTAGCATTTCTTTGCCACGCTGAACGTTTTCCTCCTGGTTTGCCTTTTTAAACCAGTTTCTTATCTTCGCCTTTGCCTGCTGGGTTTTTACAAACCTAAGCCAGTCCCTGCTGGGAGCCGCCTGAGAGGACGTGATTATCTCTACCTTATCATGATTTTTGAGCTTATAGTCAAGCTTTACCATGGTATCGTTAACTCTGGCGCCCTGTGTGTGGTTTCCTACATTAGTATGTATTCTGTACGCAAAATCAACCGGAGTGGACCCAGTTGGAAGGTCGATTATCTCACCTTTTGGCGTTAGGACAAATACGAAATCGGAAAAAAAATCCTTCTTTACATTATCTATAAATTCCCTTGTCGTATCTGTCAAGTCCTCATATTCGAGCGCCTCTCTTAGCCACCCAAGCTTACTGTCAAGGTCGTCTCGCCCCGCCCTGCCCTCTTTATACATCCAATGGGCCGCAATGCCGTACTCAGCCGCCTTATGCATTTCGTGGGTTCGGATTTGAACTTCAAACGGTATGCCGCTTTCACCAAATACGGTGGTATGCAGTGATCTGTATTGATTTGTTTTGGGCATTGCTATATAGTCCTTGACCCTTCCAGGCATAGGCGGCCACATGGAATGTATTACTCCCAATGCCTCATAACAATCCTTAACCGTGTTTACGATTACACGAATTGCTATTAGATCATATATTTCATTTAGTGTTGTATCTTGTTTTTTAAGTTTTTTATATATGCTGTACAGATGCTTTCTTCTGCCGCTTATCTCCGCCTTTATGCCTGAGTTTCTCAGCTGTTCGGAAATAGAACTCATGGCGCTCATCAGCATGCTCATTCGCTCCCGCTGCTGGGGCTCAATGGCGTCCTTAAGCTTTTTATATTCATCTGGATATAGATGCTCAAAAGCAAGATCCTCCAGCTCAACCTTCATAGCGCCCATTCCAAACCTATGCGCAAGAGGGGCGTAAACCTCCAGCGTCTCCCTTGCCTTTCTTACGCGTTTATCAGGGTCGCAATATTCAAGCGTCCTCATGTTATGAAGCCGATCAGCAAGCTTTATTATTACAACACGTACATCCTTCGCAATCGCTACGAACATCTTTCTGAAATTCTCGGCCTGCCTGTCCTCTTTGGAAATCGACTTATCGTTTCCGCTCTTGGTCAGCTTTGTAACGCCGTCAACCATTTCCGCTATATCATCGCCAAATTCAGCCTTGATATTTCTTATGGTTAAATAATCGTTATCCTCTACCGTATCGTGTAACAATCCCGCAATAATCACATTTATATCCATGCCCATGTCATTAAGCATCATGGCCACGGCTTTAGGATGGATATAATAGGGTTCCTTTGACTCGCGGAACTGGCCCTCATGCGCCTTTTTGGCAAACTCAACAGCCTTTTTGAGCAACTCAATATCAGCTTCTGAAAATCTTTTGCTGCAAGCCTCAATGAGCTGATCCATTGTTTCATCTCCCTCTTTTTGCCGGTTGCCAATACAGCAGCATTTTTAACACATTATAACCGAGTATATGCTTAGACGTTTTATGTATTCATTGCTTAATGTCCTTAACGCTGGCTGTTCAATACCGTATAAGCGTTTCAACATCATAGCCTTTTAATACTTCCCTGCCCATTAAATCGCACAGTTCAATTACGAATCTTGCCGCAACAACCCTGCCTCCGGCCTGCTCTACCAACTTTATTGTTGCAAGAGCCGTGCCTCCAGTAGCCAACAGATCGTCAACTACTACAACTCTCTGGCCGCTGGCTATGGCATCCTCGTGTATTTCGAGTACATCGCATCCATATTCTAGGCCATATTCATAACGGTTTGTTTTATAAGGAAGTTTGCCAGGTTTCCTGGCCACTACAAATCCCGCGTTTAGTACATAAGCAAGCGCAGACCCTATAACAAAGCCTCTGGCCTCCGGCCCAACGACCACATCCACGCCGTATCCAGCAAGGCTGCCGGCCATATCGTCTATAAGCTGCTTGTATGCGCCCGCATCCTTAAGCAATGTGGTTATATCCCTAAACAGTATTCCCCTCTTTGGGAAATCCGGTATATCTCTAATCATGGATTTGAGATCCATCGTTTAATCCTCCAATCTTAGGTGATTGCATCATCTCAGAGTATTTGCCAAGCTTATCCGGCAACGAAGCAACACCCATATATAACCTGCTTTCAGAAAGCTTCCTCTTTCCAGAGTTGGGTATAAGCCGTACTTCATCGCACCTCTCAACCCTTATAAACCCAAGCTCTATAAATACATCAAACGCAAAACCGAATTCGTATCGCGTACATATTGACATTTCCGTAAGAAGGGAGCATAGCTCCCTTCTCCGCCGCTTTTTCTGCTTAAGGGCATTGCATATAGAAGTATATATTTCAGCTAGTCGGCTGCGATCCGTATTTATCGCGCATTTCAGTTTCCGACCAAAGGCTTCCTGAATATATGAAACAAACAGGTTTGCGCGCGGCGCTATTTGGGACAGGCCTTTCAATACTTCCAAGCTCATGCATGTATCATACACGAGTATTTTTTTGTATTGACGCGCTTCCAGTTTCTCCATAACAGGGGCGAATAGTACGGTATTATAGGCTATAGGCCTATTCCTGACGTAATGGAAGGCCGTATCAAGCCTGTCCCATAGCTTAAATGCAGATAACGTACCCAGCAGGTCCGCCGCGCCCTCCTGAGTAAAGCATAGTATCAACGTGCCCGTGATGTCGCCGCTCAGCAGTTCGCGAAGGCAATCCGCTCTGGATACGCACGTAAACTTGGAACCAATATCTCCTTCATTATAAACTACGTTTTTAAAAAATGCATCAAAAAACTTTGAATCATTGTTATCTATATAGCCTGGAATATCTATAATCCTATCATGCGCCACTGCCTTCATTCTCAGTTGAAGCACATTGCTTCCACGCCAAGAATTAACGATTGGCGTATGGACCACCATACATCTATCCATTGCAAGCAACTCGTCAAACTCGGAACCCATGCAGTATGCCACAGCTTCGCAGGCATTCATATCCGCTTGAGCTACAGCCTTTAAATGCGCCCCGTCATTGCCAATTCTTCTAAGATTCCTAAGCTTTAGCCCGCTTGTCATAAACAGCGGCACCGGATTTCCCTCGCCAAACGGCTCGAGTTTTGTGATCTCTTGGGCAAGGCCAATGTTAACCCTATCAAGCGTAATGTCGAACTCGTATTTTTGACGGGGAAGGAATACGTGATCTTGTATGTTTTCTTTCAGATATGAATTGAGCGCTTCCTTGAGTTCCTCAAACTCTGAAATTCTAAGGCTTGCGCCAGCAGCTCTTTCATGGCCTCCATACTTTATAAAAAATTCCTTGTTGGCATGGAATGCTCTGAATATGTCCACTCCTTCTATTGAGCGTGCCGAACCCGTAAGTATTTCTCCATTTAGTGTAAACAATACGACCGGCCTGTAAAACCTCTCCGATATCCGCGAAGCGGCAATACCCACTACCCCCGGGTTCCATTCCTCAGAATATAGCATGATTATTCTGCTATCGGTTAAGTCCTGTCCTTCAATCATACTCAGTGCGCTCTCAAAGACCTTTTGCTCCTCTTCGCGCCTAAGCAGATTTAATTCGCTCAACTGCCTTGCGATCATTCGGGCTTCATTGCGGTTGTCGGTCATAAACAGCGAAACGCCCGGCTTAGCGTCCTTCATCCGGCCTGCCGCATTTATTCTTGGGATCATGCCAAACATAAGATCTCTGGTGTCGAACTGAGGGTTTTCTATATCGGGCTTTATTTCTCTCCCAAGCTCCTGGAGACCGGAAAAGCAGTTCCCTGAATTTATGGATTTTAGCGCGTAAACGGCAAGCACGCGGTTTTCTCCGACCAGTGGTACAATATCCGCTATTGTAGCCAGCCCCGCCAGAGGTATAAGTGGCAGCATGGCGTCGTATCCGCCAATCGCGTGAACAAGCTTCAAAGCCACACCCGCTCCGCAGAGGTTAGTGTTTGGATATTTGCAATCGGGGCGCGACTGCGCTACTACCGCAACGCATTCCGGAAGTTCATCCTGGCATTTATGGTGGTCTGTAACGATAAGGTCCATACCAAGCTCACGGCATGTCCTTGCTTCTTCTATGGCCGCTATGCCATTATCCACCGTAATGATTAAAGATACCCCATGCTTTTTTATAATATGGATTGCTTCGGGATTCATGCCATAACCATGTTCATGCCTCGACGGTATATGGTATCCAACCTTCGCCCCCCTTGATCTCAGGTATCTTGCCAAGATGGCGGTAGCGCAGATTCCATCCGCGTCATAGTCGCCGAATATGCAGATCATCTCGTTGGACGAGACGGCGCGTTCAATACGCTCCACAGCCTTTTCGATATCCGGCAAAAGCGTTGGGTCGTGAAGCTGGTCAAGCGATGGGTAAAGAAATTCATTCATTTGGCGCGCGTTTTTCGCACCCCTTGCGTATAATAAACTGGCAAGAAATGGGGTAATACCTTCAACCGTAGGCAAATCATTTCCGCTGGGCATGCCATATCTGCAATCGCGCTCTATGATCAACATCCGAATTCATGTTCCTTAGCAAATATGCCCATTGCTATTTCAGCGCGTTTACGCTCAAATGCACAGGTAATCTCATATGGTTCAAAGACGCTGCCATTGTATTTATACGCGTTGGCCGCGCAGCCTCCGCTGCAGAAGTATTTTGCGAAGCATGTCCGGCACTTTGGCTTGGTAGCTATATTGCACGAGCTGAATTCTTGGCTTATCTCTTCATTATATTCGCCTGTAATGACATTGCCCATCTTATATTTATCGTCTCCAACAAATTGGTGACACGGATATATTCCTCCATCAGGCGATATTGCCGCATATTCTACGCCGGCGCCGCAACCGGACATCCGTTTTTTTAGACAGGGACCGTTTCCGAAGTCAACCATGAAGTGAAAGAAGTTGATAAATCTTCCGTTTTCCCTGCTATTCAGCAAATAATCCGCTAAAGTCTCATATTCATCCAATATTCTCTCTACATGACGTTCTAATATTGCATATGGGCTGTCTTCGGGCAACACCACAGGTTCGAGGGAAATCTGATCAAAGCCCAGCTCATGCAATGCCCGAACATCATTTGTAAAATCAAGGTTGCGGTTTGTAAATGTCCCGCGTATATAGTACTCCCCCTGCCCCCTTTTTTTCACAAGGTCAACGGCATTATTCACAATTAAGTTGTAGGAGCCTTTTCCGTTTGCGGTAGGCCTTAAAGCATCGTGAACTTCTCGTCTGCCGTCAAGACTTATAACAATATTGTGCATCTCCTTGTTAAGATAATCTATAGTATCCTCATCCAATGCTACACCGTTTGTAGTCATGGTGAAGTTTATATGCTTATTAAAACGCTTTTCTAACTCCCTTCCATACGTTACCAGTTCCTTTACCACCTTAAGGTTCATAAGCGGTTCTCCGCCGAAAAAGTCCACCTCAAGATTATGGCGATTACCCGATCTTTCCATAAGAAAGTCAAGTGCTTTTCTGCCTATCTCAACGGGCATCATCATGCGCTCCCCGCAGAACTCTCCAGTGCCCGCAAAGCAATACGCGCAGCGCAGGTTACAATCGTGCGCCACATGAAGGCAAAGCGATTTTATTATGTGCTGTTCAGTGCCTTGGGCAATATTGGGCTCATTCGTGTTCAACGCCCCCGCATTTTCAAGCTCGTTTAGCTCTGAAATAATCTGCCGGATTTCACCTGCGTCATAGGGCAGTTTATAAGGATCATTACCCTTTTTCATCTCGCAGATAACATCATAAGCGGCCTTATCAACGCTGTGTATCGCACCGCTTTCAACATCCAATATCATGTATAAATCTTTAAATTTAAATGCGTGTACCAATTAAACCTCCAGGGAATTAGCTATAATTCCTTTGTTATGCTTAAGGGCGACCCGGGAAATGATTTTTTTATCCAATCACTTTCCGTGCGCCCCCACAACGTATAGTATAAGTGTTGATTAACCTTTTTCCTTGCGGCAGGTCTGATTAGCTACTGTACAGGATGTTTTGCACGCGGACTGGCATGAAGCCTGGCACTCTCCGCAGCCTGTATGTTCCCCGGTTTTAATGCATGGTGTTTGAATCGTTTTAATGTGCTTCACGGATATATACCTCCAAAATTCGTTTTCGTTGCTTATTATACATTATCACACTTCGCAAAGCAATATAGTTTGAAACCGCCATCACCCATATAGGTAAAACCTTAACTATTAATCATTATTGGCCCGTATAAATGCCGCCATTGAACCAGTTATCCCGTTATCCCTTCTATATGAATAGAACATATCGCTGTTTTCAAACGTGCAAGCGCCCATAATTGTAAGGTTCACGGGAAGAATGCCTGATTCGACAAACTGAATGGTAGCCGCCATCTCCAAATCCAGCATGAGCTTGCCCGTTTTTCCCCCTGAACATAGGCCGTTAAAGCCAAACTCATCAATAAAGCGGCGCCCCAATTCTTCGTCGACTTCAAAGCAGTTGCGGCATATGCATGGACCAATTCCCACAAACATATCTTTGCTTTTAGATCCAAATTCCCTCGACATCGCTTCTATCATAGCACTTCCGATTCGTCCCAGCGTACCCTTCCAGCCCGCGTGAGCCAATCCAACGGCATTGTTTACAGGATCGTATACAAAATAAGCCCCGCAGTCAGCATGCAGCGTAAGAAGCGTAACTCCAGGATCGTTCGTAATAATTCCATCGCACGGCTCAAGGGGCTCCCTTGATATGCCCCTTCCTCTGTCGGCTCCACTAACCCTCGTTACGGCTGTTCCATGCACATAGGAAACCATTATAAGGCTTTTAATATCAAGACCCATCGACTCACAAAATGTGCCGTAATTTAACTCAACGTTTTCAGTGCAATCTCCCCTGCTTCTATTTAAGTTAAGACTTTTAAACGGACCTGGGCTTACTCCCCCCGCCCGTGTGGTAAAGCCGTGTTTGAGACCTTTTCTATCGAATTGAGGTATGGTAAGCACGCTTACCCCTTTATTTTTGTATATGTCGTAGCCGCGCCGAACCTCTGTGGGATTAAAGCTAATAATATGAATCGCCCCCCTATTCTTCAACGTTCATCCAGAATTGATTTCAGTTCTTCCATAAATGTGCTTATATCCTTAAACTGCCTGTAAACGGACGCAAATCTTATATACGCTATCTCGTCCAGTTGTCTCAAACGCGACATCACCATCTCTCCAACCCGCTCACTACCAACCTCGTCAACAAGAAGATTGAATACATCTTTTTCAACCTCCCGAACAAGCGTATCCTGGTCGGCGGCCGATACAGGCCGCTTTTCACAAGCTTTTCTGACGCCGGCCAATATTTTCATACTATCAAACGGTTCCCTGCGGCCATCCTTTTTCACAACCATGATCGGAAGTTCCTCAATCTTTTCATAGGTGGTAAACCGCCTCCCGCAGTTAATGCACTCCCTTCTGCGGCGTATCACCGTACCATCCTCGGTTGGGCGCGTATCTACAACCTTGCTGTCCTCACATGAGCAGTATCTGCACTTCACTGTTTCGTCCTCCGTTTAGATATTGAGGTTAATTGGCAGGCAATTAAAACGTAAGGCTACCAATAATTATAATAATTATAACACATTATATAAATAGAGGGTTTAATCAATCAAAATTCGTGCTTGCAAAACATTAGTCCGTGGTGTAGAATTTTATGGTATCGGGGATGTAGCCCAGCTGGTCAGAGCGCCTCGCTCACATCGAGGAGGTCGGGGGTTCGAGCCCCTCCATCCCCACCAAATCACAACGCCAATTTTGATACAATGTTGGCATTAAGAAAATCCGTTGAGTTCAATGGGTTTTCGTTAAACAGTAAAGGAGTGCAGACGAAAATCTGCGCTCCTTTACTGTTATATTTGAATTGAAATTTATCTTGAATGCACCCATTATGTAAATGAATGTAACTATCGTGTAAAGCTAGTAATCGTGTCAAAGTACTTACCTTTCGTGTAATTTTACTCCATTTTGGCGATCATGACTTCCATTATAGCGATTAACAGTTCTGCTT
>DBFNRV010000005.1:0-3653 GCA_048421225.1 Christensenellales bacterium | reverse complement strand
AGAATGACGGTGACAGCTGTAAACAACAATGATAAAAGCAAGAGTATGATGTTTTCCATTTCCGACAATGCACAAAAGATAGTGCTTCTTAACAAGGTCAAGATAGGGATAAGCGCATGCGGACAGGCTGTGCTGGAAGGCAAGACCATATCGGACTATCTACGAATATTTGAGATCAACGAAGTGCGGGAGGATGACGATGTAACCGATGTAGCCAATAAGCTGTTTAAGTATGCTTCAAAGCAGCTCAGCAGTATGCCCCCAACGAACTTCTTTGTATGTGGCTATGCACAAGACGAACCCTTTGTCTACTCGGTAAACAAAACTATAACCAGGAATAACATGAAAAACGGACAAATACAATACTCAACCGTATGGTCGGGAGAACCTACGGCTATTACAAAGCTTCTAAACTCGCAGCCTCCCATGATGCTTAATCCTGGCATGATGCCGTTAAAGGACGCTATTGACTTTTCTGAGTTTTTGGTAGATGTAACTATAAAGTACCAGAGGTTTGAATCCAAAGTAAAAACATGCGGAGGGGATATAGACCTGCTTGTGCTTACGAAAGATGACGCTTTTTGGCATCAGCACAAGGTTTTCAGGCCGTTAAGATAAGCGACGGAGGATAGCTTCAGGTTGTCCGGATAACCCTCACAAATTATTCACGTTGCGTTCATTGCACGTTCATTTGTATCGGTTACACTATAAGCGTAACAGTAATACCTCCCCAACAAACCTCCTAAGATGATCGGGCCAAGGCGTAAAAAAACGCCTTGGCCCGACCCCATTTATATATACTTCTATATAAACATTATTTCCTCAATGCTTAAATATAGATTAGTTATGCCTGTTCGCCTTTTTGCAAGGGGCAGCTTAAACCAGCGCTGCCCGTAGCGCGCTCAGGATTGGCTATAATACGCAGTGCCATTGACAGACATTCAGGTATGCCGACCTGCTCCCGTAATCTCTGTTTTGGATTTGCTTACACTTGTTTGGGGGAATTGTTTTTGCGAATAAATAGGGAATCACTAGCATATCGTTCGGCAGTTTTGGCGGCGTCCAATATACTGCTCCAGCTTATGGGTTTTGCCTATCGTATAGCCCTGAGCCGCCTTGCCGGCGCCGAGGGCATGGGCGTACATGCCTTATCAATGCAGGTTTACTCCGTACTCTATTCCGTGTGTATATCGGGAGCTGCGGTGGCAGTAACAACGCTGAGCGCCAGGTTTTACATAAAAAGCGGAATACATAGCGTACAAAGGCTTATGAGGTTTGCCGCTACTGTATTTCTCATTATACTTGCGGTTATGACGTGCCCCGTGCTTATGCTTAGAGAGGGAATAGCGGTAACGCTTTTGGGAGACGGCCGCGCTTCAATGGCGTTATGGCTGATCCCACTGTGCATAATGCTCACTGGACTTGAAAACGTAATGAAGTCGGCCTTGCTGGGCATGGGGAAGGTCCGCAGAACCGCGGTATCAGAGCTGATAGAGCAGGGGATACGGTTTACGCTTGTGATATTACTGTTAAGCAATCTATCAAATGGCGACTATGAGTTCACCGCTTTTCTGATAGTGGTTGGCATGACGTTGAGCGAGATATTCAGCGTTAGTTTTCTTGGGATATCATTCTTTGGTTTTTTGAAGAAAGAAGGAAAGCTTTCCCGTCCAGACGCATCCCCGATTGCCAAACGTTTTTTTGATATTGCCCTTCCGTCCTCAATGACCTCTATAACCGCCACGCTCCTCTCATCAGCATCTACGGTAATATTCCCTGCAAGGCTGATGGTAGCGGGTTTTTCAAACTCTGAGGCTGTAAGCATGCTTGGGGTGATTTCGGGAATGGCGGAACCGTTGATGTCGCTGCCGATGGCGTTTGTCGGAGCGATGTGCACGGTGCTTATGCCGTCCATATCCGGGCGTTCCGAGCTTGGGGACATAAATGGCGTCAGGCGTAAATCGAACAAGGCGATCAGGATAGCCGCCTTGTTCTCCTTGGTAACGGCACTCATGGTACCGTTTGCATCCGTATTATGCGAATCCCTGTTTAAACAAAGGATAACCCTTCTTTTAGCTGTGATGCTTGGCATAAAGACGGTTATAGGCTATTTCCTTGTTGTTACAATCAGCATACTTAACGGCATTTATGAGCATAAGCGCGTGCTGCTAAATTCAATAATCGGCGAGATTTTGCAGCTGGGCCTTATCTGGACGCTTACGGCGGTTCCTGAGCTTAATATATACGGGTATCTGGCAGGTATGGTGGTAGGGGATGGACTGCGTCTTATTCTAAACCTGAAATGGGTTAAGAGATCGCTTAAAAATTAACATAAGCGTACTCGCTATTTATACTTGCATTTTAAGCTATTCGTGCTAAAATGATATTGAAATTTATATGGAGGTGTAAATATGGCATATTTTATCAATCAGGATTGTATATGTTGCGGTGCCTGCGCAGGAGATTGCCCCGTCGGCGCAATCAGTGAGGGCGATGGTTGCTTCGTCATTGATCAGAATACCTGTATAGACTGCGGCGCCTGTGCTGCCACATGTCCTGTAGGGGCTCCAAATCCGGCGGAAAACTAATTTGATTTAAACCCATAGAGGGAATGCATGTTGCTGCATGCATTCCTTTTGTATTTGAAAAGTGTTATAAAACAAGACATAGTTAAAGCCTTTCAGTTAAATTCCGAAAGGCTTTTCCATACTATTGACTGCCCGATACTAATTAACGGGCATGCCCATATGATACGCCGGAATCCAGCGCCATGCCCTTAGCCGCAAACATCTCGCTTACGGTAACAAGCTGATATCCCCTGTTTATTAATTCAGGGATGATCTCCTCGCACGCTTCCGCCGTAGATGTATATAGGTCGTGCATAAGTATAATGTCGCCGTCCTGTACATCCTTAAGGGCCGCGTATATTACGGCATCCTTGTTGCGGCTTTCCCAGTCTTTGGTATCAATGGACCAAAGTATAAACGGCATAGCCGTGGTTTCCCTGACATGTTCGTTCATGTTACCATACGGCGGCCTCAGCAGCGTTGGCGTAATTCCGGCAATGTCTCTTACGGTACTGTTTATATAGTCGCGCTGAACAATTATTTCTTCATCGTTAAGCGCCGTGAGTTTCTTATGATCCTTTGTGTGATTGCCAATTTCACAGCCCAATTCAACCGCACGCTTTATATGCTGCGGATATTTAGTAAGATTTTGGCCTTGCACAAAAAATGTGGCCCGAATTCCGTATCTCTCGATTAAGTCAAGGATCTTCCCTGTGACTTGGGCGCTAGGCCCGTCGTCAAAGGTAAGCGCAACCATCGGCTTATTGGGATCCACGCTAAAATTTGGTTCATCGGGAGTGTAAATGGGTATATCAACTGGCGTATTCGCCGGAAATGCCGGAGCGTCTACCTCAATACTAGGTGGAATAACCGACGACATCATACAGCCGCAGGTAAAAATACATACAATTAATGACACTATACACAGTTTCAAAATATTCCTTTTGTTCATCTTTACACTCCCTTTAATTTACGCTGGCATCGACACTTTCCAACACGTTACAGTATAATTCTAAGACTGGATATGACATAAGTCAATGATATATGGGAATTTGTGCAAGAATGTTCACAATTTATTTTTTGTAA
>DBFNRV010000004.1:0-33919 GCA_048421225.1 Christensenellales bacterium | reverse complement strand
TCTACTCGCTCTCCGATTTCGATGCACAGCTAGCTGTGCATCGAAGAGCCTCCAATAACCGTCCTATGCGTCCTTTACAGTATAGCTCACCTAATGCTTTCCTCCGTGCCTATACTGTCCAACATGTTTGACAAACCTACAGCCGCGCGCAAATGGACGCTTTGATATGTATGGTCCGGTTTCCCATGCTAAGACGACCGCGCATTTAACGCCCGCAGTCCCCTTATCGGCGTCCCGTATATACTTTATCACTACTTTATCACTGTTTTAGCTGTCAACGCCGTAGTCTTTTATTCAATAATGCGTGTCGGCTGGCGTAAGGGTGTCTCCTCCAAGGGCTTTCTAAAAGGTTCTAACCAGGCTCCCAAAACAGGATCTTCTAAATGGAACGGGATTGATCTATGAGCGCCAGCCATCTATCGAAAATGAACCGAGGCAAAATCATTCCCAAGGGGAGATTATGATTATCATCCGTACGGCTGGGCTTTGTGTAATAAACTATATAAAGTTGGTTAGGGCTTTTAAAACGCCTATGGGAAAAATTCAATTAGGCCGTAGCGGCCCGCCAGCCGTAATAAGGGTAATTTTGAACTTGGCGGCAAATTAACTGGCGCGGCTTATGAAGCAATTCTACTCAACATTACGGTTTTTGGCGTTGCCGCCTCATCGCCGATGCTATAAAAGCCTGAAATCGCCCGCTGGATTATTGCAACATGGACTTTTTTAAGCTATCATTTAAATGTAACATTTTGCGGTTAGCAAGCATTACTAGACGTTTGCCGTATACGCGTAGCGGCAAGACAAAGGAGGGGACGGTTTTGTTCAAAAGGATATTTACGCTAGCGCTGGCGCTTATCATGCTGATGTCAATAACCTCGTGCGGCACCGAGACTGTGGATGGAGTGCTTACCAAAAAGCAGCTCGCGTTCATCGACGCTCTGGGAAAGACCGAGGACGGCAAGCGGATCGTCGCTTACGGGTGGGACAGCCAGAACAAGATTACATATATCGTGGTAGAAAAATCAAATCCGGAGGAAGACGCGCCGGAATTTACAAACGACGACATAACCCAATATTATATCTGCAAAACGGACGCCTACTATAACGCGAACAGGGCGAACGCGAAGGAAGGCAGCTATTCGGACGCGGAGCGCTGGTTTATAACCAACGTACTGGACTGCCCGCTCAGGGGCGGCGGCGAATATAACAGCCTGATTGAAAAGCTGGAAGAAGAGGGCTTCACCATTATAAGGTGACCAGCGGCCATAAATACGGCCATAAACGGCTTTATGCCCTCTGCCCTTCCGCGAAAAAGGGGCCCAAACAGCCCCCCTTTTTTAGACCATAAAATAATTATTTCTACTATTATCTAACCTTAAGCCCGCTTTCCATATCGGCCATGGTGGTCAGGGCGGACAGGTTAACGTCCCCTTCGTCCGATGCGCACAGTATCATGCCCTCGCTGAGCACTCCGCGCATCTTTTTGGGTCTGAGGTTCGCCACCAGCACCACCGTCTTTCCAACAAGATCGTCCGGAGCGTACCAGCCGCGTATCCCCGACAATACCGTGCGCGTGGAATCTCCCACCTCAAGCGTGAGCTGCAGGAGATGGTCCGACTTCTTTACGGGTTCGCACGCTACCACCTTTGCAAGGCGCAGGTCGAGCTTTGCAAAATCCTCGTATTCAATGTATTCAGGCTTATCCTGGCCTGCCGCGGCGTTATGTTCCGCGACCGAAGGCGCGTTTGGATCACAAGCCGGTTTTTCCTTATCGGGGCTTGACGAGACCTCCTCTTTTTGGGCGAACTTGGCCTCCAGCTCTTCAAGCTCCTTTTTTATATCTATACGCGGGAACAGCGCGCCGCCCTTTTTAACCGCGGTTCCGCTTTCAAGCGCGCCAAAGCGCTCCAGGCCCGCTGTTTTCGTTAAGCGGCCGTCCTCGATTCCCAGCTGCCTGAAGATCTCCGGCGCGGTCCGCGTGAGGAAGGGCCTGAGCATTACGCCTATAAATCTCAGGCATTCCGCCAGATTGTACAGCACCGTGCCAAGGCGCGAAAGCGTGCCTTCGTCCTTTGCCAGTATCCAGGGGCAGGTTACATCTATATACTTGTTGCACGCGCCTATCAGCTTCCATATCTCCTGTAGCGATTCTGGCAGCCGAAGCGCCTTCATGTGCCCGTCGACCACGCCTGGCAGCGCTTCGGCCTGCGCTATAAGCGCCTCGTCTTCAAAAGCGCGCCCAGCGGGTTTGGGAATGCGGCCGTCAAAGTATTTTTCAATCATGCTTACGGTGCGCGACAGCAGGTTTCCCAGGTCGTTTGCCAGGTCGCTGTTAATCCTGGTGATCAGCGCTTCGTTGGAGAACACTCCGTCCGCGCCAAACGGCACCTCGCGCAGCAGGAAATAGCGTATCGCATCCACGCCATAACGGTTTATAAGCTCGATGGGGTCAACCACATTCCCCTTTGACTTGGACATCTTGCCGCCGTCCAGGATCAGCCAGCCATGGCCGAACACCTGCTTTGGCAGCGGCTCGCCAAGGGCCATTAGCAGTATGGGCCAGATTATCGTATGAAAGCGCACAATCTCCTTGCCCACAAGATGGACGTCGGCCGGCCAGTATTTTCTATACAGGCTGTCGTCGTCAGAATAGAAGCCCAGCTTTGTGATATAGTTTGACAGCGCGTCAAGCCACACGTACACCACATGCTTTTCATCAAAGGTCACCGGAATCCCCCACTTAAACGTGGTACGTGAAACGCACAGGTCCTCAAGCCCGGGCAGCAGGAAGTTATTGAGCATCTCATTTGCCCTTGAAACCGGCTGTATGAACTCCGGATGCGTCCTGATGTGCTCGATAAGCGCGGGCGCGTACTTGCTGGCGCGGAAAAAGTAGCTTTCCTCCTCCACCAGCTCGGTCTTCCTTCCGCAGTCTGGGCAGCAGCCGTCTACAAGCTGGCGGTCCAGCCAGAAGGATTCGCACGGCGTGCAGTAATGGCCCGTATAGCCGGCCTTGTATATGTCGCCCTGGTCGTACAGCTTTTTAAATATCCGCTGCACGCCCTTGACGTGATAGCTGTCGGTGGTGCGCACAAAACCGTCGTTGGATATATCAAGGCGTTTCCACAGGTCCTGAAACGTGGCCACTATGGAATCGACGTAGGCCTTGGGCGTTACCCCCTTTTCAGCGGCTTTTTTCTCTATCTTCTGTCCGTGCTCATCCGCGCCGGTCAGGAAATAAACGTCCAGCCCCATCTGCCGTTTGTAGCGCGCTATCGCGTCGGCCGCCACGGTTGTATACGCATGGCCGATGTGAAGCCTGTCGCTTGGATAGTAGATAGGCGTGGTGATGTAATAGGTATTTTCACCCATAAGTTCAAATCCCCTCTCCTTTAATTAATTGCTCTAGTCCCGCGCTTTGGGGCGTACAGTCCCGGTGCGGGCGGCACTGTTTTTTCCGGTATTTTGCATAACAGCCTAAAAAGGCATAAAAAAGCCGCCCCGATATAGGGGCGGCCTAAGCCGCTGTACCACCCTACTTCCCCCATCCGCTTTTTAAAAAAGCTAATAGGGCTCATAAGTCCATGCTGTATCGGGCATGACCCGCTCTGCCTAAGACGCCCGCGGCGCGTTCGGCAACAGCCGCTCCGGAGCCATGTTCGGCGGCCTTTGCGCGTCCGGGCTTTCACCCTGCCCCGGCTCTCTTATGCGCGCTCCTGCCGCTTACTCTTTCCTTCAATGCGCAATTCTATATCAATTCATTTCAATATAATCCATAATATGCGTATATGTCAAGCGCTTTATTCAATAAAAAATAGTATTTGATTTTAGGCTATCAAGAAGTATGAAACACTGAAAGTCTGAATAAATACTGACTTGTATGGCTTCATGCCTTCCAATATCGGCAGGTTGGAATTACGGTTTGACGCTTTTTTGACGCCCATACTTAACAAGGACTTATAAAAAGATACGGCTGATTATCTTCTTCCCCGGCATGCGAAAACAAGAAATCATTTTTAAAATGATGCTTCAGCATTTTATATGTTTCAAAAAAGTTATCTTCAAATGGCATTATCATAAATACTCTTTTTTTATTCATTGTTTTACACCTCATATTATTATTTTATCGAACAGGAGTAATTTGTTTCAAACATAAATATTATAATTAAATACACGTAGTTCTTCAATACGACGTTCATTGTCTTAGGCTCTCCCACAACCGCTTTTTAAAACATCAGCTGGAAGAGTAGAGGGATATTTCCTGTTCACCATTTCTCAAATACTCCTTTTTTTCCTTACAACTGCAATGTGCACGTTTTCCTTAAACTGTCGTGGTCCTGCGACTGTATATTTAGCTGATGGTCTAATCTTTATAACTGAAAAGGACAATAGTAGCACTCAAGCCTCTATTACGACAAGTAAAAAGCGTTTACCAAGGAACACTATATTCTCATCTTATTACAGCTTAGCATATTCGTCCTCGTAGTTCCTGCCCATATTCCTGTCATGTTTTTCGCAATACGCGGCCGAAAGCTCGTGTGCTGTTATTCCATATCTGAGCAGCGCGTCAAAATAGTACATCAGCACGTCGCCCATCTCCTCGATAAAGGCATGCCTTACGTCTTGATCGCTCATTATCGCATGGTCGCCCTTTTTTTTGATTATCGACGCCGCCTCGCCTATCTCCTCTATCATCCACAGTATGAAATCCCGCCCGTACTTGGGCTCCATAGGCGACCAGCTGTCGCTGTGAACGGCCCACAGCGCCGTCTGCATGGCCATCATTTCGGATACCTTTAAGTCCTTCATCTATGCTTTCCTCCGCCAAATCAATTCTAATTGATTATAACATCCCGCGTTTTTATGTACAAACGGGCGCCCTTCATGCTTTGGGCGCCCGTTTGTAGCTTTTATCCCATAATAGCCGTCGTATTCGCCAGCAGGCCGGCCCGGCCGCGTGTGCGGCCAATACGATTATACGGGCGATAAGGCCCGTTTCAAGCGTTAATCAAAATTTCCGGCAAACCGCCGCGATAACTACACGCGTTAACGCCTGATCACCCCTTTAGGGCCTTACGTACAAGAGCGCGGCGCGGGCCGACAAAGCCTGTCAATACTTTACGGCGGCCTCCACCCTCTTTATCCCTGGCAGCAGCGCCACGATTACGCACAGCGCGGTGTCAATACCTATGGTCAGGGCGTTATATGCAAGCGAGTAACCCCAGACATTTGAAAATCCGTAATCGCCGGCGTTCGAGCCAAAGAATACGGCTCCGGATATAACCGAGCATATCATCCTGGCAATTCCCGCAACCGCCATGCCGAGCGGCAGCTTTTTAGGGAACAGCGAGGCCAGCCCCAGGCAGGTAAACGCCAGGAAATAATCCAGTATGAACTGGGCCCAATGAACCACCCACGCCCCCTGGATTATCTGGAGCACGCCGTAAGCAAACGCCGCTATAAATCCGTACGTGGGGCCGAACCAGCACGCGTACGCCGCCACGGGCAGCATGCTGAGCAGGGTAATCGAGCCGCCAAACGGCATTGAGAACAGCTTAAAGTAGCTCAGCACGAACGAGAGGCCCACGCACAGCGCGCCGAACACAAGCGCGCGGGTTGAGTTGGGTTTAGCCGTATCAAGGCTGCGGCTGCGCCTTGCGTAAAACACCGCGGCAAACGCCACCAAAGCGGCAAACGCTACGCATCCGCTGATTATATACATACCGGCGCCGCGTACCTCAGTTACATACAACAGCACCAGGTATGTAACCACAAATGCCAGCGCAACGGCCAGCAGCGCGGACGCCATGGTTCCCAGCCTGTCGCCGCGCGGACTCGGCTTGAGCTTGAATATCAGCATGGCGGCCGCGAATATGACCACCAGCGCCAGCGCGCCTATGAGCATGTACAGCTCCAGGCCCTCAAGCTCGGACAGCTTTTCAAATAGTACGAATTTCATGCAATACCTCCGATTTGCCGCCACGAATGCCGGCCCCTGCGAGAAGGGACGCTAAAAAACGTCCATTCCGCAAGCTGCAGAATGGACGAACATAATATGCCCGTTTCCTGCCGCCTTCCCTACGCGGGTATTAACCCAACAGGTTCCAAGGGACTGTCTCAGCGCGCCTGCGCACCCCCGGCGGATAATGATAACTTAATTATACACATCCGATGATATATTGCAACGTGAATCTGTCTTTTAATCCCCCTTTTTATGCGCCGCTTCATATTTGATGGCCGCCGCTAGGAAGGTATTGACAACAACTAGCTTAACGGCTGGCAATAGGGTTGCAAAAAGCCCTTCTCCCGTTTGCTTTTTGCCCTGTGGACCGGCAGAACGGCCTTTTGACGTTAACGAGGGGATTTTATTACCTTTCCTGTTGCCGCGCTCATTAACGCCGCGTGAACGCGGGCCTTTTTGATCTCTGTTTTCCATACCGATATATGGAAACGACCCGCGCTAGAAAGGTGCGTTTATAGGCGGGAATACAAATCCCTTCGTTGATCTCTTCTGTGTCGCATTACGGATGGCATTTCCATTGCGTAGTTTGTGAGGCTTATCAACCATAGTTTGCTTCAATAATTCATCTAATACAGCCATGTCAATACCGCCATGCCTATACGCTGAACTGGTTGGCCGGCATGCCTACGGTTTCCGCTAGCGGCGCCGTACCGTCTATGATCATTACGGGACATTTTACCAGCCCGAGCCAGCTGTCACGCAAAGTCCCGCTCCGCGTGTACGCCGCCCCTATATAAGCCCGCGGCGGACTTTGACGGGAAGCCATGAATTTCAGGCAATAACGCGCCGCCGCGCGCCTTTGAGCGCACCGCGCCGGTGAATTAACCTGTTGCTATTAATTAGAGGTGGGTTCAGATACGCCCATGGGAAAGGAAGCGCGGCGTTTGTCATGCCTATACGCTGAACTGGTTGGCCAGCATGCCTATGGTTTCTTCTAGCGGCGCCGTACCGTCTATGATCATCACGGGGCATTTTACCAGCCCGAGCCAACTGTCATGCAAGGCCTTGCTCCGCGTGTCCGTCCCTGCCGCATCATAGGTCCTTGACCACGCCATGAACTCCCTGTGCTCGTCCCACATATCCCCGCCAGGCCTGATCCTGTCGCCAAACCGCGCGTATTCCCTCTTCTCCAGCCGTTCCAGCCTTACCTCCGCGGGCGCTACAAGCCTGATAACCAGGTCAAGACGCGATATCAAAAAGTCGCCCCAGCCGCACAGAGAGCCTGAGATAACGCATCTTTTATATAGCTTGATATCCTTCTTCATCAGCCTTCGCCTTTCGGAGTCCTCACGCTTTTTGGTGTACGGCGGGTCGGTGGGCATCCAAAAATAGTCGTCCGTGTCCAGATGCCTGTGGCCGAACCTTTCCGAAATAGCCCTTCCAAGCGTCGTAGTTCCTGAGCCGGACGCGCCAAGTATATGGATTATATCGTGTTTCATAAAAACCCCATCCTTTTAGAAAAATGTATGCTTTACGCGCCGCTTATAAGCCCTGCCGCTAAACAGGGATATGCCGCGCTGAAAGCTTTTATTGAAACTGGCTTTGGTAGGTTTAGCGCCAAGCGCGCCGCAAAATATCTCTTTAGTCCCATGATTTCGCATCCCATTAAACGCGTATTGCCCACAACCGAAGTTTTTTGTAAAAAGGATAAAATCCCGCCCATATTTTAGTATATCACATTTAACCTCTAAGGTAACGTCGCGCGGGCGCTCTCAACCCGCATCCCCTTATCCACTCCCAAAAGCTCCGGCGCTATTCGTGATTTTTCGCATAATCCTCCTGTAAACCGCCCACGGCAGCGGGTATGTCCATAGGGCCGCGTCCGCGTGCCAGGGCTTGCTTCGCGCCCGCGAGCGCTACGCATCCGTCCGCCCGTTCAAGGTCGCCGCGAGCGCCGCCATATCCGCCGCTAAATAAACGCTTAAGCAACCTAAAGCGAAAAAACTTATTTTACAAAATGCTTTTATTCCAATCCATTTTAACATATAATCAGATGATCTCTTTGCGCTAACGCTACCCTGAGTTTACAAGGGTAAATTCTTTAATAGAGAATGCGGACAGTACAAACTGAGCAGGCGGTGGACGGCGCGTCCATGAAGCCGGGCCGCGAAAACGCGGCAGCAGACAGCGTAACCGCGCGTCTGTGGGACAGTGGTATGTCTCACAGGCGCGTCTTCATATACATTGACGCGGGCTGAAGGGCGCGGGATAAAGTAATGCGTAAAAAGGAGGCAGCAATGGAAAACAGGTCCCCCAAACAGATCGCTATGAGGGTGTCCGCCGTTACTATTATATTTAACGTCGTGCTCAGCGCGTTTAAGATGTTCGCGGGAATATTCGCGCGTTCAGGCGCGATGGTGTCGGATGCGGTGCATTCGGCGTCCGACGTGCTAAGCACTATAATAGTGATGATCGGGGTAAAGGTTTCAAACAAGGCGTCCGACAAGGAGCATCCCTACGGCCATGAGCGTATGGAGTGCGTAGCGGCCATAATACTTGCCGTAATATTGGGCGTTACCGGCCTGGGCATCGGATATTCGGGCCTCAAAAAGGTAGTGATGGGCGGCTATGGCGATATATCGGCGCCCGGCGGGCTTGCGCTCGCCGCGGCGGTTATCTCCATAATTGTAAAGGAGGCCATGTACTGGTATACCAGGTCGGCGGCCAAGCGGATAAATTCCGGCGCGCTCATGGCCGACGCGTGGCACCATAGGTCCGACGCCCTGTCCTCGGTGGGCAGCTTTGCCGGCATCTTAGGCGCGCGGCTGGGGTTTCCCATCCTTGATCCGGTGGCCAGCGTTATAATATGCGTATTTATAGTAAAGGCGGCGTTTGATGTATTCAGGGACGCGGTAGGCAAGATGACCGACAAGTCGTGCGACGATTCGCTCGTGAATGAGATAAGGAAGGTAATCGAGGAGCAGGACGGCGTAATGGGCATAGATCAGATAAAAACGCGCCTGTTCGGAGACAGGATATACGTCGACGTGGAAATCAGGGCCGACGGCGAGGCCACGCTGAACCAGGCGCACGCGGTGGCGCAGAGGGCGCACGACGCTATAGAAAGCGGCTTCCCTTCGGTAAAGCATTGCATGGTGCATGTAAATCCCGCCGACGGCAAAATTCCCAAAGACTACGGCGGGGATAACGGGGGGACCTGAACGCCGCGTAAGCTTTAGAACGAGCGGGCTTTAACGCACACCCGATAGCGTCCGTCAACGCACCCGCTGGGGGTGCGACGGCGAAATCGATACCGTATTGTCGTGCAACACGTTCATTTTAACCTACGTACCCGTTTAGGGTGGCGCCCGACGGATGTATATAGCCGATTGGACGCTGATATTTCAATCCACGAACTCGCTGGGGATGCGACGACAACGCGTGAATTGTACGTTCCCCGTCCTCATTTCAATCTACGCATCCGAGTAGGGCGCGGCAGGCGCGGTTCGCGGCGGAGCAAATCCGCGCAAAGAATTTCAATCCACGCACCCGAGTAGGGCGCGACGCAGTATAGCGTCTCATCGTCCTCGATATCCACATTTCAATTCACGCATCCGCTTGGGGTGCGACTCGTCTGGCCCACAGCGTGCGGATGCCGTAAAAGATTTCAATCCACGCACCCGCTTGGGGTGCGACGGCATACTGTAATGTTTTTGGGTTGCTGACGCCATTTCAATCTACGCATCCGCGTAGGGCGCGGCAGGCGCGGCAAGCGAACGCGCATGATCAAAGGCTATGATATCCTTTGAACTAAACGGTCCACCCCGCGCCCAATGTCAGCCCTTTGCCCTGGACCGGCCTATCGAGCTAACGATATAATTCCCTATCGGGATTGTGAGGAACAGCAGCCAGTATGGATGCCATAAGCTCCAGCCAAATCCCAGAATAAGGTACAGTATTGTTATAAAGTAGCCGTAGGAAAAGGATTTTTTATGCTTTTGCCCCGATATTGCCGATGCGATGGGATAATACAGCGGTATTGTCAGCAGCAGGAACCAGTATGGGTTCCATAAGCCCCAGATAAAGCCCATCGCCAGATATACTCCCACGATGAATACCGAGTAGGGGAAAGCTATCAAAAACGGCTTGTCGAGACGGCCGGTAATTGCCTTGGCAATCGGATAGTAAAGCGGCACTGTAAAGAATATTAGCCAGCCCGGATGCCACAGCTGCCAGATAAAGCCTATTGCTAGATACGCGGCAAGCACGAGCAGAGGGAAGCCCCCGCTTATATTTATCTCTATCGGGCTATGGTCCTTTAACGCCCCAAGCACGGTATAATAGATTGGTATCGTTAAAAACAGCAGCCAGTATGGATGCCACAGGCCCCATTCAAAGCCGATAAGCAAATACGCGCCCGCAACCAGTACCGGATATGGGAATGAAAGGAGCGTCCTGACAAGGTCTTTGGACTTATAAGCCGCCTCCACAAGGGGATAGTACAGCGGGATGGTAAGGAATATCAGCCAGCCCGGATGCCACAAGTCCCATACAAAGCCCATCATCAGATACGCGATGGCGCATAGAACAGGATATGGAAAGTGCATCCAGAACCTGCCTTCCTTCTTCTTACCGCCGCTGAAATTCATCTCCACCTTAAATTCCTTCTCCTCACCGTCGTCAGTATCATCGTCATCGTCAAAAAAATCGTTGTCGTCATCATCGTCATCGTCAAAGAAGCCGTCGTCGCTGTCCCAGCCGGCGGAGTCCCCGCCCTTATGGTCCCAGCGGCTGCTAAATTTCTTCTTTCCGGCCTTTGCATATATTCCGTCGTTATTGACGTTGACCACGGTTTCGCCGTCCACATCCCCCGCGCAGACGCCGTCCTTTGTGATTGTAACCACTTTGCTGACTTCACCGTCGTCGTCATGTATTACGAAACCCGCCGCGCCGCCGCTGAAATCCATGCCGTCGCCGTCAAACGCGTCCTCCCCCTTTGCACCGGGGTTATCGTGGGAACAGGGTGTCTCCCCATCCTCCCCTACAAGCTCGTCAAGCGTCGTCCCGTACGCCCTGGCAAGCTGTATGAGGTTATATGTATCAGGCGACGCCTCGCCCCGTTCCCATTTAGACACCGCCTGGCGGCTTACTCCCAGCTTTGCGGCCAGCTCCTCCTGGGACATCCCCCGCTGTTTTCTCAGGCGCACAAGCTTGTCGCCGAATTTGATGTTCATCGCCCTGCTCCTTTCGTTGTCAAAGGCGCCGCTTCCGTTTTGTTCCATACCCAAAACCTTCCTTTCACATGTCCGTCGTTTCATCCGCGCCACCCGGGCCTTGAGGCGCCGCGCGGCGCGCTTATGAACCTTGCCATGTAAAAAGCATATATGACCGCAAAACGGTTGCGCCAGCTATTCAGGCTTACATGACGCGAAAAATCCTCCGTCCTGGGTGCGCAACCAAAGGTTGCGGGCGTATTTCGCGCATGCATGAACCGATATTCTTATAATATCATATTTTATGCCCGGCTGGGTACATGGTATAACAGGGCTTTTGCCTAGCTCCCGCCGCCCCGCGCAGGCGTCAACGCGCCCATCGCTCAGCTTTCGCGCCAATATAAAACAACAAATAAAGCGTTAAGCGGGCGTTCAGGCGCTTCCTTAATGATCTTATTTAGATATAATACGGCCGCGCTTGATATACGGCCCCTTACCAGGACTGTTAAAGCCGCTATGTGAAAATGCCCCCATAAAGCCGTTTACCTGTATTTTACCCTTCCTGGCGGCGTTGAGCCGCCTTTTTAGCCTTGAAATCAGCATAAAAAAACGGGCGGCCGTTTTTAGGCACGCCCGCCGACGCAATAACCTATGATAGCTTTTTGCCATAATATCGTCTTTAGCCCAACGCGCGCGCCCTACCCTGGCCGCTATTCGGCGAACAGGACATACTCCCGCGGATCCCTGCCCGCGCCATCCACTAGATACTCAAAATGCAGGTGGCTCTGTATGCCGCATTCGCTTGACGCCGTGTCGCCTACGTAGCCTATTATATGGCCCTTGTTGACCTTGTCGCCCTCCTTAACGGGCGGATCCTCCTTAAGGTTTGAATAAATGGTACTTATGCCGTCGGCATGCTCAATTTCAACGCAAACGCCTAGCGCGTCGTCCTTATACACGCGCTTGACGGCGCCGTTTTGCACCGCTTTAACCTCCGAACCAAGCTGGGCCGCGATATCCACGCCCGAATGGGTAGTCCAATGGTTAAGCGTTTCCGAATATATCAGTTCATTCATGGCAAAGTCCCATATGACATTGCCAGAAACCGGCGGCTGAAGTTTTGTCTTTGTAACCTTGGGCGTTGTGGATGGAGTAGTGGACGGCGTAAAATCAGGAACCGGACTTGGGCTCATGATCTCCTCGGGCCCCGGCGTGGCTATAGGGGGTATTGTGCGGACCGCGTCAAGGTTTTCGTCTCCGCTTTTTGAGGCGGATGAGTCGTCCGGCGTCGGCTCCGGATCCTGGCCGCCCGGCATAAACATCAGCGCAGCCGCCACGCCCACAACGGCAAGGCATGCAAACAGCACTATATATACGCCCTTTTCCCGCAGAAATCCCGCGATTTTAACCTTTAAGTCTTTGCCTTTATTTTCTTTGCTTTTATTGTCGTTGTTTTCCATGTGCGTATCACCTCGACAATATTATTGACCGCTTCTTCCAGAGTTATACAATTAGTATAAAAGTGAATTGTTTGTAAGCGTTATTAAGCGCTGACCCTGCCGGATACACTCCTGTTTGACGGGGGAATCCTTTAAAAATCGTTAAGCCGCGTACTTAGTCCACATACATGCGGGAGGAACGGGTTGGATGGGGAACCGGCCCCGTCTTATGCGGAGAACCGTATTGATTTAACCGGCTCCGGACAGCTCTTGATAATAGCCGAGTCCAGAATGTAATATCAAATTTTCCCGGCAAGGCCGCAAGCAATTATTAATACCCCATGAAATAACATTTCCCATTTTTATTTAATACTGTGCCGTGGCCGCTCCCTGCCGGATACAGTATCTTTCGTTTCCCGTTTCCCTCAAATGTGATTCGATACATGTGATAAACGGGCCTGTTGCCGTCGTCGCTCTTAATGCCGAAAAACAGCTTTACCAGCGCCGCCGTATCCTCTACGGTTTTGCCATCATGAGCGGCACAGCGCCCGCTCATGATGGCAAAGTCAACCGTTAAGTTCTCGCGGACCACCCACATGGGTTGCGACTATCATGTTTCCCATGTAAAGGAGAAAGTATATCCCATTTCAATCCACGCACCCGCTTGGGGCGCGACCTACCACCATTGCCCGACCTGCGCGACCTTCTCAACATTTCAATCCACGCACCCGCTTGGGGTGCGACGTCTTGCTTGACGTTGCGGTCAACAGACACTTGGTATTTCAATCCACGCACCCGCTTGGGACGCGACTTTGCAAACTGGGCGGATAATCTGAAAACACTGGCGATTTCAATCCACGCACGGGCGCTTTGATGAGCGCCGGCCATACGGATTGTAAGCCGTGAACTATACGCCACGGCCGTTTTCATATTGTCGTCGATGGCATTCTTTATTAAAAAGAAGCGTCTCCCTCATCCCGATTCGCGGCATATGTGAGGCGGACCATTATCCTGACTATAACACATAAGCTAAGGTTTCCCGGGCTTATGCCGGTTGGCGTTCAACTAAAGCCCTAAACATTGACAGCGGCCTCCGGCCGTCGACAAAATCGGACAATTTAGATTAGTAATACATTACAATTACCCGTTGACAAACGGTTTTCTTTGATCTAGTATTGTATTAGAACAAATGTTCGAATACATGGAGGTTAATGATGAACAAAAGCAGCAACGAACAAAAACTCAAGCAAAAAGAGCTTATCAGGATAAGGGAAGCGGCGGCAAGGCTTGCCATATCCGCCGATGAAAAGGATCCTTATACCCAGGCCGAAGGAAGGCTTTACGCGCTGCCGCTGATCAGGGCGCGCCTTGAGAACAACAGGGACGAGCGCAGCGAGCTGGCCGCCCTGGGCATTGAGGCCCTGAGGGAGCATTCGCGCTCGCTTGTGCGGCTTCTAAGCCCGTCAATGCGGCTTTCGGCGGAGGAAATCCACGAGGCCCAGCTTGCCGAGCTTGGCGCGCGTATAGCCGCGGACGAGCGCGAAGTAGGCTATATGGAAAGGGCGCTTGCGTATATAGAGGAGCATCCATACTTTGAAATAATCAATCTTAAGTACTTCAAGTGCATGACCGACGCGGCCATTGCGGAGCGCCTGTCCTGCGACGTATCCACGATAAGGCGCAACCGCAAGCGGCTCGTACAGTCGGTTGCGCTGTTCCTGTACGGCTCGGCGGCGCTGGACGCGCAGAGAAGGAGGTAGCGGTTGAGTTATACGCTATACCCTCCCCGTTCTGGAATGTCCTTATAGGCCCGTGTATCCCCCCCATAAAGCAAAAAGATTATAAAAAAAGGGCCGCCGAGCGCAAAACGCTGTCAGGCCCATTTGATAAAAAATCGTTTATGCAGGACGCTCGTAAGCATGAAGCGGGGGGTGCAAAAGAGTGTCTCAAAAATCCCCGTCCTACCGCCGCTCCATCTCCTGGCGCTGCCTGCGCCGCCGCGCCGCCGCCTTTTTCCTGCTGTTTCTTTCCGCAATGGTTATCGCCACAAGCAGCGCGGCCGCCACGGCGGTAAGGATGGCAAGCACTGTAAAGGCCGTGTTAAGCGTATTTGTCAGCGCCTTTCCAAAGCCTCCGCCTATTATGCCAAGCTCAACGCCTGGCGTACGCGTAGGCAGCGGCAGATCGCCTGAAAACGCCGCCGTAAGCGAAGCCGTATAATTATAGGGGTTTCCCGCGTAATCCTCAAACGACAGGGTAAACTTAAGCTCGCGCGATTCTTCCACGCTGACCGTAACAGGTATCTCCGTAAGGCCGGCCTCAAGTTTATCCGCGTGATAGACCTGGCCTAAAAGCTCCTCGGTAATCGTTATGTCGTGAAACGTAAGTTCGCCCTGATTATCAAACCTGAACATTATGCCCATAGCGCCTTCGGCGTTGAGCGGGTTTGATATCTCGGCGTCAAAATGCACCTTTATCTGATTCGGGTCCACATACGGGCGGACCGCAAAGCTGCCGATCTGATCCTCATAGGCCCCGGACGCCATTGAGCCGCTGAACTCAAACGTAACGTTACGCGGTTCGCCTTCAACCTTCACCGTATATGTAAGGGTCTTCTGTTCGCCCACCGCCAGCGAAAATTCGCCGTCGTCAACGCGCGTGCCCAATTCGTCGGTAACTTTTATGTTATTTATCTTCTGGTTGCCGTCGTTGGTTATAAACAGGGTAAACCTTACGCCGTCAACCGTAGGGTCGCTCTGCGAAACCTCAACGTCGAGCTTCGCGTTTATCATGCCCAGCGTAAGCGCCGAACCGGTATATGTTTTGGACGAGCCGACGCCCGCAAGCCTGTAGCTGAGTATGGGCTGGGACGTAACGGTTGAGTTGCCCATAGTGTATTCATAACTGAAGGTATGCCTCTGCCCATGGGAAAGCGTAACCCCCTCCACCATTGGCGAACTCTTGATCTGCCTGTCGGTCAGGGAGATATTGCTGGCGGTGGTTCCGCTGTTATTGGCAATGATGTATGTCAGCGTTATCCTTTCTCCAGGCTTGGCGTTGGTCTTCGACGCCTTGCAAGTAACCGTGACGACCCCGATAACCGAAGACTTTATCTCTACGGACAGGTCCTTTGACATAGGTATGCCGCCCTCTGTCCATGTCATGTTGAACGTCAGGGTGCTGTCAAGCTGTTCCTGGGTTATATCTATCGCCTGCGTATATGTCTGGGTTACGCCAGGCTGTATGGTCGGCTGGCTTATGCCAAACGTAATGCCGCTGCCGCTTATCGCGATATTCTCCATGGGAAGCAAACCGTCGTTCGTTACCGTTACGGTAACCTCGACCGAACCAGGGCCGGACATCTGCTCCGGGCTGACGCTTACCGACGCCTGCGCGGCAAGGGACGGCGCTGTGGGCATAATCAACATAACCAATATAAGCAGTGCGCAAGCGCGCAATATGTTTTTCTTCATATTTCGCTCCTTCAAGAGGCCGTATAGCGTTATCAAACTATTATAACCCATGGAAAGCGTCCAGCGCAATAAATAATATAAATAAAGCGGTCCCTGGGCGTAAGCCGCGTAGCGCCGCCCCGATATGTGCCGCTTAAATCTCATGCCCTGATGGTTTTATGTTTTATATATAGTCCAAGCGTTAAAGATGCCTGTACGCCCAAGCCCCCTTTGGGATGTACGCGCCGGAACAAAGGCTGATTTCAATCCACGCGCCCGTGCAGGGTGCTACTGGCGGGGCTGGCCGCACACGCATGCCCTGTAGACTTCAATCCACGCACCCGCTAGGGTGCGGTAAGCTGGGGTTCGCACACGCGGAGCGTCATGGTAATTTCAATCCACCCACCCGTGTAGGGTGCGACCGCTTTGTTCGCGGCATCCTTCATGGGCTTAAAATTTCAATCCACCCACCCGCTGGGGGTGCGACGATCGCCTAGATACATATTGTCAGCATCGCGAGAATTTCAATCCACCCACCCGCTGAGGGTGCGGTAAGCATAACCAAATACTATCAATCGCCCGATTATATTCAATCCACTCATCCGCTTGGGGCGCGACAGCTTAATTCCGTACCACAATAATAGCAACAACTTATTTCAATCCGCTCACCCGCTTGGGGCGCGACTTAATAACTTCTGTAGAGACTTTAGGTTAGGTGGATTTCAATCCACGCACCCGTGCAGGGTGCTACTGGCGGGGCTGGCCGCACACGCATGCCCTGTAGACTTCAATCCACGCACCCGCTAGGGCGCGACAAGCTGGGGTCCGCACACGCAGAGCGTCATGGTAATTTCAATCCACCCACCCGCTGGGGGTGCGACGATCGCCTAGATACATATTGTCAACATCGCGAGAATTTCAATCCACGCACCCGCTTGGGGTGCGACGCTTTGCCATCAAACCGACTGTGCCGCTGCCGATATTTCAATCCACGCACCCGCTTGGGATGCGGCTAGAGCGTTTGCGGAAAACGCCGACCACACAGACTATTTCAATCCACGTACCTTTCAAGCAGTTCCCCGCACCATCTGACGAGCATATCGTAGTCTTTAATTACCTCGTCGTCGCCCTTATCCGCCGCAGCGTCCTTTGCGGCGACGGCCCTGAGCACTTCGGCGTCCAGCCCGCTGAGGAGCGCGGCCATTTCATCCCTATCGCTGACATATACGCCGTGTTGCAGGTAGACTACCGCCTGAAGGGTGAAAAACGCCCGCTTAAGCAGGCTGGGAAGCCCCCTTCTCCCGCCGCTAAACACATAGCCGTGGCAGGCGGCGTGATAAAGGTTCGACGCGCCCATCCTTACAGCGCCGGCCGCGTCCCGTTCGCTGATCAGCCCTAAAACATAATCTATGCTCCCATACAGCGGTTCGGTATCATGGAGCAGTTGAAACAGATCCGGCTTGAACCAGTTTATAAGCTCCCTCTTTGCGCATATGAACCCGCACGCCCTCCCGCTTAACGGCATTGATTTTATAATGCCGCGGTAAGCTTCCAAATCGGCCGCGCCAAGCTCGTCGAGTATAACGACGGCGTCAATGTCGCTTTCAGGTCCCCCTTCGCCGCGCCTGAAACTTCCCTGAAGGCCAATGAACTCAAGCCTGCCTTTAAAGCGTGCCTTAAGCTTGGCCGACAGCTCGTCAAGCCAGTTTCGCACATCAAATTCCATCCTGTCCTCCTTTAGCGTATCTTATAGTATAAACAGTATAACATGTGATAGGCGCAAAAGCGCTTAACGCAATCCGGCGGAGACTGCGTGGAATGGTCTGCGCGGCGCTCAATATACTGCGCATAGGGCGAAGGCAAGACCTGTTACACGATTTTGAAAGCAGGGCGTTTACAGAGGTGTGCGCCGCACTTTGGCTGGTTCCCGCGGCGTCCCTTATAACGTCAAGATTAATCTGACGCGCGGCTCAAGGCCCGCGCGTCCGTAAGGACCGGATTTGCTTTTCGGCCCGCGGCGCGCTTTTGAATCAAACGCCGCGGGCATAGGACGGAATTGAGCTTAGCGCACAAACCGGCGCGCCGCTAGAACAGCGTATAAAGGGATACGGTTTCTATCTGAAGGATTGTCTCCATTTCGTTTCTTACTCCCGAAAGCTCCTCAAGTATAAGCGGCAGATCCCTGAGCTGGGCCATCTTCTGCACCATCTCAGAGTGAAACATCAAGTTGGAAACGTACATGTGGTCCACGATCAGCGTAAGCGTGTCCTGCGCGTCGTACACAGCGTCGGCTATAGCGCCGGCGGTTACGACAGCGCCTTCCCAGTCGCCCGTATTGGCCTGGCGTTCCGCTTCGCGCAGCAGCGGGTCCAGCTCGTCATACAGGCTGTGTATCATATTGCTTGGACAAATAATAATAAATACAAGAAAGGCTATCGCCAGCACGCTTCCGATTATGCCTGGTATCGCCCCCTTTGGCAGCAGCGGGATTTTATGAACTTTGCGCATTCTTTCCCTCCTGTGTATTTAGGGTGTGAACCTTGCCCCCGAATTTGACCTTGTCCTGGGCCTGCAAAAACCCCGATGGGTCGAGG
Organism: Christensenellales bacterium; assembly: GCA_048421225.1. GTDB lineage: Bacteria > Bacillota > Clostridia > Christensenellales > CAG-138 > UMGS946. The sequence continues at coordinate 15,259 of DBFNRV010000004.1, read as the reverse complement.
CTTACGAACAGCGCCTCCTTAATTCGGGTATAACCCATCCTTTTCATCTGGAAAGCAAGCCAGTCCTCGGAATGCCCGCTCTTTTTGAGCGCGTCACGGTGCAGCCTGCCGTCCTCTATGAGAAGATACGGCAGCTCCGCGCTGGGCGGCGCAAGCCCCATGTCTGAAAAGGTCGGCTGCTGTTTGTGGCCCTTGAGCATCACGGAAAGGTCCCCGTTTGTCTCAAGGATCGCGTATTCCACATCCGCGATCTGGTATACGTCCTTGCCGCGAAGCTGTTCGAGCAGATCGTCCAGCGTATAGTGCGCCGAGCGCAGGGTTTCCTCTATCACTATACCCTTTTCAATCAATATAAGCGCCCTGCCGCACACCAGCCGCCTCATGGAATCGGACTTGAGGGATAAAAACGCGATGAGCCGCTGCATTAGGAAAAGCGCGATAATGGGCACGATGCCGTACAGCAGCGGCACGTTTATATCGGCCGCCGGCTCGGACGCAAGCTCCGCTATCAGCAGCGTAATAATCAGGTCAAACGGCTGCAGGTCGCTAAGCTGGCGCTTGCCCGTAAGGCGTATCACCGCGAATATAAGCAGGTACAATATAATTGCGCGAAGAAACAGTACGACCAAAGTTAATACCTCCGACACGGTTAGCTTGGATACATTGATATACGTTATAATGCGCTGTTTTTGCGGCTGAAATGCGCATTTGCATTTGATTTTTATTCATCTAGGCCCCGGTTTGGAAATAAAGCCGCAAGCGTAGTATAATTTAATTTATGAAGCTTGAGGTTGATTACGGCGCGCGGGCTGATGGCGGATCGATTGATAGAAATGATGAAAAAGCGGTATCGCGCGGGTTTTTCAGGACAATTTCACGGCTATATACCTTTATGGTTCGCCGAAATGGCGGGTTTTGGGTTTGATTATAGCGATATTGAGATATTGCGCCTGGCAAATACCCTGTTTGGCAGGCCGGTTAACCTTGGGCAAACGCTTTATAAGGCTCAAAAGGGCGATTTATATTATATTTATCGAAGCTTTTAGGGCGCGGCATTATCCCCCCCTGGATTTTTTTTGCGGCAATTATACCAAAGCTATATATTGAAGCGCGTGCGGCAAGGGGATAACAAATAATTACCGATTTGATATGGGTTTATAAATGGCGTTTTGTTGTGCGCTTGGCCGTTTGTTCAGCTATGAGGCCGGCCTTATACGGTCGGTTTAGAGAAGCTATAGATAATAATAAAATATGTGAGTATGTCTCAATGACGCGTAGCGGCCTGTATTCCCGCGGTAGCCGCCGGATATAGCCCGCGGACTTTTCATCCTGCGCGCCGATAAAATTACCGCTAAGGCAAACGCCGGAGAATGGGATTAAATAAAGGATTATGCCCTGTTGAAAATGAATTGGCCGTAATGCCTGAAATATGGAACAATCCTTTAAAGTATAAAGGCCGGCCGGATATTACAGCGCGTCCGCCGCCGCATGAAGACGCAATACAGCGGTTTGCCAATGTTTTCGAAGTCCAGGTAAAGCTTGACACAGAGGCTGGACATAGCCGCCCGCGCCATCGAAATAGAAATATGGTTCATGGCGGCGCCGTCACAAACCACAGGGAGGTAGCGCGGCGGGAAAGCTCCAAACCGCCGCGCGCCCGTCTCCTCACGCATTCTCCTAAGCCTCTTTCTTAAGCACTATGCGCCAGTCCTCCTTGTTTTTTCGCCTGGAAAGGCCGGCCAGATAGTCGATGCTCACATCGTAAAACCTGGACATCCTGACCGCAACCTCCAGCGGTACGTCAAGCTCGCCGCGTTCGTAGGATAGATATTCCTCCTCGCCGACGTTCAATATTTTGGCTATATCGCAAGCCTCAATTCTGTTGTTTTCGCGCATCTCTTTAATTCGCTGATACATTATAAATTCCCCCTATGAAAATAAATTGTAATCAGGTATATGTTTTGGAAGTCCCGCATTTAGACGCGCCCGCCAGGTACTCAAGGCTAACCCTATAAAAATCCGCTATCTGTATTGCTATACCAAATGGGATATCAGTTTCGCTCTGTTCATATCTGACGTAGGTGGTCTTATGTAATTTTAATTGGTCAGCTACTGCTTGCTGGGTCAGATCGTTGTCTTCACGCAAATCCCGTATTCTTCGATACCTTGGCATGCGAGCCTATCCCTCTTTCCACTAATATAATACAACAAGAATATAAAAAGCGCGGACAATATACACATATTTGTGTACAGCAATTCTATCAAATATTGCCGGATGTCCGCTGTCAAATTTGTAATTTGTATTAATATTGTAAGTAACATGTATTCCCATATTGGTTAAAACCTCTGATATACGCTTCTTATTGCTGGTTATCAGCGATAAGCATAACCATTGCCATATGGCTCTATGCGAAAAAATAAATATTTATAAACGGCTATGTGTTTAGTTATTTTAAACGGCGCATCCGACAGTCCGCCGTACTATACCTCATGATATTATTGATTGTTAAACCGCGCCGCGGGCTTTCTCGCGGGCGTAACCTATGGATTTAAATTTACGGTTATATACTGTCATATGTATGTGCGCGCAGCATGGCGCTGCTGCCATTATAAGCTGGCTATTAAGCCGGCGGTCCCAGAACGGCGGCCATCCGTGTTTAATATTATCCGGTAATCGGTCGAAAATTACAAGTGTTACAATTAACAATACAAAAAGACAGGATTATTGCCCGATTTCATACGCCGAAACGGATATTAATTGCGCAAACCGGTTTATAATGATAGATATATCAGTTATAATACAAATAAAAAACTATGGAGGCCGTTATGCGCCATACGCGGGTGACCGCTACTGTACTCTCTGCAACCGCCGCATTTTTGCTGTTGATCGTTTTCCTGTTCGCTTCAATCACAATGGTTATGAACGACGAAGCGCGCCACGGCAGAGAATATGAAGAACTTGGCATAGCCCAGACCATGGGCATGTCCCAAGAGGAAGTGCTGGACTCGCTTATGCTTGTGATAGACTACATGCAGGGCAACGCGGACAGCATTGAAAAGGAAGTTACGGTTTACGGCGAGAAGGTCATGATGTTTAACGACCGTGAAACCGCTCATATGGCCGATGTGCGCGAACTATACCTGGGCTGGCGCTCGGCTTCATATGTAATGGCGGGCGTAGCTGCGGTGCTGATAGCCTCGGCCGCGGCGATACTGCCCAAAAAGGGCCGCCTTAAAGCGCTGTGCGGCGGGTGTCTTTGGGGCTATGCGTCGTTTGCGGCCCTTGCGGCCGCGTTGGGCGCATGGTTTTTGATAGACTTTTACTCGCTGTGGACCGCGTTTCACAAGCTGTTTTTTACAAATGAGCTTTGGCTTATGCAATATACCGACCGCATGATTCAGATGATGCCCGAGAGGTTTTTCTACAATATTATTATCGATATTTTCCTGCTCTTTGCCGTGTTCGCCGTAACGCTTCTCGCGGCCGCGGCCGCATACCTTATATTTAAAAGAAAGCGCGACGGTAAGGGGGCGCGGGCATGAGCCGTTTTGATTATGAGGCCAGGGCTAAAGAGCGGGCAGAGCGCATCTTGGGGAACGGGGGCTTCACCCTGCTCGCCATAGAAACCTCGTGCGATGAAACGGCGGCCGCCGTGCTCTCAGGGCCGCGCAATGTGCTGGGTTCGGCGGTGCATACGCAGATACCTCTGCACGTCCGGTTCGGAGGCGTAGTGCCTGAGATCGCGTCCCGCAGCCATGTGGAGCGCATAGGCGGCGTGGTGCGCGCGGCGCTCGACGGCGCTGGAATCGGAATCCGCGATATCGACGCAATAGCCGTTACCTGCGGCCCTGGCCTGGTCGGCGCGCTTCTGGCGGGCGTAAGCTACGCAAAGGGGCTTGCCCTCGCAATGGGCCTGCCTATCGCTGGCGTAAACCACATATCCGGCCACGTCGCCGCCAACTATCTTTCGTATCCAGGGCTTGAGCCGCCGTTCATATGCCTTATCGCGTCGGGCGGGCACAGCCACATAGTCAGAATAAGCGGCTACAGCGAATTTGAACTGCTGGGGCGCACCAGGGACGACGCCGCCGGCGAGGCGTTTGACAAGGCGGCGCGTTCGCTCGGCCTGCCGTATCCAGGCGGCCCCGAGCTTGAAAAGCTGGCGAAAGACGGCGATCCAAACGCCTATAAGCTAAATGCCGGGTTTAACGCAAAGCCAACGCTGGATTTCAGCTTTTCGGGGATAAAGACCGCCGTCGTCAACATACTTCATAACGCCCGCCAGCGGGGCGAAGCCGTAAACGGCGCGGATCTGGCCGCGTCGTTCCAGCGCGCCGTTGTGGACACGCTTGTGAACAAAACCCTGCTAGCCTGCGAACGCTATGGTGAAACGCGCGTGGCGCTGGCCGGCGGGGTTTCGGCCAACACTTCGCTGCGGGACGCGTTCGCCCGGCGCGCCGCCGCGCGGGGGCTTGAGTTCTACCGCCCCGATATGCGCTACTGCACGGACAACGCCGCCATGATAGGCTGCGCCGGCTACTATATGCTTATGAACGGCCAGCGCCACGGCCTGGACCTCAACGCCGAGCCGTCGCTTGCGCCCGGGGAGGTGCCCGTGCTTTACGGGGGCTGAATATATACCTTGGTTCTGCGCCGCAGGGGGAGTAATTGAGCAATAGTATAAAGATACAAGTTACTATAAAAAAACGCTTGCTTATTAGGCAATCTTACCATAGAATAGAATTGAGAGTATGGTCACTGTCTATTCAGTTCAATTGATTGGAGGAAGCGATGATATATCCAGGTGGTACAATTGATCCTAAAGCGATTACGATTTTATTGTGTTTCTCAATTCTGGGGAGGCCGTATGAAAATCGTATCTGTTAGCGCATGAGCCGTGTTGCTGTCGTCCGGCTTATGCGCTTTTATGTTTCTCTTTTTTTCGTTTTAAATAATAAAATAAGGAGATTAAATGATGAGATTTTCGAAAAGACTCTTTTCCGTATTCATTATATTCACACTGTTATGTCCAACAATTTTTTCTACAACCCCATTTGCTGTCAGCAATAAAGCAAATTCAAATGATGAGGTAAGCAGAGTAAAAGAGATTGCCGCTCTACGTGAAAGTAACTCCGAAACATATTTACTTTCAGATGGCTCATATGAGTGCGTTGTTTTTGCAGAGGATAAGTATTATCAAAACGCTGTCGGAGAATTCCTCCAAATTGATAATTCAATAGTTCAAACCGCATATTCTGATTTGGGGATTCTATATAGATTCACGAACTTCGCAAATCAAAACAAGGCGTATTTTTCTGATGGTGACTCCTTAGGGATCCGGCTACAGTCACCCAGTGGCTCAATAGCTTTTACGCCGCTTTCCGCTAATTCAGCTAACGCTATCTCTGGCGGCCTTAAAAATACGAAATTCGTCCCGGATTTTCCCTTAAGCGGCGATAATTATGTTGCATATCGAAATATATATGACGGCGTTGATTTTGTTTATGCAGTAGAGAACGCGGCGGTTAAAGAATACATTGTTCTGAACGACATTTCCGCTCCTCTGGAGTATGAATTCGCTTTTAATATTCCGGATCATACAGTAAAAACCAACGAATACGGCAGGATAGTATTTGTTGATCGTGAAGGAAACATAGAGTTTGAGTTGACTGAACCATTTGCTGTTGATGCTGCTGGTACATATACTGATAATGTGGAATGCATAATTAGCGATGTGTCCGAAGACAGCTGTATTATTAAGATTGCGATTTCACCAAATTATTTTAATGATAGCCGGAGGGCATTCCCAATTATAATTGATCCATCTATAATGATTACGGGTGAACTATCAACTTATGATTCATATGTCTCCAGTAAGTACCCAACTTCTAATTATTACATGAGCACATATCTTCGAACCGGTCGTGATGACGATTACTATATTAGAAGATCATATATTAGGTTCAAACTGCCATATACAATTGACGGAGATAATGTAACAAGCGCGTATTTACGTATAAAGCAAAATGGGGGGGCGACGCCAGCTATAAAAGCATACCGAGTTACAAATAGTTGGACATCTAACACTCTAACATGGAATAACAAGCCAGGATACACAACTGTGAATAGTTCTGGGAATGCAACACTTGCCTCAAACGGTTGGTATCAGGCGTATGTAACTAGTATTGTAAAAAGCTGGCTAAAGGGTGCTTATAGAAATGATGGTTTTTTACTGAAAGATACCGATGAATATGATACTACGCAATGGACGACCTTCTATAGTTCAGATGCGGCTTCACCAAACAAACCTGAGCTGATAATCAATTATTCGGCGGAGCGACCTCTTATAACTTACAATTTCCGCCTCTATAAGAACGCTGATATGATTACATCGGCATCTGCGTTGAATAATTATATCAGCACGGCGAACAGCGCTTTTCAAAATACTTTCAACGTGAGCTTTAACAGGCGTTGGACTCTTTCGGCTTCAGCATTGAATCAGCGTTCAGGATGTACAAGAGGAAACCCACTGCTATGCAATTCCACTTGCGGCGCTTTATCAAGGTGTACGGATGTTCATCATAAGGCGGGATACTATTTTCTCTATGTGAATGAATACCCGACGGAGAAGGTATTCCGGTATGTGGATTACGCATTATGCGTAACGCACTCCGGAAGCCATTCAGGAATAAACGGCGCTTCTGTTTCAAACAGAAATATAATTGTTACATTGCAATCGCCAAATATACAACGAACTACATGCCATGAGCTGTCGCATTGGATTGGCGCAAACGACCTGTCTTGTGTAAATGATCAGGCCTGCGTTATGAGGTACGGCACAAATGTGTACAATGTTTGGTGCGCACAATGCGCTCAAGCTATTGTGAAATTTTTGGGTTGATTAAAGGAGAATATTATGAAAAAGATTTTGTTAACAATTATTTTGCCATGCTTTGCCCTTTCGTTCCTGATCCTGGGGTGTGGCGACGCTCAAGATGTTGGCGAAGAAAACGGTCATGAACCATCAAGTACAATGAGTAATAGTGACTCCCCTGGCACTACGCCTACATGTACGGAAGAAATATCCTATAGCCCGGCCGACCTTGTTTCCTTTTCAAACCTAGATGAATTTGGCTCCTACCTTAACTCAGCGGAAAAAGGTGAAGATATAGCGAATTTAGCGTCCCTGAAATCATATTATCTTCCAACCGCATTGCCTCAAGGATATGAACTATATAAAATCACGGCTGGGACCGCCGATATAGGCTTCTGGTATTTACCGCATGAATGCCTTTACTCGGTTGAATCTATACAAGACGCAGAATCGCGGCAAAAGCATTTCTTGTTTATTTCAACGAGAGGTACATATGATTTTAATGGTATAAAAACGCAATTTAACATAACAGACGATGAATTGATTAATAATAAGTATTTTTTCCGTGAGTCCTCATCCCCAATAGTAATTTGGGAAGAACACGGGACCGCTCTTATGTTGTATTTGCCGGTAAACCTAGAAGCGTTGGACGTCTCAACATACTGTGATGTAAAGATTGTTTATGTTGAGTAAACCATCCTCGGTTGATAAGGGTAACACCAGTATAAATATCAGTCTACTATTAACAGTTAGTGGCGGATAGATATGGCTCAACACATCCGCCGCTGATTTTTACGCTATAGCCGGATGCATTTATTGCCGCTGCAGCGCGATATCGCGCCGCGTCCGTGGTGTTTGCGCGTTTTTCTCTGCGGGGCGCCGATGGCCTGAGCCCAAGCTTTTCCGCCGTCTTTTATAGGCCCGCGGCTTTGCAAATCCCATCAGTAGACTTTCTCCTTCTTCCACGCGGGACGATGGCGTGATTTCATTGTTATTTTTCCTTAACCCGGTTTGCCGGTTACTTGCCAATTAAGGCCTATTTCCGTGTTTTTCTCTTTTTATCCGTGCAATTCTCCACCTCCTTATCACCTGTCGCGCTCCAGATTACAATTTGAAGAAGCGCCAAACCAAACTGCTCAAAATACTGCTTGACACGGCCCGGACGGATAATTATAATAGTATGAAATGTGTAATTTCAGGAGGGAACGGCGCTATGCGTCAAGAGCATAAATCCGGCTCCGCGCCCGCCGCGGCCGCGCGGCCGAACAGGCGGATCGTAATTACAGGGGCCAACGTATTTAGAAACGGCGTATTCCGCCGGATGGACGTCTCCATAGAGGGGAAATCCATTTCAGGCGTAGGCCGTGATCTTCCCCATTTCGACAACGATATTATTATTCAAAGCGACGGTTTATTTTTGGTTCCGGGCTTCGCCGATGTACATGTACACCTGCGGGAGCCCGGTTTTAGTTATAAAGAAACCATTGCCACGGGCTCCAGGGCGGCGGCCCGCGGGGGATATACGCTGATATGCGCCATGCCTAACCTCAACCCGCCCCCCGACAGCGTGAAAAACCTGGAGGCGCAGCTGAGGCTGATTGAAAAAAGCGCTTCTATACGGGTGATTCCCTACGGATGCATCACGCTTGGCCGCCAGGGCCGCGAGATTACCGACATGCGCGCCATGGCTGGGTATGTCGTGGGCTTTTCCGACGACGGCTCGGGCGTGCAGGACCCTGGCGTGATGAAAAGGGCCATGATAGAGGCAAAGGCGGCGGACAGGCCCATAGCCGCGCACTGCGAGGACGAATCGCTGCTTTTAGGCGGCTATATCCACGACGGATGGTACGCCCGAAAGCATGGCCACGCGGGGATATGCGCTGAAAGCGAATACGCCCAGATCAGCAGGGACATAGCGCTTGTGAGGGAAACCGGCTGCCGTTACCACGTGTGCCATGTATCGGCGGCGAAGAGCGTTGAGCTGATCCGCGCGGCAAAGGCCGAGGGCCTGCCCGTAACCTGCGAAACAGCGCCGCATTACCTTGCGCTGTGCGAGGACGACCTCATCGACGACGGCAGGTTTAAGATGAACCCGCCGCTTAGGACGTTTGCCGACAGGCAGGCGCTGATAGACGGCATAAAGGACGGCACCATCGACGCGATAGCAACCGATCACGCTCCGCACTCCGCCGCGGAAAAGGCTTCGGGCCTTAAGGGCAGCCTGATGGGCGTAGTAGGGCTTGAAACCGCCTTTGCGGCGCTGTATACGCGGCTTGTCGACACGGGCGCGCTGGCGCTTGAAAGCCTTATCGAGCTTATGAGCGTAAAGCCGCGCGGGATATTCGGCCTTGACGGCGGGGTAATCGAGGAGGGCGCGGCCGCGGACATGACGCTCATCGATATGGAGCGCGAATATGAGATCAGGCCGGAGGAATTCGAATCCATGGGCAGGAGCACTCCGTTTGAGGGCATGAAGGTGCGCGGAAGGGCGGCGCTGACCATGGCGGGCGGCAAAATAGTATATATCGACGATAAGACAGGGCCGGGGATAAGGGTCTAGTAGGACCAAAGCAAACCTTGCGGAGGCATAGATGAAAAAACAGGGCATATTCACCATAGAGCAAAACGTAATGATTGCGCGCGATACGTATTCCATGCGCCTTATCGGCGATACCAGCGCGATAAGCGCGCCCGGCCAATTTGTAAACATACTGGTGGACGGGTTTTACCTGAGGCGGCCGGTATCGGTGTGCGACGTTGAAGGCGACGAGCTTACCATAGTATACAAGGAGGTGGGCGGCGGCACGCGCGCCCTGGCCGCGATGAAGGCGGGCGGGCGCCTCGACCTGCTCACGGGCCTGGGGAACGGCTTTACGGTGATGGAGGGCGCTGACCCTCCCCTGATAATAGGCGGGGGCGTGGGTACGCCGCCCATGTACCTGCTGGCAAAGCGCCTGGTTCAGGCTGGGCTGAAGCCGGCCGTCGCGCTGGGCTTCAACAGCCGTATGGACGCAATGCTGTGCCAAAGCTTCGAGGAGCTGGGATTAACGCCCATGATAGCCACGCTTGACGGATCCTTGGGGATAAAGGGCTTTGTTACGGACGCAATACGCGCCTTGGGAGCCAAATACGGCCACTACTATGCCTGCGGTCCCGCGCCGATGCTCCGCGCGGTGTGGGAAGCGCTGGGAACCGACGGCCAGCTCAGCTTTGAGGAGCGCATGGGCTGCGGTTTCGGCGCGTGCATGGGGTGCAGCATAAAAACAAAGGGCGGCTATAAGCGCGTATGCGCCGACGGGCCGGTACTGCTTGGCGGCGAAATAATATGGGATTGAGCGCCATAGCATAAACACGCTTAATTTTGGGAGGATGGAACATGGCGGACACAACCGTAACGCTGAGCGGGATAAGGCTGGATAACCCTATAATTCCGGCCAGCGGCACCTATGGCTACGGCCGCGACTACCTTGATTTTTACGATCCCAATATTCTCGGCTCGTTTTCCTTCAAAGGGACGACCAGGGAGCCGCGGTTTGGAAACCTTACCCCGCGCATAGCCGAATGCGCGGGAGGGCTTTTGAACTCGGTGGGCCTTCAAAACCCTGGAATCCACAGGGTTATCCACGAGGAGCTTAAGGAGCTAAAAAGGGTGTTTAATAAACCGGTTATAGCCAACATAAGCGGCTTTTCGATTGAGGAATTCGAATACTGCTGCGAGCTTATAGATAAAGAGGCGCAGGTGGGCATAATCGAGGTCAACGTAAGCTGCCCAAACGTAAAGCACGGCGGCATGGCGCTGGGAGCCACGCCCGAATCAGCGGCGGCGGTTACAAGGGCGGTAAAGGCGGTTACAACCAAGCCCGTATACATAAAGCTTACGCCCAATGTAGCGGATATCGCGGCGGTCGCGAGGGCGTGCGAGGACGCCGGCGCCGACGGCCTTAGCCTGATAAACACGCTGCTTGGAATGAGAATCGATATAAAGCGGCGGCGGCCCGCGCTAGATAACGTAACCGGCGGCCTGAGCGGGCCCGCCGTATTCCCAATAGCTTTAAGGATGGTATACCAGGTTTCGCGGGCGGTCGGCATACCGGTAATGGGCATGGGCGGCGTTAGCACGGCGCGCGACGCCATTGAGATGATGCTGGCGGGCGCGGACGCGGTGCAGGTAGGCGCCGCCAACCTGCGCGATCCGTACGCATGCAAAAGGATAATCGAGGACCTGCCCGCCGAGATGGCGCGCCTTGGAATTGACCGGCTGGACGGGCTGAAGCGCCTGATGGGATAGTTTAGGCCAAAAACCGCGGTCGGCCCGCCAGGGCGGCCCTGCCGGTCCTTTATCGGATAAACGGGCTGGGCGGGGCCTAAAGACCGCTTAGGACGAAGCCGCGCATATGAGCTAAGCTGGTTTTAGATGGGGAATAATAGTAAAACATATAATAAGGAGGCTGTGCCATGCCTAAGGATGTAATAGTAGCGTGCGATTTCAGCAGCGCGGCGGAAACGATGGAATTTCTCGATCTTTTTCAAAATGAATTACCCTTTGTCAAGATCGGGATGGAGCTTTTCTACTCTGAAGGGCCGTCCATTGTAAGGCGCATAAAGGCGCGCGGACACAGGATTTTCCTGGATTTGAAGCTGCACGACATACCAAACACGGTTATGAGGGCCATGCGCGCGCTAAGCGGGCTTGGGGCTGACATGGTAAACGTGCACGCGGCCGGCGGCTCGCATATGATGAGCGCGGCTTTAAGCGGGCTTATGCGCGGCGACGGTTCCCGTCCGCTCCTGATTGGGGTAACGCAGCTTACCTCCATGGACGAGGCGCGCATGCGCGGCGAGCTTTTGATCGGGGCTACGATGGAGGAAACGGTGGCGCGCTATGCGCTAAATGTGAAAAACAGCGGCCTTGACGGGGTGGTATGTTCGCCGCTTGAAGCGGAAAAGGTGCATGGCATGTGCGGTAACGGCTTTTTCACGGTTACGCCTGGCATACGCTTTAGCGGCGCCGAGGGCGACCAGGCCAGGGTGTCCACGCCCGAGGACGCGAGAAGGATGGGCTCTGACTACATCGTGGTCGGCAGGCCGATAACGGCGGCGGACGACCCTGTTTCCGCATACCGCCGGTGCGCTCAGGGCTTTCTTGGAAAATAACAGGCCGTGCCGACGCCGCGCCGGCTGTTAAAGCCGCGATTAAGCCTATAACCAATGAAGGCCGGGTTCTAAGCGCCGGTTAGCCGCTATCGGGGTTTGCATCCCTTTTATACCGCCAACGCGCGGCGGGGATGCTGGGACGCAAAGCGGGGGCGGGCGTATGGACTAAGGAGGCTAGGGATAAAAAAGATTTGGCGGGCTAGAAATAAAAGGCCCAGATGGTAACGGCGGCAAACCTTGCGGCTCAATACCGCGGGCGCGCGGCAGGCTATCAAAGATTAGAGCAAAAAGCGCAATACTGAGGTAAGTAAAAAAAACGCTTAGCCGTTTGGAATTGGGCCAAATTTGATTCAGCGGGGCCTTGGATAACCGCGCCAAGGGCATATAAGGGCCGACAGCCGCGCTATAGCATACCGCCGGCGCCGGCTGTCCAGGAAAATTGACTTCGGACCCGCTTGCGATATAAACGGCGATAATACATATAACAGCAAAGAATAAAGCCGCCAGGAGGTAAAAATATATGAAAAGAAGGATTGCCAGGGACCTGCTTTCTATACGGGCCGTGTTTTTAAGGCCGCAGGAGCCGTTTACCTGGGCAAGCGGGATAAAAAGCCCCATATACTGCGACAACAGGCTCACGCTGTCCGCGCCCGGGGTCAGGAACGATATTGAAAACGGGTTTAAGCGGCTGATTGAGGAGAACTATCCCGAGTGCGAGATACTGATGGGCACAAGCACTGCCGGCATTGCGCACGCGGCGATAACAGCGCATATAATGGGCCTGCCCATGGGCTATGTACGCGCCTCGGCCAAGGATCACGGGCGGAACAACCTTATCGAGGGAAGCCTCAAAGCCGGCCAGAAGGCCGTGGTAATAGAAGACCTGATATCCACCGCGGGCAGCGCCATTGAAACCGCACAGGCGCTGCGCGAAGCAGGAGCCGAGGTGCTGGGCATTGCCAGCATATTCACCTACGGCATGAAAAGGGCCGAGGAGCGCCTCAGCGCGGCAAACCTTAGGAACGTGAGCCTTACGGACCTAGACGCGCTTGCGGCGGTGGCGGCGGAAGAGGGCTACATAGCGCCCAGCGACATTGACAGGCTGTTCCGGTTCAGAGACAATCCCCAGGACGAGGGCTGGAGGGACCGGCCGTGACGCCGCTCCTAAAGAAGTTCTGGCTTAGGCGGGCCGGCAAAAGGCATTTGTTGAAAACCGGCGCGGACGAACGCGTAAACATGGGCAGCGCAAGCCCTACTGGCCTGGACGCGCTTGCGGCCACGGCGGCGGATACGGATAAGAAAAAAGGCGGCCTCCCCCATGCCACGGCCAATGTTAAGGAAGCCGCGGCGTACGACCCCGCCTCCGCCCAGGCGACAAAAACAATACCAACGCAAACCCACACAGGAGGAGAAAATATATGAGACACCTGATAGATATCTGCGACCTGAGCATTTCGGAGATAGACGGCCTGCTCAACACCGCCGACGATATCATAGCAAATCCGGACGGTTACGCCGACGCGTGCAGGAGGAGAAAGCTGGCCACGCTTTTCTTTGAACCGAGCACGCGCACGCGGCTTAGCTTTGAAGCGGCAATGCTCGAGCTGGGCGGCAGCGTCCTTGGCTTTTCATCCGCCGACTCAAGCTCTACGGCAAAGGGCGAAAGCGTATCCGACACCATTCAGACCGTGGGCTGTTATGCGGATATCATCGCGATGAGGCATCCCAAGGAGGGCGCGCCCGTGGCGGCAATGCGGCGCACCACCGTGCCGATAATCAACGCGGGCGACGGCGGGCACAACCATCCGACGCAGACGCTTACGGACCTATTGACCATCCACCGCGAAAAGGGCGGTTTTGACGGGCTTACGGTGGGCCTGTGCGGCGACCTGAAGTTTGGAAGGACCGTTCACTCGCTTATTTCGGCGATGTCGCGCTATAGCGGCGTCCGGTTTGTGCTGATAGCGCCGGAGGAGCTGAGGGTTCCCGGCTATATCCTTGACGGCGTGCTCAAAAAGCGCGGATGCGAATACATAGAGGTTGAAACCATGGACGAGGCAATGCCTAAGCTTGACATCCTGTACATGACGCGCGTACAGCGCGAGAGGTTCTTCAACGAGGCGGATTATATAAGGCTTAAGGACACCTACATCCTGGATACGGACAAGCTCAAGGGCGCAAGGAAGGACCTGTGCATTCTTCACCCGCTGCCGCGCGTAAACGAAATAGCGGTATCCGTTGACGACGACCCAAGGGCGTGCTATTTCCGCCAGGCGCTGTGCGGCAAGTACATACGGATGGCGCTGATACTGATGCTTTTAAAGGACGCGGGCAGGCTGTAACAGAAGAAAGGAAGGCAGGTAACAGGCATGAATATTGACAGCATTCAAAACGGGATAGTGCTGGACCACATCAAGTCCGGCGGCGCAATGCGGATTTACAAATACCTTGATCTTGACAAGATGGACTGCACTGTAGCGATTATAAAAAACGTTAAGTCCAACAAGATGGGACGCAAGGACATAATAAAGATAGACGCGGATATCGATATCAACTTTGACGTGCTCGGATATGTCGACCCCAACATAACGGTTAACGTTATACGCGACGGGAAGCGGGTACAAAAGCTGAAGGTCGCGCTGCCCGAAACGTTGAGCGGGATAATCCACTGCAAAAACCCCAGATGCATCACCACGGTGGAGCCGTCGGTCGAGCAGCTGTTCTATCTGGCCGACAGGGAAAAGGAGATCTACAGGTGCAGGTACTGCGACACCGAGCGCAAGTAAACCGGTATACCTGTATATGGATGCGGCCATAGGCGATTCGTAATGCGCTTAATCAGCGCATTACGAGTTCTACCCGCAAAATATGACCTTCGGCTGCAAGCGGCGGTCAGGTCATATTTAGCTCTCAAGGTATCAAAAATCCGGCGTACATGCCGCCGGATTTTGATGAATTATACCTTTTGGATGATGCTCCAAAGTCTATATTATCCCTCTGTATTTTTTCGAGTTATTATCGCCATAGGCGATAATAACTGCCCGCAACCGAGGGGCGTGTTTAGCCGCGCATCGACCGTCTCCCCAGCTTTTCTTTAATGTCCGCGCGGGGAATTATCCTTTTTCCGGTAAGCCCAAGCATGTATTCTACGCTTACCCCATAAAGCCTGGATAGCTTTATAAATACTTCAACAGGTACGTTGATCTTACCCAGCTCATACTCAGAATACG
>DBFNRV010000003.1:0-13580 GCA_048421225.1 Christensenellales bacterium | reverse complement strand
TGAAAAAATTGCTTAAAAATAAACCCGCTCTAATTGCGATAATAGCGGTAGTGCTTTTGTGCGTACTTGCGCTGGTTACTTCAGGGGAAAGAACTCTTACCTGGATCGAAAGTACTGCGGGATCCATTTTTCAACCCATCCAGACGTTTTCATATAAGGCGTCAGAGACGGTGGTGAACTTTTTTCAGAATCTTTTTAACACAACGGATGCTGATATTGAAAATCAGCAGCTAAAGATCCAGTTGGCTCAGTTGCAACAGATTTTATCTGAATATGAGACTGTCAAAGAGGAGAACGAAAGACTAAAGGAGCTTTTAAATTTTATCGATTCATATAGGGATTCTCAATATGTCACAGCGCAGGTGATAGGAAAAAGTCAGAGCGCCTGGTTTGACACCATGACAATCAATGCGGGTCGCAATCATGGAATTGAGGAAGGTATGCCCGTGGTTAACGCATATGGGCTGGTGGGTAAAGTAACGGACGTAGGCGCGACATGGTGCAAGGTAACATCCATCATTGACGGAAGCATGAACGTTAGCGTTATGGTAGAGCGCACCAGGGACAATGGAATAGTCAAAGGGTCGATTGCGGTAGGCAGCGACGGATATAATTTGGAGCTGTCATATCTGCCGTCCGGAAGCGATCTGGTTCCGGGCGATAAAATCGTTACAAGCGGCCTTGGGGACGGATCTTATCCCAAAGCCATATCGGTAGGGATTGTTACTGAGGTAATCCGAAGAACAGATGATTCAGAAATGCGCAACGCAATCGTTGAACCCTTGGTAGACTTCCTTCATCTTGAGGAAGTTATGGTTCTGATAGATGCATCTGGGGAGGAATAACCATTGAAAAGATATGCCCTGGCAATGACTATAAGCATAATTGTGTGTTCATATTTAAACGCCGCCTTTTTTACAAACATAAATATATTGGGCATCCGTCCAGACGCCATATTGGCGCTAATAGTTTCAATAGGGGTATTATTGGGTGGACTGCCCGCCTCCATTATAGGGCTTGGCGTTGGACTTATGATGGATGTGCTTTTTAGCAAGATGGTTGGTCTGAGCGCTATTGCGTATATCGCTGCTGGAATTGCGGGAGGATTGTTTTATAAAAAGTTTTACGCTGATAATGTTATAATACCTGCTATTACAGCGGTCGTCAGTACATTTTTCAAAGAACATGTTTTATGCTTAGCCGCCTTGCTTGCAGGCGCTAGATTTAATTATGGATTGATGCTTGTAGCCTATATTCTTCCATGCTGTCTGCTTACAGGGGGAATATGCATACCAATACATATTGTAATGAAGCGTGTGCTGATAGGCAAGCATAAATCGATAGTTTCTGAAGTTAAAGAACGCAGAGGTGTTAGATAGATGAAAAGACAGTTGGTTCCGCGATTTTTAATAATTGCGTTAGTGATGCTAGCAATGATGGGGGCCCTAATATTTCAGTTAGGAGTGCTTACCCTTGGAGAAGGGGAAAGCATGGCGCAGCAGGCGTCTGAGGAAAGCACCGCCAGCATCGCCGTAAAGGGTACAAGAGGCAGCATAATGGACAGAAACGGAATAGTGCTGGCGTATAGTGAAAACTGCTATAACGTCGAATTTCTGCGCGATGGTAACAAACGCACCGATTATGACAGCGCCATTTACACAGAGGCCCTTATTAAAGCGATAGCTACAATAGAAAAGGGTGGGGGAACCATAATAAATACATCCTATATACAGGAGAATGAGGATGGAAGCCTGTATTATGATTGGGGCGTGACAAGCGATGCTGCGATAAAGGCGCGCTACAAAAATTTCTGTGACGCCATGGGTTTCAGAATAGCTGACCAAGACGATATGAGTACATGGAAAAAGGCTGAAGACGCTTATCTGGATCTGCGTTCGGCATGGTATATACCGGAAGAAATGCCGTTTGAGGACGCGGTGAAGATCATATCAATACGTCAGGAAGTCAACCTTAACAACTACAAGGCTTACGAACCGATAACTATAGCCTACGACGTAAGCATGGAGGTTGTGGCTGAAATTGAAACAATGAAGGACGAATTGCCGGGCCTTCGTACATCCCAGAGTACTACCAGGGTATATCCATATGGGGAAACGGCATCCCACATAGTTGGGTACATGCAGCGTACCGTTACAGAAGAAATGCTGGAAAAGGGTTATACGTACAGCGATTATATAGGAGTAGCCGGCGTCGAGCGTACAATGGAAGAGTACCTCACGGCTGCTACTACAGAGCATCAGGGCAGCAAAGTGTTGGAAGTAAATAAAAATAAGGCTATAGTAAGGGAGTTATCCTCAACGCCAGCCACGGACGGCGATGACGTAATGCTTACGATAGACCTGCCGTTCCAGCGTGTTGCAGAACAGGCGCTTGATGATCTTATTAAAGAACTCGCCGAGTATGAGAGGGAGCTTATTGAGGCAAACGAGGATGATAAATATTCAAGATATGACGATATTAAAACTGCGGAAACCGGCGCGATAGTGGTATTGGACGTCAACACGGGAGAGGTGCTGGCTATGGCGTCAAATCCCAGGTTCGACCCCAACTGGTTTATAAAGGGCTTGACTGACGAGCAGAACGAGTTCCTGTTTGGGGAGTCCTCTGAGAACACTACTCCGCTTAGGAATAAAGCCGTATCGGCAAAGCTGGCTCCAGGCTCAATCTTTAAGATGGTCACGGGACTTGCGGGGCTTATGGAAGGTGAGCTGAGCCTTACTGAAACGATAAGCGATATGGGCAAATACATCCTATACGATGAAAATGGTGACCCCATAGAGCGCAACGCGCCTAGCTGCCACACGGATTATCCTTCAACCCATGCAAACCAGGACTTGGTTAAGGCGCTCACGAACTCCTGCAACTACTATTTCTTTGAGGTAGCTAACCGGCTTGGAATCGAGCGGCTTAACAGGTGGGCTGAAAGGCTGGGGCTTACATCGTTAACTGGGTTAGAGCTTACCGGCGAGACTACCGGTATAGTCGGAGGCCAGGATGTTTTGTTCAATAATTCGTTAATAAGAACTGATGTGGAATCTATGACGCTTGGCGACCAGAAGACGAGCCTGCCAAGCTATGTGTACCGTGTTTTAAAGGATCGCTTGTACGGGTATTTAGCCTTGAGCGGCAAAACGGCGGATGATGAGGATGTAACGAAGTGCGCCCTGCTATTGATGCAGCTTCAGGATGGAAAACTCGAAGGCAAGGGAGCGGACGCAAGGCGGATAATAGCCGAAACCATAGGAATACCCGAGGGTATAACAAGGGTTCAGCCATGGATAGAGGAGATAATGTCGATTCTAAACGAAATCCAGTGGAAGGCGACCCAGACGATACGTACCGGTATCGGACAGGGCGTTTCGCTTGTAACGCCAGTTGCCGTAGCCCGCTATGTGGCCGCGCTTGCAAACGGGGGAACGGTTTACGACGTACATATTGTTGATAAGGTCATTGATAGCGGCGGAGAAATTGTAAACGAAATCGAGCCTAGCGTTTATGATAAAATTGACGCGCCTGACGAGTACTGGAATGCTATACGAGAGGGATTGAAGGGTGTCGTTTCGCCCGAGGATGGTGGTACGGCAAGTAAAAAGTTCAGCCAAGAATTCCAGGAGAAGGGTTATTTGGCCAGAATCAGTGGTAAAACTGGAACAGCGCAGGTAGGAAACGATACCATTGATATTGAAAATACCTCTTGGTTTGTAACATATGCGCCAAGGGATGATGCTGATATCGCTATAGTCGTCTGTGTTCCGTCCGGTTATTCCGGAAGTTCCAGCGCGCCGGCCATTGAGGATATAATAACATATTATTTCGATAAGATGGCGGCGGCGGCGCCTGAAAACCTGCCGGAGCTCAACGCACCCCTGCCATGACCATTAGGTGAATGGAATAAAAAAATAAGCAGGGGCCGGATTATTGGCCTCTGCTTGCTTTTTATTCTATGCTGTTCTCCGTCTGTGGTTTACTCAAGAAAATCCCTGAGCTTTTTGCTGCGGCTTGGCTGGCGGAGCTTTCTAAGCGCTTTGGCCTCAATCTGTCTTATCCGTTCACGCGTAACCTTAAACACGCGGCCAACCTCTTCAAGCGTCCTTGTTTTGCCGTCGTCTAGGCCGAATCTTAGCCGTATAACCATTTCTTCCCGAGGAGTGAGCGTATCCAGCACCTCCATGAGTTGCTCACGGAGAAGAGTAAACGAAGCAACGGTCGCCGGTTCCGGCGCGTCTTCGTCGGGTATAAAATCTCCTAGATGGCTGTCCTCCTCCTCGCCGATTGGCGTTTCCAGAGACACCGGCTCCTGCGCGATCTTTTTTATCTCACGGACTTTTTCAACAGTAATATCCATCTCCTTGGCTATTTCTTCAGGCCTGGGTTCCCTTCCAAGCTCCTGTATCAACTGCCGTTGGCAGCGTATGAGCTTGTTTATGGTTTCTACCATATGAACTGGTATTCGTATGGTACGCGCTTGATCCGCTATTGCCCGTGTAATAGCCTGCCGTATCCACCACGTAGCATATGTGGAGAACTTGTAACCCTTTCGGTAATCAAATTTTTCTACGGCCTTTATCAGCCCAAGATTGCCTTCTTGAATAAGATCTAAAAACAACAGGCCTTTGCCAACGTATTTTTTAGCTACACTTACCACAAGCCTTAGATTTGCGTCAATAAGCTCTTTGCGCGCTTCCTCATCCCCATCGGCCATGCGCTTAGCTATCGAAATCTCCTCGGCTGCGGTTAATAGCGGGACCTTACCAATTTCTTTAAGGTACATACGAACCGGATCATCTATGCTTATTCCTTCCGCCGCTACGATCTCAGTTTCGATTTCCTCAATGTCCTCAACGATCTCATCAGCGGCGCTGGTTTCTTCTACAACGTCAATATTGGCCGCTTCGAATCGGTCGTATATGCGTTCTATCTGTTCAGGGTCAAGTTCTAGTTCTTCAAGGGTGTCCATAACCTCCTTATAGGTTAGAACCCCCTTTGCTTTGCCCTTTTCAATAAGCTCATCAACCCTTGTGGCACGGCTGCCAATATTTTCCATCATTCCGCTCCCTTTCACGGTTTTTTAATATCGTTTATATATCTAAGAAGCTCTTGAAGCTTTGACTTAAGTTCCGCCTGGCCTTCCGGATCCTTTACTGCTTTCAGAGCCTGCGCTGTTTCATGTGCTTTGCTTTCCACTTCCCTTAACGCAAGTCTTTTTATGCATTGTGTCCCAGTAGCTAAAGGATCGGATATAGCGGGGCGTTCCTCATAAGCCATAATGACAAGTTCGGCATCCACAGCGTCCATGGATGATATTAGTTTTTTAACATCCGGTTCGCAGGATACAGAATATGCTTGTGCAAGCATGTGGATACACCTCGCGTATGCGCTGTTGCCAAATATATTGAACTTACTATAGAAAGGACTGCGCTGTATTGCATAAAACGCGTCCTTGCCCGACAACATGCATGCAAGCAACGTTCTCTCAATCCTTTCGTGCTCAGTTAGTTCCTTCGCGACTTTTTCATCTCTATTATTCCGTTTTCTGCCAGGGTTATTCTTTTTAGGGCTTTCATACAGGCTGCATTGTGCTTTCAGGCTTTCCAAAGGTATCCCTGTTACGTCTCCCAAGCGATTAAGATGTTTTGTCTGTTCTACAGGTTCCAGTTTGCCTATAAAGCTGCATGCGGCTTTAGCATAAGCGATACGGCCGTCTTCATTGGTTAAATCAAAACCTGAAACCATGTGGCCTAGTTTAAAGGTATTAAGGTCCTCAGCGCTTACCTTTAGCCGCAAAAAAGCCTCCATACCGTTAGCCCTTACAAAATCATCCGGATCCATGCCCCCAGGCAATGCTATCACACGCACTTCCAAGCCCTCTGCCGCCAGAATTTCCATCCCTCGCAACGTTGCGTTCTGCCCTGCGGCATCTCCATCATATGCTATATACACCTTTGATACATATCGTTTCAAGAGCCTGGCCTGGTGTTGTGTCAATGCAGTTCCAAGGGAGGCTACCGTATTCTGGACACCGCACTGGTGCAGGCTTATGGCATCCAGGTATCCCTCAACCATAATGATGTCGGAAAAGCCGCTCCCTTTCATGAAGTTCAGCGCGTATAGGTTTTGGCGTTTTTTATATATAGGAGTATCCCCTGTATTAATGTATTTGGGTGTCTCCCCAGAATTCATCGTTCTAGCGCCAAACGCTACTACACGTCCATTAGCGGCTATTATGGGGAAAATTATACGCTCCCTGTATGCATCGTAGTTTTTTTCTCCCTTGCCAATTATAAGCCCTGCGTCAAGAAGCTCCTTATCGGTGAACCCTTTGCCGTTTAAATAATTCTTTATGTTGTCCCAGCCCTTTGGGGCGTAGCCAAGTCCAAATCTTCTCACGGTTTTGGCGCTTATTCCACGGCCCGATACATATGTTCTGGCCTCCTCCCCAAATTCACCCATCAAAGAACCGTGATAAAAAAGCGCGGCTTCCTTACACGCAGAATACAGTCGCTCCCTATACGCCCTATCGCGCTTTAGATTTTCATCATTGATTTCGTTGGGCAGCTCCATACCGCAGCGCCTGGCGAGGAATTCAACTGCTTCAGGATAAGGAAGCTTTTCGATCTCCATGACAAATTGTATTATCCCGCCTCCAGAGTGACATCCGAAGCAATAATATAACTGCTTGTCCGGAGAAACTGAAAAAGAAGCTGTCTTCTCGCCGTGAAATGGACACAATCCCCACATTCGCCCGCCTTTGGGGGAAAGATATACATACTCCGAGACGAGTTGAACAATATCACTTTTAGCGAGTAACTCGCTCATCCACATCTCAGGGAATATTGGCATATGGACATCTCCTTCCGGAGTGTTTTATTCGGCATTATAAGTAAATATCCTGCTTTTTATTTAAACATCAATATATAGTCTGTATATATTGCAAATAATGAACGTATTAAGCCTTTTTAACGTAAGAAATGACCGCTCGGAGAGGGATTACCGGGCGGCTTAGTGGATAGGCTATTTAGATGTGTTCTACAAATTTAGTATAGCACCTGATATGGAGAATTTCTATGCTTTATTTAAAATAATTTGTATCTTTTTTCATAGTTTGTAGTGCATTACGTAATTAACATACTAGTGAATATGCACATTAGGGGCTTAATTAAGCCCCCGACCATGCAACCATATGAGGTTATAAAATTAGATCATCCCTGTTACAACTATTGTTACAATACCTGGCTCAACACTTATGGCACCCGTAACGGGATCCTGGATAAATGTAGCCGCAGGAATGGCGAACGTACGTCCTGAACCGTTGCTAGTTAGGGTAAAGGTGCTGTTGATATAGCTGTAATCGCTGGAAGGTATGGTTTGGCCGTCGATTGTAATCGCAATTCCTTCAGGCGCCGGATTAAATGTATCGGTGAGAACTACATTTGTTGCGGGTATATTACCATAATTGTATATCTGGAATATATATGTTATTTGGCTTCCTCCCGTTATCGGGTCGGGAGACATGGCCTTAAATATGCGTACATCCGCGTAGTTTTCAACTATTAACGTGTTAGTTGCCGTTACCGCCTCAGAAAGGCCGTCGGCAGTCCAGACGACGCGGTTTGTAACATAAGACCCATTAATTATAGGCGCAGCGTCGTTTACTATTGCCCTGTATACAAGCATTGCGTTTGAGTTGGCCGGCAATATAGGGATGGTGAATGTTATCCTGTTTGAGCCGGCATTTGGCGTCAGTTCTGTTACAAACATTCCGCCTATATACAGCTGAGCTGGGCCTAGATAGGTGAGAGGCGTAACGGTTTGGACGTTTGGCACGGAATAGGTGCCAAGGTTATCCTCCACGTTTATATCGGTCAGGGCGGTGTTGGCGATGTTGCGCATTGTCAATATATAAGTCACGGTATCCCCTGGACGGTAACTGCTTCCGAGTGACGTTTTATTAACGGAAAGCGGACCTTCCAGAGTGGCTGTAGCTATATTTGAAACGGCAGTCCCGCTTTGGCTGCCATAGTCAAAGGTTAGTGAGGCTTGATTGGTAATTTGTGTTGCCATGATAAAGCTCCTTTCATAATGCTTAGGGAAATGGCAAAAGAGCATATGTGCCAGTTTCCCATACATCCTATGATGAATAATATGCGGCGGCTACAAATTTGGTCAATTTATCGGGCGATATTTCTGAAATAAGTAAGGTCATTTAGCAATTAACGGTATTATTTTATACAGAAAGCGTAATTAATGGCATTTATAAAGCTATCTATACGGGGGCAGGGCAGACCTAAATATGTGTTACAGTTATACTCGACAAAACTACTGAGTATTTTATGCTTTATCAAATTTATGATTAATATCAGTATACTTGCCTTAAAACCTTATTAGCCTTATAATGACTTAGTTGGATAAAAAGGGGTATATTAACGGCTGCAAGTTATTATTAGCAAGGAGAAACATGAAGGCTTATACAGTAGATGATATAAAGGTAATGGAAGGGCTTGAGGCGGTTCGTATCCGCCCGGGCATGTATATAGGAAGCACGGGTCAGCGCGGCCTGCATCATATGCTGTGGGAGATAGTTGATAACGCGGTAGACGAAGCCGCTAACGGATATGCGGACCGCGTAAGCGTAACGCTCAATAGGGATATGTCCATAACCGTTGAGGACAACGGCAGGGGAATACCGGTGGGTACGCATGAAAAGCTTGGTGTTTCCGGTGTTGAGGTGGTATTTACTCGGCTTCATGCCGGCGGCAAATTCAGCGATGCCAGCTATGCCTATTCTGGCGGCCTGCACGGAGTTGGAGCCAGCGTTGTTAACGCGCTTTCCAAACATCTTACAGTTGAAGTCTACTATAATGGAAGGGCATACCGGCAAGAATTTTGCAGCTATGTTGATGATGAAGGCAATATAAGGGCTGGAGAGCCGGCGTCGCCGCTAAAAGAGCTTGGACGTACGCGCAAGAAGGGATCAAAGATAACCTTTTTGCCGGACATAGACGTTTTTGAATCTATTGAAGTAAACTTTGATATGATATCAAAGCGTTTGCGCGAGCTGGCATATTTAAATGGGGGTGTTACGTTTACCCTTGAGGACGACAGGGCAAAAGGAGAAAGTAGGAGCCGCGAGTTCCATTACAATGGCGGCATAAGGGATTTTGTCAAGGAGCTTAATTCCGACAAAACGCGCATATACGATGATCCGATTTACGTCTGCGGCAGTAAGGATGGGATTATCGTAGAAATGGCAATGCAGCATAATGACGGTTATGCTGAGAACCTTTTTTCCTACGTTAACAATATCCCTACTACCGAAGGCGGAACGCATGAATCGGGTTTTAAATCCGCATTGACAAAATCGATGAACGATTACTGCAGAAGGATTAACCTGATTAAAGAAAAGGACCAACAGCTATCAGGAGACGACTTTAGGGAAGGCATGGTTGCCGTTCTATCCGTTAAGATGCAGAATATTCAGTTTGAGGGCCAGACGAAAACGAGGCTTGGCAACACCGAGGCCAGATCAGTTGTCGACTCAATAATTCTTGAAGGCCTTACAAACTATTTTGAGGATTTAAAAAATGCCGAAGTTTCAAATAAAATTGCTGATAAGGCAATAAAGGCCGCTAAGGTTAAGGAGGCTGCCCGCAAGGCAAAGAGCATGGCAAGGGAAAAGAATAAGCTTGAAAATGCGCCGCTTGTGGGAAAGCTGTCCAGCTGTACAGGCCGCAATCCACTGGAAAACGAGCTGTTCATCGTTGAGGGCGATTCGGCCGGCGGCAGCGCAAAGCAGGGAAGGGATAGAAGGTTTCAGGCCATACTGCCGCTTCGCGGAAAGCCGCTGAACGCCGAAAAAAAACGCATAGATCAGGTACTGGCAAACGCCGAATTTAGATCAATTATAACGGCTATAGGCACTGGTATAGGCTCCGATTTTTCACTAAGCGGCTTGAAATACGACAGAGTAATAATTTTATCGGATGCCGACCAGGATGGCGCCCATATACGCGCAATACTTCTTACTTTTTTTTATCGCTACATGAAGGAGCTTATAATAGACGGTCACGTTTATATAGGCCTTCCCCCGCTGTATAAGATCCAGAAGGGAACTTATATAGAATATGCATATTCAGACGATGAGCTTGCAAGCATTACAAAGGGGCTGAAGGGGTATACGCTTCAAAGGTATAAAGGGCTTGGAGAGATGAATCCTGAGCAGCTGTGGGAGACAACCATGGATCCAAGCAGGCGAACCCTTATCAGGGTCAGCATTGAAGACGCGGCGGATGTGGAAAGGATGGTAACGGTATTGATGGGAGACGATGTAGCTCCAAGAAAAAAATATATAACCGAATACGCGAACTTTAACAGACAGGATTCATTTGAGGCACGCATAGAGAAGAGTGGTGTAAACAATGGCTAATAAAAAGAAAAGTATTCCTCCAAAGGAGGGAGAAAAGGTAATATTGCGGGGAATGGAAGAGGTCATGCACTCGTCCATGATACCATATGCGGAACATGTAATCATGGAACGTGCGTTACCGCGAGTAGAAGACGGGTTGAAACCAGTACAACGCCGAATATTATATACTATGCTGGAACTTGGCTTGACTCCTGATAAGCCGTTCAGAAAGAGTGCGCGTATAGTGGGTGATTGCTTGGGCAAATATCATCCCCATGGCGATTCATCCGTTTATGACGCTATGGTCAGAATGGCCCAGGGCTTTAATATGAGCGCCCCGCTCGTAAACGGCCACGGCAACTTTGGCTCGGTAGACGGGGACAGTGCTGCGGCCATGAGGTATACGGAGGCCAGGATGACTGAGGCGGCAATGGAGCTGCTGCGGGATATAGATAAGGATACTGTTAAGTTTGGCCTAAACTTCGACGATACCCTGAAGGAGCCGGAAGTGCTTCCTGGAAGGTTTCCAAACCTGCTTGTAAACGGTTCGTCGGGAATAGCGGTGGGATTGGCGACGAACATACCTTCACATAACCTCGTTGAAGCAATTAACGCAGTGATAGCCCAGCTGGACAACCCAGAGATAACAGTTGACGGGCTTATGGCCCACATACCCTGCCCCGACTTTCCAACGGGGGGATTTTTGCTGCACTCGCAGGAGATAAAAAACGCGTATTCTACAGGAAGGGGAAAGCTGACCCTTCGCGCCAGGACAAGCATTGAAGAACAGAAAAACGGCAGAAAGCTGATAGTAATAACCGAACTGCCCTATCAGACCAATAAGGCGCGTTTGCTTGAGGATATTTTGAAGCTTAGCCAGTCAAAAAAGGAATTGTTTTCGGGAATATCGGATATACGGGATGAGTCGGACAGAACCGGCATGAGGGCGGTAATAGAGGTAAAAAAGGAAGCCGACGCTGAAAGAATACTGCAATATCTTTTTAAATACTCGGATCTTCAAACCACGTTTGGCGTCAATATGGTGGCAATCGTTGAGGGAAAGCCACGGCAGATAGGGTTGAAAGAGCTGATACATCATTATATACTTCATCAACGGGACGTAGTAACAAGGCGAACCAGCTATGAGCTTGATAACGCTAAAAAGCGCGAACATATACTCAGGGGACTGATGATAGCTATCGACAATATTGATGAAGTGATAGCTATCATCAGGTCGTCTAAGAATCCAAAGGCTGCCAGGGATTCACTAATGCAAAGATTTGGGCTATCAGAACCACAGGCCCAGGCTATACTCGACCTTCGCCTTCAGAGGCTTACGAACCTTGAGATGGCTTCCATACAAAAGGAGTACAAAGAGATAACTAAGCTTATTGAAAAGCTGAGTTATATTTTGGCTTCACCTAAAAAATTAAATGGAGTTATACGGGATGAACTTACTGGGATAAAGGACAGGTTTGCAGCACCGCGCCGCACCAAGCTGCTCGACGATCAACCCGTTATTGAGATACCCCTTGAAGGCTTGAAAGCCCCAGAACCCGTTGTGGTATCGGTGCTGCCCGATGAAAAGCTTAGAAGGATACCAAGGAGGTTCTTTAATGCGGAGCAGACCGCTGCCGAAAAGCCCATGTATGTTTTTGATACGTATACGGATAAACGTATAAGGCTGTTTACCAATACGGGCTATTGTATGTCGCTGTGCATTGAGGACATACCTGAGTCCAAGCCCAATTCGCGTCCGGTAAGCCTTGCTTCGCTAATACCTATGGAAGATGGTGAAAGGGTTATATCAGCCTTTGTTGGGGATACGGAGGGCTTGATATTCTTTTATACTAAAAATGGAATGACAAAGGCTACAAAAGCCAGTGAGTTTAAAACAAAGCAGAAGCGCATTGCGGCGATAACGCTAAAGGATAACGACACGCTGCTTGGCGTAGAGCACGAAAATGGCGATTCGATCATAATGATTACGAGAAACGGCATGAGCATACGATATCCCATATCCGCGGTAGCCCCGACGGGACGCACCGCAGCGGGCGTTAAAGGCATCAAACTCGATCAGGATGATTACGTAATCTTTGCATGTCAGTCACAGGATGCAGGTGAGATTCTGATCATAAGCGACAGGGGCTACATGAAGAGGAGCTTTATATTTGATTACGATCTGCAAAACAGGCATGGTAAGGGCTTGAAAACGTTTGACTTCAAACGCAATAATTCTAACGGCAGTGCGGTGGCGGCGGCATTTTATGTAAGAGATCCGTTTGATATTACCATCAAAAAGCTGCATGGAGAGGAAACTACAATCAATACCGATAATGTACCAATAGAGCCAAGGGCCAGTAAAGGAACGCCGATGATATTTACAGTACTCGATGATATAATCGTTGAAGCGCATAGAAGAACCTAAACCATATATTCAATAATTATTTGTACAAAACAGGGGCATATATGCCCCTGTTTGCATAAGGAAACGATTTTAAGAATATTCTTTAAGGTCAATACGATGGGGGAGAGGAATGCGCATATGATGGAAAACAATCGTATACACATCGAAGGGGCGGTGGAAAGCGTTCCCGAATATAGCCACCACCTATATGGTGAGGCCTTTTATACGCTAACGGTTTCTGTTGATCGGCTTAGCGGAGTGAGGGATATACTGCCGGTTACGATCTCTGACAGGCTCCTTCCCAAGGTTGATATCGGAGACGGGTTATCTATAAATGGTCAGCTTCGCTCTTACAATAAACAATCTGACGGAGTCAGCCGGCTGATAATTACGGCGTTTGCCAGGCATGCCGAGAGGACAGAGGAAATAAAGCCGCACAACGAGGTCGTTCTAAATGGATTCATATGCAAACCGGTAATATACAGAACTACGCCTTTTGAGAGGGAGATAGCCGATATATTAATAGCGGTAAACAGAGCGTATAACAAATCCGATTATCTGCCGTGCATAGCCTGGGGGAGAAACGCAAGATATGCCGGAACCCTAAATGTTGGAGACGCTATACTGTTAAATGGAAGACTTCAAAGCCGTGAATATCAAAAGCGATTGCCGAGTGGAGAATTACTGACCAGGATAGCTTATGAGGTATCAGCTTCAACTGTTGAACCTGTGGACGCAGCTTTCCGCTTA
>DBFNRV010000002.1:0-7468 GCA_048421225.1 Christensenellales bacterium | reverse complement strand
ATATACCTATTTATAGTACATCTAGTAATCAATTTTGCAATGAAATTGTGCCTAATTGTCAGACGATTTCAAAATTAAAGACATTCTCACCCACAGGAGGTTTATGTTATGCATCCAATTATAAATATCCTTACGATCCTTGGCCTTAACACCAAACACAAAGGCTTTATGTGTATAGCCAGAGTGCTCCATTACCTATTATTAAACCCAGCAAAATTATGCGGCCATATGAAGACGGAACTGTATCCTTTTATTGAGGAAGTCTTTGGGCTTTCATATGAAAACGCGAAGCGCGCAATTAAATTCGTTATTATATCCGCAGATTTCAATAATGATCCGGAACTCCGTAATAAGTTTTTCCCTGATGTGCATGCCGGCTTTTCTCCTACGATATCCGAATTTCTTTATAGAACGCTTGGCATACTGCGGGCTGAGCTGAGCCAGTATTCTGAGGAGGATAGGCAGGCCGCTTTGGAAACGCTCAAGCCCGTCCCCTACTATGGACTGCCATTGATTGAAAAAGGAGAGGTTAGAGTAGCATATAACTTCTTGGAGGAAGGGTTCAACAGTGACGGTGTTGAGCTTAATGCAACCTTTCAGTACATATATACGGCGTGTGTCCGCCTGAGCAAATTATTAAAACTATAAAACAGGCGCTGCCGCCGCTATCAGCGGACATAAGCCGGACCGGACTTTAATTCATCAAGCACAAAACATATCGTTGTATTGTTTAGGCTCTAAACCAAAATTTTATTAGCGAAACAACCTTAGCTTTGTTAAGCCAACTTACCTAAATAGCATATTGGATATCCATATTTTTAGACTGTTAAACCTTCGCAATCAAATTATATTCGTTGCTTTTTCTTAACAAGATATTTGCTTTAGCCAATACTGCTTAAAACATTGCATTGCTCACTTTTCCTTTCTGCCGATACTGTTGTATAACTGCAAAAAAAGAGGCCGTTTTTTAGACGGCCTCCTTTTCATAGTTCACACTATTAAGCTAGTGTCTTTACTTACTTTTTCCTTCTGATGGCGCCTACGCCAATTATGCCGGCTCCCGCGGCTACCGTTCCGATTAAGAGCAGGCTTACCGCTCCCGCTTTGGGCGGGTCGGGATTGGGGGTTGGGGTCGGCTCGGTCTGGCCGCCTTCTCCAACAACGTTCAGCGTTATTATGTCATTGTTCTGATATGAATCAAAAGCATTTACAAATACTCCGTCATCGAGAACGCCGCCGTTTTCAAGGGTAAAGCCAAAGAACGTCATATATTTTTCAAAGATAGCGTTAAGCGTATTGAAAGTATCGCCCGAGGTTATTATACCTTCAAAGCTGATTGCTCCGTCGGCATAAGGGGCAAATCCGAAGCCTTCAGCATCCTCATAAAGCTCTGGCGCTACCACGGCATAAGAGTCGGTAATGTGGGTAACAATGATATGCTCACACTCCGCGCCCTTCTCCCCAATCAGGAAAGCGATAGCATCTTTATATACGGCCTCCTTGTTTTCGTATTCCATTGAATATGCGGCATACGAATTGTTTTCTATGGTAGCGTAATTATTCTTAAAGCTGAGCTTTCCTGCTGTGAATGAGGTTGGAAGGTCGTACTGTCCAACGGTGGTCTTAAGCTCTACTGACGCATCCTTTTCAGCTACCTTAGCCTTAAATACAACCGTTACTTCCCTGTCCGGATATCCGGCTATTCTGTATGTATCGCCGCTGACTTCGACATTTCCATAGCCTTCAAGGATCCGGCACGTGCCTGTTGTATAGTCGCACTCAATCTTGACCTCAAGGCCGTTTTCTTCAAAGATCTCGACATCCTTTAGACCTTTTGATGTAACGTCAAACATTATGTTAGCCAATTCCTCTTCGCTGAATCCCTCAGGAGCTGCGGGAATATCATATGAAAGTATAAAAGTAACTTCGTCGCCTACCTTATACTCTGTTTTCTCATCTATCGCCGTCCAGACGTTGATTTCATCAAAATCTTCGTTCTCTTCAACTGTAGGCGTATTGCCTACAAGCGACAGGGTTGCGTCAAACGTGCCTTCTGGAAGCGCCGCTGGAGCTTTCGGCGGCGTCGGCTCGTCAACGCCCGAGATAGCCATCGCAGGCATGCACAGGCAAAGCGTTAAGGCTATTGCCAGGATAAATATTGAAACTCTCTTCATTTTCCTTACCTCTTTCAAATTTAATTATAGCCATAGTTATATAGCTTCTAATCAGGAGTTAATATTGGTCGATACCGGTCCCTCTTCCGTCTCTTTGCTTTCAGGCTTTCGCCTAAAGCCGGAACATACGGCGTGCTGCGGACAGGCGGCCTTGCAGTCGCCACATCTAATGCACTCCAGATTGTTTGGCGTTTTTCTAATATCAATGCCCATTCTACACGCCCTTGTACATGCCCCGCAGTTATTGCATAGTTTTTCGTCAACGTAATAACGATAGAGCGAGAAGGGGTTGAAAATCGAGTACATGGCTCCAAGCGGACACAGGTATTTGCAAAACGGCCGATAGATCATAATTGACGCAAGTATTACAACAACCAATATTGAAATCTTGAACGCCGTCAGGAGGCCTGCGCTCTCCCTTAGTCCTTCGTTTAGTGAAAGGAGGGGTATTCCGCCTAAAAGGGTACCCGAGGGACATATATACTTGCAAAAATATGGATCAGCCGATGCAAATATGGGCAGTCCTATAACCAACACCCCAAGCACCACATATTTAAGATACCTTAACTGTTTATCGCCCTTAAAGGTTCGTATCTTGAGTTTTTTTGGCAGAGCAATCTTATGAAGCAAATCCTGTACAAGCCCGAAAGGACAAAGGAAGCCGCAGATAAACCTGCCAAATACCGCGCCGAACATCATTAAAAAACCAATTATGTAAAACGAAACATAGTATGTGGGCGTCATGACCAACTCTCCCGTAGTTTCGCTGATTGAAAAGTTTCTTTTGTTCAGCACGGACTGCAAAGCACCGATAGGGCAGGAGCCAACCGCGCCAGGGCATGAATAGCAGTTAAGTCCAGGCACGCATAGCTGCTTCAGCTTTCCCTGATAAATTCCTCCCTTAATGTAGCCAATGGCAAAGCTGTTGGTTACTATAAAGAACAGGGTCTGTACGAGCAGCCTTATCCTCTCAGTGCGCTTTCTTACGTTCTTCTTTAGCTTATCCAATTCCTATACACTCCTGACATATGGCAACCGCCTTTGCAAGCACTACGCTCACTTCATTACGGTATATGCCCAGCACCACAAATGCAATGCCAACCGCAAAAATCGTAATCGGGATCCAGTAACGTCCTTTCTTCTTGGCGTTTTGCATGGTTAAACCTCCTTATAGCAGGCGGTCAATTATTGAACACCATTCTGAAAACGAATGGGAACCCGAAACAACATCAACTACATTTCCGTTTGAATCAATAAACAGCGTTGTCGGCATTTTATCGATACCATAAGGATCCAACATAGCCTTTTTAAGCTGCGAGTTACATTTAAGAACCGGATAGCTGATATTTAATCCTTCTAATATCGTCAGCGCCGATTCGCAAGCTCCGGAGGTTGAGGAATCAAAAAGCGCGCCAAACAGCTGCATCCGGCCGGAGTACTTGTCGCTGACCCGCTGTAAGTCGGGCAATTCCTGAATACATGGGTTGCACCAGGTAGCCCAAACGTTTATCATGGTAAGTCCCGACCTGGCAAACATGCTGTTAGTATAGGTATTACCATTCAGGTCGTTCGTCTTAAACGCGGCTATATCCGGCTCGCTGTCGGGCGTAGGCTCCGAAGTTGGCTTTGTCGTAGTGTTTGGCGTCGCCGTGGGTGTTGAGCCGCCCGATGTAGGACTTGCATCCGTACCGCCATTGCTCGGACCGGTCGTATTATCCGGCGCGGGCGATGGTGTAGCCTGAGCGTCGTCCGGTGTAGCCGATTCTTCTGGCGCGTCCAAGCCATCCGTTCCCGACGGGGTCGTAGCGCCCGGAGTGGGGTCGGTTGATGATGGATCGCTCTTGCATCCGGCGGCTATAACGAGGGAGAGAACCAAAATCAGAGCTATTAATGTTTTAAACTTTTTCATGAGCACACCTCAAAAGTTTTATTTCAGCGCCATAAAATTGCGCTGTTACAAGGCTGTTCGCGCCAGCTTCTTCCGTAACCTTTAATTAGGAAAGCCGTCGCGGCGCCTTACCCTTAATACCGGCCTATAAGCAATGGTTTGATCCTGCCCTGCGTTGTAACCGGCATCAGAGAGATTAACCATATTCCGCTGTCCAGCGCTGAATGTCGTTTCAACGCTGGACAGCG
Source organism: Christensenellales bacterium (assembly GCA_048421225.1). Taxonomy (GTDB): domain Bacteria; phylum Bacillota; class Clostridia; order Christensenellales; family CAG-138; genus UMGS946. Next base: position 3,158 of record DBFNRV010000002.1, on the reverse strand, counting down.
CATCTGATGTAAGTTAATCGGTTTTATACAAGGTTATTATAAAAGCCGATTGTTATCTGCGCTTTTTGCGCGAATAGCCGATTCCAATGCCGCCCGCTGAGAGAAGCGCGGCAATACCAAGCCCTATAAGGGTTGCCGAGCCTGCCTTCGGCGGATCCGAGGGCGCAGGGCTTGGCGTCGGCTCTACGGGGGCTGGACTGGGCGTCGGATCATCGGGCCCTGGCGTAACATCGGGATCCGGCGTCGGGGTAGGATCTACAGGATCCGGCGTTGGTGTGGGGTCAACCTGTTCCTCTGAGAAACGGGCTTCAACCGTATACACACCTTCTGTCATAACAAAGGTCAGTTCCTCTGAAAGGACTTCTCCGGTTTCAACGTCATACCAGCCGTCAAAGCGCATCCCATCGTTGGCAAGCGCCGTAAGCGTGATTCCCGCGTCCTCGCACACAGCGTCGAACGTTCCGCCATCCGCGGCGTTTACCTCCACTGAATTAGCCATAAACGCTACGAGCGGGTTATCAGAAAGGTCAAGCACATTCAGCTCGTTCAAACCGCTAGCATCGAATTGAGTGATTTCACAGCCGCTAAGATAAAGATACTCAAGGCTGTAGCATCCCTGAAGCGCTATCGTGCCGATTCCAGGATTTCCGCTAAGGTTTACAGTGTTGAGCATGGAGCAAACGCCCATGTCAAATTCGCCTACAAGGCCTTTCCCCTCCGCCGTGAACTCGGACAGATGTCCGTCCTGGGTCCACGTAACTCCGGGCCAGGTTTCGGGATCCGCAAGATCCACGCCTTCGCCCAGCTTCTCGGCATTGAATACGCCGCTATCGTCCGTTATCGCCAGGAAGTCGCGGACAGCATTGTATTCACGCAGGTTATAGAAACCATTGTAGAGATTTGCATAATCCCAATCCGCCGAATGCTCTGAGCAGAAAGCGTCCGCGGCTTCCTCATCCTGGAAGAACCTGTACGATGACTCGGGGGTTCCAGATTCCGGATCTTGACCTACATAAATCTCTATAAGGTTGCTATACGAACTAACGGTGAGGTCATAGAGGTAGTTTCCGCCTTCTGTATTCAGCTCTGAGAAAGCTATTGCGTTTCCGTCGTTAACCAAGTAGCTTGCGGAAGGATCCGCTCCCCATGGCAGGGTGATTTCAAAGCGTGCTGAACTAGTTATAAAATAATTATCGGCGGGTTCAGGTATGTTACCCTGGATTACAATTTCATCTCCGCCGAAAATATCAACGTTGTACTCTACAATCTCGGTCATCCAGGTGTCAATGAGCGCTTCAAACTCCTCATATGACATTGAACCTTCCACCCAGTCTAAAACATTGCCTTGGCTGTCTACGATAAAGGTATCGGGTATGTACATGCACTGGTCGGTTATAGTCCGAAGTACCGAATCCTCAATAAGGGTAGGATATGTAAGGCCATACTGTTCCGCTACCTGCCTCGCGGAGCTAACCGTGCTAGAACCCGACTGGCAGAGGATGCCCATTACGTTTACGCCCAGGCCGGAGTAATTCTCATAGATTTCCTGAATATGGGGAAGCTCTATAAGACACGGACCGCACCATGTCGCCCAGTAGTTCATGATCGTAAGATCATATTCGCCGAAGATGGAGCCGTCATAAGCGTTGTCATAAAGGTCGGTGGTAGAAAAACCCGAAATATTTGTTCCAATTATCTCGCTGGGCCGGTTATTATTAGCGGCTATAGCGGGTATACAGGTTGTCATCATTGCGATGACTGCGATGACGGCAATCAGCCTTTTAAGCCGCGTGCCTGTCGCTTTTCTGTTCTCTTGCTTCATTTCTTCCTGTTGTCCTCCTTAAAATGGTATAGATTTACTAACACCGCTCTTTGTGAACGGGAAAGCCATACTCGGGACAGCCGTGCCAGTCTTTATTAGTGTATTAATAATACTATAAGCTCATTTACCATATATAGCACGGTTCAATCTGTCATACATCAGTTCTTTGAGCACGCATTGGTTTACCTTTTCAACAAAAAGAAAAACTAAATAACATGACCATAGGCTGTCACTCCGTTGCTTGTTAACGCCTCCTTTCAATACAATATCCTTATGTCAGAACTGTTTAATTACATAATTTAATACTAATACATCGGTGTCAATATGTCAACACTTATGTCACCAAATCGTCAAAATTCGGCAAAGATGTACCCAATATCCAATCGGCTAAATTTACTTTTGCGCCTGCCAGGTTATATAGCCTTCAGGCCTCCGCTCTATGAATTGAAAATAATGGCGCATGATTCATCCGCCCATGCGCCAAATTTTATAAAATCGAAACTTTACAGTTTGTCAGACGATATAAATTCTCAGCGGCCGGCAGCCTTATGAACCTGATTTAACTGCTCAATATCCGACAGAGTACCCACATGCGATAACGAACCGTCGAAATACATGCATGAATGGCTGTCCGTTCCATGGGGCATCCCCTGTAAGGAAGCGGCGACATTTTTTCCATTTAGCGTTATGAGCACAGGCCTTTTTGAATAATTATATTCCCCTCCAAACAGCTCCTTGTATGCCGCCTCGTCTTCCATGGCAGCGCACCTCATCTCCGCGTGGTTTTCTCCATCGACAAATGTCATGCTAAACTGAGTGCCGCTGTAACAGTCTGTAATGGTATATGTTTGACCGGCCTCAAGTTGGGACTTCACCGTTTCCCAGTTAATTAGTTCGCCTGTCGCCGCCATGGTGGCTGAAAGCTGTCCAAAAGGAATGTCTGTAAGTATATCCATTCGGACGGTCCTATTGGAAAATAGGATGCTTCTGCTCTGAGGCCCTACGCTTCCATCCGCGATTATCGGCGCACCGTTTTCGTCGGTCTGCTTTTGCTGAAATGCAATTACTGAATTTACCGTAAGGCTTTGAAAGCTTCCTGTAGGCTTAAACATAAAATATCCCAGTTCCCTTAAACGAAGCTGTATTCTGACAACCATTTCGCCCGTATCTAGGCGCTGTGTCACAACCGGTTCGTCCGTACTTACAGCATTTGACGCAGGCAGTATTAATATAAGCATCATTACGCACAGAAAAATAGATATTACAGATCGCTTCTTCATAGATTCCTCCAAGTGCTTCTAGCCGTTTCATACCAATTATAACATAAGACTATGAA
>DBFNRV010000001.1:0-17101 GCA_048421225.1 Christensenellales bacterium | reverse complement strand
CAAATTAAAATTAATATTATATAATTTAACTACTATGCGTAGTGAGGTGGTTGTATGAAAAATATAACGGATAGCGAACGCGTAATAATGGATATTTTATGGGAGGAATCCCCTCTGCCCGCTGCCGAAATAATAAAACGTGCCCGCAGGACAGAGCCCTGGGCAGACAATACGGTAAGGACATTCCTGACCCGCTTAAGCGAAAAGGGAATGGTTCGTATTGACAAGGGGGACGTCAACCTCTATTCCGCCTCCGTCTCTTTCGAGCAGGCCGGTTTAAACATGGCTAAGGCAACGTTGAAAAAGATGTTTAATGGATCTATCAATAAATTGATGGTCAGTTTTATTGACAACAATGAGGTGTCAAAAGAGGAATTGGATGAGTTGAGGAGCCTGCTGAACCAAAGAAAGTGAGGCTGCTATGGGATTCGTTTATGGATGTATTGCCATTTCGTTGATCTGCGGCGCGTTTGTTCTGCTCGTGTTACTCTGTAGGAGGATGCTCCGTAAGGCGCCCTCCTATTGGCGCGTAACCGCATGGCTTTTGATAATGCTTAGGCTTGCCGTGCCCGTTGTAACAACATCTTCCATAAGCATTCTATCACTCATACTTGACAACAAACCAGAGATTGAATCCACTATTCTTAATTATTATCCAATAGACGAGTCAGGCGTAAGCGAGCAACTAAATCAATATGATATAACCCTGCCTGCCGAAGCGGTATTTACCGATAATGCTGAAAAATCCGCGAGCCCAGTTGAATTGAATCCCGAATCTGTCGCATTATGCGTATGGGGTGCGGGCGCGGTCATAGTATTATCAAGTTTTGTTCTAACTTCAATAAGATTTAGGAAGTACTCCTCGATTACTCCGTGTGATGATTCGCGTATAAACGGGATATTAGCCGAGGAATGCAAGCATAAAAATGTCAGATGCTCAGTCTATTGGGTATCGCGAAGCCGTACGTTCGCCCTGTATGGACTACTTCGGCCGCGTATATTGATCTCTAGGGATATGGTGCACTGCACAGACGAGCAGCTGCGCTTTGCGATACAGCATGAGATTGCTCATATTAAGCGGAAGGATATTCTATTTTTAAGGCTCCTAATGCTTGTGCAGGCGGCTCACTGGTTTAATCCGCTTGTATGGCTTATGGGCAAATACGTAAGGGAGGACATTGAGCTTTGCGCGGACGCCGATGCAATCAGGGATATTCCGGTTTATACAAGGCTTGACTATGGGCGTGCCCTTATCGACATGTGTGCACAGGCAAACGCAAAGTATGCGCCGACCGCAGCCATGTTTGGCAGCAGCATAAACCTTCGCAATAGGGTGGCAATGATCGCAAACTTTCAGCCAAAGCGGTATTTTATCAATTTTATACTAGCACTCACCATGACGTTAACAATAGTTTCATTCACAACAATGCCATCTCCAGTAAAAGCGGCGGAAACGGAAACTGAGAATATACAGTCAAGCGATACTTTAACCGATACAAGTTTTGAATCGGAGCTGGAAGCTCTTTATCTGAGCGCTATTAATGATAAAGGAGATATAAATTACAGCTATAATATGGACTATATAATTCAGAATATGGATGACTTTACGATCCTTAGCAAATCGGGTATGGGAAGTAGATTGAAAATCTATCAGGAGAACATGTTTTCCGCTTCATATCCTGGCAATGGCTTATTGTTCAGCGTAGAAACCGATTATGTAGAGCATGTCTCATCCTATTTTACAAAGCCTACAGCCAATGCCAAGGCCATGACAAAACCTATTAATATAAATCCCGCCGATGTGACTAACTGGGATAAGGAGACATTGGCGTCAATAAGTTCTGCTTATGAACGTTATTGCATTTATAGCGGACCCCTTCAAAACTCCGGTAAATCTGTTAATACCGTGGTTAAAGACTTCATTTTCATCTTTGATGGAAACTATATATTAAAAGTATCATATGGTAAGGCGCTTATTGACCGTCTGGATGTATCCGATGGAAACCTCTGGCATTATGGAATGGCAAGCAAACATATCTCTGGAATTATCAACGAGGAAGCAATGATAGATTGGCTGGGGGAAATAGATCCTCCCTCATTTTCATATAATTATAACGAACTGGGGCGCTGCGTAAAATTTGGTAAAATTGAATTCCTCGTTTATTAAATTTTTATTGGCCTAATATTTTGAAATTAACTATTTTTGTACCAAACCACACATCAATAACAAGTAAACCTCCTGCGCATAATACCTACGAGATATATGTACGGAGGCTCTTATATGGAATGGATTATCTGGATTGTTATTCAATGCGGCGTAATGCTGCTAATGAGTTGGTTTATCTTTACCCGGCAGCGTAAGGCTCTTGAATCCCCCAAGAAACCTGTGAAAAAAGAGAACAGCAATAAGGAGCTTGCGGAGCTGAAAAGTTCCCGCAGTCGTTCGTTAAGCGTTCCCTTAACCGAGCTTTCCCGTCCTATGAGATTAGACGACATAGTTGGCCAAAGGGAAGGTATAAGGGCGCTTCGTGCGGCTATTTGCGGCCCTAACCCACAGCATGTACTTATCTACGGGCCTCCAGGCGTGGGGAAAACTTGCGCAGCGCGCCTTGTTTTGGAGGAAGCTAAACATTACGAATGCTCGCCCTTCAATGAACATTCCCAGTTTATAGAGGTGGACGCTACATGCGTTAGGTTTGACGAACGCGCTATCGCCGATCCTCTTATGGGCTCGGTTCATGACCCAATCTATCAAGGCGCCGGCTCATGGGGATCCCTAGGCGTTCCGCAGCCAAAACCTGGGGCGGTAAGCAGGGCGCATTGCGGCGTCCTGTTCTTAGATGAAATAGGCGAGCTGCATCCACTTCAATTAAATAAGCTGCTGAAAGTACTTGAAGACAGGCGCGTGTTCTTTGACAGCGCTTATTACACTCCTGATAACCCCAATATTCCCCCTCATATTCACGATATTTTTCAAAACGGGCTTCCAGCGGATTTCCGTCTCGTGGGAGCTACAACCAGATCTCCTGAAGAAATCCCAGCCGCCCTGCGTTCGAGATGTGTAGAACTGTATTTCAGGGCGCTTAGCAATCAGGAACTAGAACATATTGTAAATGGCGCGTCCGCCCGAATGGGCTACGATATAGACGACGACGCAATGAGCTGCTGTGCTGGATATTCAAATTCAGGACGTGAAGCCGTTAATATGCTTCAGCTTGCGGGAGGGGCCGCATATATGGATGGCAGATCAAGAATAACACAAAGCGATATAAAATGGGTTGCACAAACATGCAGATATTCGTGGCATACCGCCGGATATATACCTGAAGCCTCCCCTATAGGTACTGCATATGGGATGGGTGTAAGCGCTGACCTGACGCACGGATTCGTTATGGAGATAGAATGCTCCGCAACTCTGGTTGATAAAGGGAAAGGGCGTGTGGAGATAATCGGGATGGCTGAAGAAGAAGAAATCGACCTTAGAACGCGAAAACTTAGACGAAAGAGTACCGTAAGGGCGTCCGTTGAAAATGTAATCAGTACTTTTTTAAAGCGCCTTGGTATGGACTGTAGGAATTTTGACATCAGGTTCAACATACCCGGCGGAATGCCTGTAGACGGCCCCAGCGCCGGAATAGCATTTGCAGTAGCGCTTATGAGTGCGCTTACAAATCGACCGGCCGTTCCAAAGATTGTTCTGACAGGCGAGATAACCATGAACGGGGAGGTGCGCCCAGTCGGCGGCGTTCGGGCTAAGGTGGAGGCGGCAGAGGAATCCGGCGCCCGCATCATAATTGTGCCTCAGGATAATTTGGACGAGACGCTGGAGAGCAAAAGCAGCGTTCGTCCCGTTTCGGACATTAGCGAGGTAATGCGGGCGGCCTTTGGTATGGATATACATGCGCTTACGCAATATAAAGAGGATGGAATTGCCCATACCGCTTAAAGGCGAGATATCCCAAGCCGCTTTGAAAGAAGGCTAGTATGGAGAAGACTACCCGGTCACAGGACAAGGAGTTAAGGGAGATGCATCGTGTTTTAAAAAGCATTGCGTCTAAGCTTGACCGCGCCAATTTTTATGAATACATGCTTTATGTTCAGGATAAAAAGAGGATTATGCGCGTCAGCTTTTTGTCGGGCATTATGCGCGGTTTAGGCGGTGCAATAGGTTTTACACTGCTGGGCGCCGTAGTTGTATACATACTGCAAAGAATTGCCGACAGTCACCTGCCAGGTATAGCCGAGTTTATAGCGGAACTGATAAATATAGTAAACAGCAAACGGTCATGAATTATAAAGCATGATCTGACAAATAATAATTTAATTAATCATCTGCGGAGGATATATGCAAAAGACACATTTCGGCTTGCGGAACGTATGGCTTGAGCCTGCTGACATGGTGCGTCATGCCAGCTTGTCCGCAACCGTTCGCACGCGTAAGCGTAAAAAACGTGAAAAAGGTATTTTCCCCGCTCTTCACGGAGATATTAGGCAGCTTAATGGATTTTATAGAACTATAAGCGCGCATGCAAGAGATGGGCGTGAACTTCCGCCATGTGCGGATTTGCTATTGGATAGCTTTTATACGGTTGAAAAAACTATTGTTGCGCTTGAGGACTCAAAAAAGGCGCTTCAATCAATCCGTCTTCCGGTTTGTGCGGAAAGCGAGAGGACCGGACTGCCTCGAATTTATATGCTAGCAGCGGATCTTGTCGGGCACAGAAATGGAGCGATTGACGGCGAAATAATTGAGCAATATGTATCCGGTTTTCAGTCCGTTGGACCGTTAAGCATTCGCGAGCTCTCCCTTTTGCCCGACATGCTAAAGGTTGCTTTAATAAAACTGCTGGCTGAATTATCATCTGAGTGCATGGCTACGATAAAGGACTGGCGCGCGGCAGACGACGCCGCAAGCAGCCTGCTTAAGCTGCGTCCAGGCTCCGAAAGGCAGATCTATTCCATAATAGAGCGGCTTGATCCCGCTAATCACCCCTCGTCTGCTGAAAAGCTTCATATGATGCTTGTAAAAGCCGACGCCTTTTCATTGTTTGACGCCATCAATATTCAGCTTAAAATGAATGACACCGACCTTGACGCGGTTTTAAGCGCGGAACGGGCAAGGCAGACAAAGAGCAGGTTGCTGGTTCAAAATATAATCCATAGTTTAAGAACGCTTGAGGATTTAGATTTCGAATCTCTTTTTGAGCGTATGAGCTCCGTGGAAAAGATCCTGTCTGGAGATGAAGTGTACGTATTAATGGACAGGCCGAGCAGAGCGTATTACAGAAGCCGCATTGAAAAAATTGCGGATAAACTCGAGGTTGCTGAGGCGGCCGTTGCAAGGCGTGCGCTAGATCTTGCCTCCAAGGGCGACGCCAAGGCTTCCCATGTGGGATATTATCTGCTTCCAGGCTATCCAGGGGAAGAAAACCTATACAAGAGCATGCGTCCCGATGTCAGATACCATAGATTGAAGAATACGCAAAAGCTGATTCTAATAACGGCCGTTCAAGTATTTATAGCAGCGGTCCTATTGCTGCTTGCTTATACGGAGGATCTGGTTTCACTCCTGTTTGCGCTTTCTCCCGCAATATATATAGCCATGCTGATCGTCGGAAGGATTTCTACAAAGTTTGTAAAGCCAAGAGCTATCCCCCGCCTTTCAATGGAATGCGGGATTGGTGAAGCTAATAGAACGCTTATTGCCGTGCCAACCCTGATCACCAATGAAAGCAGCTTAAAATCAGGTATTGAAAAACTTGAGACGCACTATCTGGCAAATCCTCTGGATAACTGCTATTTTGCGCTTTTAAGCGACTTTCCCGACAGCCGTCAGGAAATCGCCCCCGAGGAAGAAGCCATGCTGGAAAAAGCGAAGCGGCTTATAGAAGGACTTAATTCCAAATACCCTGCTCAAATACCCATATTTTACTGTATACACCGTTCAAGAACGATGAACTCCGCCGATGGGATTTGGATGGGTTATGAACGCAAGCGCGGCGCGATAGTTGAGCTTGTGCGATTGTTATGCACGGGCGATACAGGCAGCTTTAAACTTATGGCGCCTAACCTCCCCGATAAAATACAATATTGCCTAACCCTGGACGCCGATACCTCCCTACCGATGGAGACGTTAAAGGAATTGATCGGCGCTGCCGCTCACCCGTTGAACGCGCCGGTAATCAGCGAAGATATGGTTGTGTTGGACGGGTATGGAGTCTTGGCGCCGCGCATGGAAACCACCGCGAAAAGCGCGGTTAAAACGCCTTTTTCATCGATATGGTCAGCCGACTGCGGCGTGTCCGCTTATACGTCCGGCGTATCCAACTTCTCACAGGATATATTTGGAACGGGTATATTCGGCGGAAAGGGAATATTTAATGTCTCTGTATTCAAAGACACGCTTGATTATATAATACCTGATAATACTGTATTGAGCCATGACCTCCTCGAAGGATGCTTTATGCGGGCTGGATTTTTAAACGATGTTATACTATACGATTCAGAACCATCCACCTTGCTCTCATGGTGGAAAAGACAGCACCGATGGATTCGCGGGGATTGGCAGCTGCTTCCCTTTATGTTCAAAAACACCAGGGATGCCGCCGGCTCCAAGGTAAAGAATCCCTTGGACGGTATAGCGCGGTATAAGATGGCGGATAATCTATCCCGCAGCCTTATGTTTCCATATTTGCTGATCTCACTTGGGCTGGGACTCGTGTTTTCAAAGTGGTGGGTTGTAATATTAAGCCTTGCCGCATTACTTTTTGATATAGTTTCAGATCTTTTTGGCATTATTGCTGATTTTATAACCAACAGTGTGGAACGAGACTTTCAGGGTATGCTGAAGGACCGTGTACGTTCCTGGCTAAAACCTCTAATAAACCTGACAATAATTCCATTTTGCGCGTACATTAGCATAGATGCGATAATAAGAAGCCTATACAGGATGTTCATATCGCATAAAAAGATGCTTGAGTGGCAGACGGCAGCGGACACCGAGTCGAAACGCAAAGGAAATATAACAGGGTACTACAGTCGAATGGCGTCGTGCCCTATAGTTGGATTCTTAGCGGTACTGGCGGCATTCTTGCCTGGAGCTTCTCCCCTATGTATGCTGTTTGGATTTGCATGGATTCTTTCCCCATTAATGGTATACCAGTTGGATAAGGCATATGATAAAAAGCCGTTAAGCGATGAGGACATTGATGAACTGATAAAGCTCGCACGATGCACCTGGCGCTATTTTGACGAATTCTGTACTTTAGAAAACAACTATCTCCCGCCTGATAACTATCAGGAGTCCCCCCCAAAGCCTTTGGTCCGTAATACGTCCCCCACCAATATAGGCATGGGGCTTATGGCTGTGCTAAGTGCTTTTGATATGAAGTTTATTGATGAAGCCGATATGTTTACGCGGCTTGAAAACATGTTGAATACAATAGAAAGTATGGATAAATGGCATGGCCACCTTTACAACTGGTATAACATACGCACTCTGCATATAATTGAGCCTAAATATGTGTCCACGGTTGACAGCGGCAATCTAGTCGCCTGCCTTATTACGCTTAGCAAAGCTATGTCAGAATCCGAGTCGCCTAGGGCTAACTCAATATCGCAAAGATGCTTTAAGCTTGCAAGGGAAACCGATTTTACCGCGCTATGTGATAAACAGCGCAAGCTTATGCATATAGGTTATGACTTTCATGACGGAAGGCTATCGCCATCAAGATATGATCTCCTTGCCTCAGAGGCCAGGTTAAGCGGATTTGTCGCAATAGCGCTGGGCCAGATAAAAAAGGAGTATTGGTTCAAGCTGGGAAGGCTTCTAGTGGACTCCGAAGGCGGGCGGGCGCTTATATCCTGGAGCGGAACAATGTTTGAATATTTAATGCCCATTATATTTACCGGAGCTATAAAAGGTACGCTTTTAGGGGAAACCTGTTCTAATGTCGTAAGCGCTCAAATAAGACATACAAAAGGAAAATTTCCATGGGGAATATCCGAATCAGGCTACTATGCGTTTGACAGAAGCATGTTCTATCAATACCGTGCTTTTGGAATCCCAAAGCTTGGGTTATCCCCTACGCGCGAGCCTGAATGCGTTATAGCGCCTTATGCCACGATGCTTGCGCTGTTAACCGATCCTCATGCCGCCCTGAAAAATATTTACGACCTAATAAAGCTGGGCGCGTTGGGTGCGTTTGGCTGTTACGAAGCGCTGGATTTTACAAATGCGCGGCTTAGAAAAAACCGTAAATATGAGATTGTCAAAAGCTATATGGCCCACCACCAGGGAATGAGCCTATGCTCGTTCAATAATGTCATAAACGATAATATACTGAAACGGCGCTTTATGTCCGTTGCGGAGGTTAAAGCCGCCGAGCTGCTCTTGGAAGAAAAACGTCCCAAGATGTCTGTTGTACTTAAAACTTTCGAGAGCGCGGTCTATCGTAAAAGAAATAAAAAGATTGACGAATCGACCTCCGTTCGTCAAATACGGCCATGCCATATTGACCCCAAGACCCAGGTACTGTCAAATGGCGGCTATAGTGTTCTGCTTGCTGAAAATGGGATGGGATTTTCAAAATGCGGCGACGTCATGCTTAACCGGTGGCGCAACGATCCGCTTCGCTCTGACTCAGGGGTGCATTTACTAATTAAAGACGGCGCATCGGTCTGGTCACCCGCGCTTTTGCCTGTCAATGGGGCTGCATCTGATTACTATACAGCCTATGAACCGCACAAGGCGACGTTTTCTTCAAAGCATGAAGATTTATCCGCATCGGTGGATATTTGCGTTGCTCCTGATTTTAATGGCGAGGTCAGGCGTATGACAATAGTCAACCACGGCGAAAAGCAAAAGGAACTGGAAGTCGGAGCATTTATGGAAGTAAGCCTTGCCGAACAAGCGGAGGATGCCTCACATCCCGCTTTTGTAAGATTGACGGTCGATGCGCGCCTGGAAGACGATATTCTCCTGTTCAATAGAAGGCCTCGCCCACAAAAGCCCGAGCATTGGCTATATTTTTCACTGACAGGCCCCGCAAAAGCCAGGTACTGTGCCGACAGATTGATAATGCCAGGGCGCGGAGCCGATTATGCTGAAGCGATGCGCAGGCCCATGCTGCCAAATCAAAAGGTGGAATCCCCGATTGAACCGGCGGCCTGCGGCAGAATGTCCTTTTTATTAAACCCTGGGGAAAGCGCCGTAGTTGAATTGATAATGGGTTATGCATCCAACCATGAACAGGCTGTAAGCGACCTGCATGAAATTACCAACTCAATTCCCAGGCTGTTCGATCTGGCATGGTCCCATGCCGCCAGCGCTTACCGTATGGCAGGCATTGATATGAAGATGGTGGATATGTATGAAAGCATAGTGTCCAGGCTGTTTATTCGCCACTCAACAAAACGCGAATACCATGGAAACAGTGGCCTGGGCATAAAGGGCCTCTGGAGGCACGGAATATCTGGCGACAGGCCTATATTACTCGTTAAGGTAAGAAATACAGCCCAAATTCGTACCGTTAAGGCGCTGCTGAAGCTAAGCGACTATATGGATATTAAAAACTGTCAGGCGGATATAGTTCTTCTTGGCAGATATCCCAATGAGTATAAAAACGAACTCAGAGAACGGCTAACAGAAATGTTGGCCGGCTACGGAACCAGAAATGTTTTTCTCATTCATGAATATGATTTAAATGAAAAAGAGCTGCTCCTGCTTTCTGGCGTAGCCACGTTCGTTATCGACGCTGGAAAGAGCATAAAGGTACAGTTAACGCACCAGAACCAGGAGGAGATACCGGACAGGCACTATTTACAGCTTGGACAACCACGCGCCTCATTTACTATATCCGATACAGAACTTCTGTTTTACAATGGCTATGGCGGCTTTGACGCTGACAGCGGAGAGTATATAATCAGGCTTAAGCCAGGCGCAAATACACCCCTCCCTTGGTCAAACATAATGACCAACGATCAATTTGGCACACTCGTTACTGAAAGCGGAGGAGGCTTTACTTGGAATAAAAACAGCCGCGAAAATAAGCTTACCCCATGGGCAAATGATCCTGTGTCCGACCTTAAGGGTGAATTCGTGATATTGACAGATGCGGATACAGGCGAATCTTGGACTATAACGCCTGGTTCCCTTCAGCGGGATTCGGAATGCACTGTCAGGTACGGATTCGGATATACTGTATATGGTTCGTCCGCGCTGGAACTCAGGCAGAATATGACGGTATTTGTAGACCAAAACAAACCTGTAAAATACACTGTCATAAAGCTTACCAACCCGATGATTCGCCAAAGAAATATAGATATCCTTTATGGCGCTGAGTGGGTACTGGGCGCTATACAGCATCCTGAGGCCATATTAACCGAATATAGAAACGGCGTCCTTCTGGCCTCAAATCTTAGACAAAACGGGGATGGTAATGGATTTGCCTATATTGCCATTCCTAACTGCGAGACCGAGTACTCCTCGGACAGAAGTTTTATTTTAAACGCCGGATGGCATAAGGAAGAGCTAAATAGGCTAGACGGACTGGGGTTGGGAGGCTTTTCAGCGCTTAGAACCCGTATTACGCTTGAAGCGGGCGAGAGCAAAGAGTTAGTACTAATGCTTGGTCAGGATATGGAGGAAAATATATATCAAACCGTGAATGAATCCGTCCCCGCCTATGTGCAATCGAGCCTAAATGCCGTAAAGCGCAGCTGGAGCATGCGGCTAGGACGTATAAAGGTAAATACGGGCGACCCGGCTTTTGACCTTATGATGAACGGGCATTTGCTGTACCAGGTGCTCTCCAGCCGGCTGATGGGACGCACTGGCTATTATCAATGTAGCGGAGCGTTCGGCTTTAGAGACCAGCTGCAGGACACTTTGGCACTGCTTATGACGGAGCCTGAAATAGCTAGAAAACATATACTATTATGTGCTTCAAAGCAATTTGAAGCCGGCGATGTACTTCACTGGTGGCATGAGGGGGGCGCTGGAATAAGAACGATGTTCAGTGACGATAGGCTGTTCCTGCCCTATGCATTGCTTAAATATCTTGAAGTAACCCATGATATAGCGGTATTAGACGAATCAGCGCCGTATCTCGCGGATACCCCTATTGAAGAGGGAAAAAACGAACGGTTTATGGATCCCGTAATAGTATCCGATATTTCAGGCACGCTTTATGATCATTGCCTTCGCGCCATTAGGCGCTCTATGAGAACGGGCGAACATGGACTTCCTCTTATGGAAGGGGGAGACTGGAACGACGGAATGGATCTTGTTGGTGAAAATGGCGGCGAAAGCGTATGGCTTGGCTGGTTTTTACTATATATACTAGAGCGTTTTATTCCATTATGCAGCTACAATAGTGATTATGAAACAGCTGCGGAATTCACCGAGTATGCGGGAAAGCTTCGATCAGCCATTGAAGTCTGCGCTTGGGATGGCTCGTGGTATAAAAGGGCGTTCCTCTTTGACGGCGCCCCTCTTGGCTCCCATGAAAACGAGCAGTGTTCTATTGATTGCATTTCGCAGTCCTGGTCCGTATTTAATAAGGCCGCACATGGTTCGGAAGCTATGGATTCCTTGGACAGTCTGTTGGTGGATGAGGAAAATGGCGTTATAAAGCTATTGTCACCGCCTTTTGATGCTCCTGAAAGGGATATGGGTTATATCCAGTCCTATCTGCCAGGCGTTCGTGAGAACGGCGGACAATACACCCATGCAGGAGCATGGGCGGTTATAGCAGCCTGTATGCTAGGTCAGCCAGACCGTGCTATGAAGCTGTTTAAAATGCTCAATCCCATAGACCATACAAGCCAAGAAACGCTGGTTAATAAGTATAAGGCCGAACCGTACGCAGCGGCCGGCGACGTATACAGCGTAGGCCGAAACGCCGGCAGATCGGGATGGACCTGGTATACCGGTGCCGCTGCTTGGATGTATCAGGCCGGCCTTGAATATATGCTTGGCCTTAGTAAAACTGGAAACGAACTACGCCTAAAGCCATGCGTTCCATATGAAAGGTTTGAAATTAAATACAGGTTTGGAAATACCTTATATGAGATTGCCGCTGAAAGGGGTCCGGAATACGCTATAGAAATAGATGGCAAAAGAGCTGAAAAAATACTTCTCTTTGATGATGGTAAGGATCATAAAATTAAGGTTTTTTGGAAGTAAAGATAAAAGTGCCGGTAGCGCCGGCACTTTTATTTATCCAATTCCCGCTATTCCATCTACCGGTAAAGACATTACTATTGCCTTGCAATCGGTTTTTAACCCAAATTTTTCACTTATCGTTTTCATTATCGGCGTACGTACTTCGGCAGGGGTCAAGATTATAAGCAACTCTTTTTTATCCTGCAAGGAGATACCTAAAAACCGCTTAAAGCCCTCAAGTCTAACCCCGCGAGCGTTTAATACTGTTCCCCCGGTTGCCCCGCTTGCTTTGGCTGCATCCATAACCAGTTCGGAATATCCCGGATTCAAGGCCGCAACTATAAGATGGTATTTTACTTCCTCTTCCATTTTTTTCACTTCGCTTTCTATTTCAGGGTTATCGTGTAAAAGTACGTCTGAGGTCAGTTTGTTTACTCCTGACAACGGCAGTATAAAGGCAATGCCTTTACCCGGCTTTTTCAGCTGCATCTTGTCCGAGATATCGGACAAGATGTAAGGGATATGCGAGTATGGCGTCAGCGTGAGCAAAACATCCTTGTCAGTGCTGCCCAATCCAAGAAGGTCCATTATTTCAGAGTTGGCCGTCCCATGGCCCAGGCACATAAGGCTTATATGAAACAGCCTTTTATCGGCAATTTCGGCAATCCTCTCCCCCTTGCCCCTGTCGACTATTGTTATGAGCAGCTTTAAAGCGTCTTCATGGCAATTATACATCGACCATTACCTCCTCATAATCTATGATATCATCATCTGGGATATTGCTCGCAAGCTGTATGCGGGCCATCTTCCGTTTGCTGGCAAGCCCCATAATCTGTACCGTTATAAGGGGCGTCATGGCCACCATCGCTACGGCGCCGAACGCGTCAAGCAAAATATTACCTCCATGCGCTTCACACGCGCCCATAGCCAGCGGCAGTATGAAGGCCGCCGTCATGGGACCGCTGGTTACCCCGCCCGAGTCAAACGCTATTCCAACGAAAATATTAGGTACAATAAAGGATAGGATGATCGCAATTAGGTAGCCAGGTATCAAAAACCAAAGTATTGAAACGGACGTAACCACCCTAAGCATGGCGATCCCAACTGAAATTGCAACGCCTATGGACAGGCTGCGCTGCATCGCCTTTGATGATACCGCCCCGTTTGATATCTCTGAAACCTGCTTGTTGAGAACATGTACGGCAGGCTCGGCCTTTACTATAAAGTAACCGATGACCATGCCAAGCGGTATCAAAATCCAGTTATAGTCAAGACTGCCAATAATGGCGCCTATATAATGGCCGGCCGGCATAAAGCCCACGTTCACCCCGGTTAAGAACAGCACAAGTCCTATATAGGTATAGATCACGCCTACGCCAATGCGCTTCAACGGGCGTTTTTTAAACATGCCCGTAATAAGCTGGAAAATCGCGAACATTACCATAATGGGCAGAAGCGCAAGCGCGACTTCTTTTAAATACAGCGGGATTCCCGTGGTAAAAGCAGCCGCAACGTCAGAGGTGGTCTCAACCAAAGGAATCGAAATAGCGGAGTATGAGGCTCCACTAGGTGTATAGAAAATTCCTAGAAGCATAACTGCCAGAATCGGTCCGATGCTGCATATGGAAACAAGGCCAAAGCTATCATCCTGCGAATCCCTATCGCTTCTTACTGACGACATGCCTATACCCAGCGCCATGATAAAAGGAACTGTAATCGGCCCCGTCGTGACGCCGCCGGAATCAAACGCCACAGCTAAAAACGACTTTGGAATAAATATTGAGAAGATGAAGGTAAATACATATAAAGCCAAGAGTATAAATTTTAGTGGTATTCGAAACAGTATCCTTAGCATTGCCATTACTAGAAATATACCTACGCCGGCAGCTACGGTAATTATTATCACCGCGTTTGGAATTGACGGAACCTGTGTAGCAAGCACCGATAGATCCGGTTCAGCGATGGTTATTATAAATCCGATCAAAAAGCATACCGGAAGGATTATGCCCAGCTTTCCTATTTTAGTGATTTGTTCTCCTGCTCCCTCGCCAAAGGGCAGCATGGACATGTCAGCGCCCAATGTAAAAAAACCCATACCTACTATCAATAGCGCTGCACCAACCATAAACAACACAAGAGTCCCTATGGGCATCGGCGAAACGGTAATGCTCAATATAAGCACTATTACTGTTATAGGTAATACGGATGAGAGCGATTCTTTAATTTTTCCCTTTAAATTCTTGTTCATGCGTTCGCTCCTTTCATAAAAAATTCAATATAAATATTCCTCCACTTCATTTCAATGATGGTTAGCGCTGAGCGCCTGAGATCA
Organism: Christensenellales bacterium; assembly: GCA_048421225.1. Classification (GTDB taxonomy): domain Bacteria; phylum Bacillota; class Clostridia; order Christensenellales; family CAG-138; genus UMGS946. The sequence goes on along the minus strand of DBFNRV010000001.1, from coordinate 2,603 downwards.
TATTAGAATTATCGAATGCATATATTTAGTATAATTTATATGCAAAAATTAGTAAAAAATCCGGTTAGTAATAAATAACTAACTATTATTTGCCTTGTCCAGTAATTTAAAAACGGTTTTCTCATCAGGTGTGACATATACCGTTTTTTGGTCCGTGTATATTACCATTCCAGGTTTGGCCCCGGCGGGTTTTTTTACAAATCTTTTAAGGGTATAATCAACCGGTACGTTCTCACCTGTTCTTGAACGGCTGTAATAGGAGGCTAAGAGCGCGGCCTCAAACAATGTCCGCCTTGGCAGCTCGCCGCTATACTGCGCGACAACATGGGACCCTGGAATATCCTTTGCGTGGAACCACCAATCGTTGGGCCTTGCCATCTTCAGGGTAAGCATATCGTTTTGACGATTATTTTTGCCTACCATGAGCTCTATGCCGTCTGATGATACGAACCGCATTGGCTTTGAAACTGCGGGCATAGCCTTTCTTGATCTCTTTATTGATGATTTGCGGATATATCTTAGCGATACCATCTCCTCTCTTATCTCTTCGATATCGGCTTGTGTTTCACACTTGACAAGGTTATCCAGCTGCCCTTCCAGATAAGCCAACTCATGTGATGTTTCCCGCATCTGCTCACAGCTCATCTCTCTGGCTCTCTGACCCTTCCTATAGCGTTTATAGTATAGCTGAGCGTTCTCGGATGGCGAAAGCTTAGGATCAAGCGTGATAATAGCTCTGCTTGGCGGGTCGCAGTAATAATTTTCGGCAACAAACTCGGCCATGCCCTTGTTAATGCGGTATAGATTGGCCGTTACCAGTTCGCCGTTAAGCCTTATACGCTCGAGTTCGTCCTCCGAAGGGCATTCCTCTGACAGCATGTTTAGCTTGCGTTCACAACGTGCGATAGCGTTTTGTATCAGTTTTTGCAGCGACAAATAACGCTGTTTCAACCTGTCTGCGATGTCTCTATTGGAATACATGGCATCCAGAGCTTCCCATACACTTGGGTACTCTATCGCGTCCAAATGTGAGGGCTTAAATGGATAAACCGCCTTTACAGCGCCGCCAGGCCCGCAGATAGCTGATGGAGTGAACTTACCCGCCGTTACATCGGCATAAAAGCCGACCAGCCCAGAGCAAAGTTTGTCCTTCTCGTCATCTTCAAGCATTTCGCACCGGCCCTTCGAAATACCTATATAATTTGAAAGCAGCTTTGCCATATCTGGCGATAGGCCATAAAATGACTCGCTCAGTCTTTTATCCAGCCTGCCGTCCGCTTCCAACGCAGCCACAAAATCATTGTATGTAGCATGCCGCGGGTCAAGCTTTTCCTGGGTTTTTGGAATGCTGTATTTTACTCCTGGAAGTATTGGACGCACGGCTGACATGGAGAGATCGACGCGCTTAATTGAATCAAGTATAATGTCCTTTTCGTTGACCAGCATTATATTCGAATGCTTCCCCATAACTTCGCATACTAGCTTATAGACTGCCAAGTCGCCCAAATCATTGTATGAAGAAATGCGGAAAACAACAATTCTATCAAAATTCGGCTGATCAACCGACAATATTCTACCTCCGGCCAGGTGTTTTCTCAACAGCATGCAAAACATTGGGGGTTCAGCCGGATTTTCCGGACGCTGGCCCGTAAGCTGGACACGGCTGTTTTCCGCAGACGCCGACAGCAGCAGCCTGTAAACGGAGCCGTATGAACGCACGGTAATAATCAGCTCGTCCCTTCCTGGCTGTTGTATTTTATCTATCTTGCCGTCAATAAGCACCGCCAATTCGCTTACCGCAGCAGCCAAAGTCAATCCGTCCATCAATCCCTCACAACGGTGTTTCTCAGCACGCCTATGCCCTCTATTTCAACTTCCACCAGGTCGCCTTCCGCCATACTCCCTATTCCCTCCGGCGTACCGGTCGCTACTATATCTCCTGGAAGCAGCGTCATAACCTCTGTTATGTAGCAGATCAGCTCATCAATGTTATATGTCATCATATCGGTGGTCGATTTTTGTCGCACCTCTCCGTTTAAACGCGTAACAATACTTAGGCGCGAAGCATCCAGCTCGGTTTCAATATGCGGTCCGACTGGACAAAACGTGTCAAACCCCTTGCCCCTCGTCCATTGGGGATCGCTTTTTTGTATATCTCTTGCTGTAACGTCGTTAAGGCAGGTATACCCAAAGATGTATTCCTTAGCATGGCCAGGTTTTGTGTTTCTACATCTCCTGCCGATAACAACGCCCAGCTCGCCTTCATAGTCCAGTCTTTTGCTGATACTTGGATACACAATGAAGTCCTTTGGTCCAACAACGCTTGTGCTGGGCTTCAAAAACAGCAGCGGCTCTTTTGGCCTGCCTTCGCCCATCTCATCCGCATGCGCCGCATAATTTTTCCCAACAGCTACAATTTTTGAGGGCTGACAGGGGGCAAGCAGCTTAACTGCATCCAGCTCATATGCCAGGCCCGTATAATCGATTTTATCAAACGGAAACCCTTTCAAACGAAGAACCCTATTTTCATCAATTACGCCATAGAAGCTCTCACTTTCTGCCATAACTCTGCATACTCGCATAAAACACCTCCATAATAAAAT